>JAFQTK010000017.1 GCA_017409065.1 bacterium
CCATTTGGTTTGTTGTAGTTATGAGAACTAATAATAAAGGCACAAAAAAAGAGCCTAGAGCGTTGTTGCTCTAGGCTTTTCTTATTTAACGTCTACGTGTACGGCGTTACCCATTGTACTTGATTTTGGATAACTAGTTGAGGATTTAGTTTTTCCGTAGCCATTACAATAACTGTAGTTAGCATTACCGAAAGTATTAATCCAGTAGTTAACAAGTTGTTTTCTACCCTCAAGAGTATCGGATAAACCAGCAATATATAAATCTACCGCTCCACCGATAGTAGTTAAATGTTTTGAGTTAGTTGAGCCACCAGCTCGTTTATTAAAGCTAGTACATCTTAACCCACTTGTAATAGTAATTGGTTTTCCAAAATGTTTTCTCATAACATTTAAATTATCGACTAGTGATTTTTTAACTTTACCAGCTCCACAACCACAAGGACATTTAAACTCACTCGCTTTAAAATATTTAGAGTTAGACCAGTCTTTCTCAGTCATATAAACGTTAGAAGAGTTTAACGCTTTTATGGTATTAGTCCCGATAATACCGTCTACTACTAAGCCATTATCTCTTTGAAAGTTTTTAATGGCGTTAATGGTATTGGTACCACAATAACCGTCTATAGCAATACGATAACCTTTATTGGTAAGTTGTTGTTGGTAATTCTTCCATACCAAGATAGATTTAGCCTCGGTTAACGCTCCAAAAGAGCCGTCAACCGTAAGACCATAAGCACGTTGAAATTTTTTAGTAGCCTCTTTACTTTGGTTTCCAAAGCTACCGTCAATTTTTCCAGTGTAATAACCAAGATGTTTTAACTGTAATTGTTTTTGTTTAATAGTCATATATAAACCTCCTTAAAATAGAAAAGACACTAGTTATTTAGTGTCTTTCTTCTTGTAATTAATATTTGATATACCAGTAACCGCCCCTAAGAAAGTAGCGATTAAAGATATAGTACCGATTATTAGTGTAGTATCAAAGTTGTATAATTCTCCTAAACCAGTGATTAAAGCGATAGTTGGAGCTACCCCAACTAATAAAGTCCACTTTAAAATATCGTATATTTTATTACTCATATCTACACCTCCTAGTCTATAATTTTAAACTCTTTTATACGGTCTCTAATTTCGTCGATAAAAGAGTTACCTTTTAATTTTTTATACAAATCATAACTGTAATTAAACGCTTGTAATTGATACTTGGTAATTGTCCCAGTTTCTTTACATTTATCCCAAATATCTAGCATATCGTTTCTCAACGAGCATTTGATACCTTTTAATATAGATTTGGCAAAAATAATGAGTGCCCCCAGCTCTCCAATAAAGAAAGTGATAAGCACCCAATAATCTTTTATAAAATTAATTATTCCCACTATACCACCTCCTTATTTGTAACCTATAACTTTAAATACTTTCATTTGAGTCGAGTTGTATGTAGTCATACCATTAACGTTAAAATCGACTCTATTGCTTTTACCACCAACAAGAGAATTGTTGTTGATAGTTAATTCTTCGTAATAAACGAAATACCACCCAGTATCTTCTACATAACTTTGAGATAATAATATTTTTTTACCATTTGTAACCAACGTTTTTGTTGATATTATGGTATTGTTACCATAGAATATCTCTAAGTACTTGTAGTTTGTAGCGTTATCGTTTAGAGTTATTGTTCCGTTTGCACCCGTTGAATTATCGTATAAAACTTTGCCCTCTTTGGCTAATAAAGACCACTCTCCCCAAGTACCTCCATTACACTTTCTAATATAAATATCGTCAGTTGAATTTGGCGAAAATAATTGAGTTACGTAACCCTCGGCGTCATGTCTAGGTATAGACATGAAATGTCCTAAATTAAATTCGTTACTAGGAGCATTGGTTAAGTTATGTCCGTATCCAGCCACAAAATCATTTATATAATTATTTAAGTCAGTTCGGTTAACATCTTCCGCTATACCCGTCATGACTTGTTTATTATTAATGTAACATTTCTTTTTATTACTACTAATAAAGAATATAGCCTCTCCAACATCAATAGAGCCACTAGCTACGTCACTATCTAATTTGTCGGTTGCCATAACTTCGATATCAAATGGTTTAGTGTTATCTAAAGATAAAATGATATCGCTACAAGTAAATTTACCACTTGTTAAAGTTGTATTTACCGTTACCCAGTTAGACCAAGTACCCTCTTTCTCACGATATCTATATTGTACGGATACAATACTATTTTTATCGCTATTATCAATAGTTAACTTAGTATAAGTACCATTTATCTTTAAAGTGGTTTGCGACTCGAAGTTATTAAGTCTTGCTACATCTACGTTAATTACTGGTTTACTATAATCGTAAACCATAATATCTTTATAAACGCTTGTATCGTTATTACGACTATCATAAGCCGTAACCGTTAAACGTTTACTACCACTATTTATTACGGTACCAACATCAAATGTAACGTCATTTTCACTATAATTAGCGTTAACGTTTAGTGTATCTATAACGGCAATATATTTATTTGGAGTAGCACTTTTTTGAGCTACCATTTTATTACTAGAGCTAATTGTTACTTGTAAGTTTGATTTACCTTTAACTAACACTTGGTTGTTTCCAGTTACATTAGTTACTACGGTATTAATATCTTTATAGGTAAAATTATTAAATATCGGCTTGCATTGTGATAAATCAACGCTATACATATTATTATTGTCTCTAGTTTTAGTTATACCCTCATAAATGACCTCAACTTTGTATTTACCACTACTATTATTAGGTATAGAGGCGTAAGCGTTATTTATAAATTTCTCAGTAACAAATCCCTTTATACTTGTACCAGTCATAATATCAGTAGATAAAGTACTACCGTCAGCACCGATTACATTAAGGGTTACACTTCTATTTAATGGGTTATATAAAGTTAAAGTAAGCTCTTCTCCAAGAGTAAAATTTGGGCTGTTAGTACAATGTGGATAATCGTAAGTAGTTTGTTTATAAGTACTACTATCAGTAGTTAATTGGCTATCGGTACGACGTAACCTTAATTTAAAGTTATAAGTCGTATTAGGAGATAGACCACTTACTATATTGCTACTAGGTAAGTTGTGCCATGTACTACCGTTATCAGTAGAATACCAAGCCCAGTCACAATTAGCGTCAGCACTCCAGTTAAATAAAACGCTTGTTTCATTTCGTTTACTTACACTAAAACTAGTAATATTAGCGTATCTAGGTATTTGTGGTAAGTCCCAACTTTGTTCTTGCCAACAGTTTACGGCGGTACTCCAAATACCAGCCTCTATATAAGCTGTAAAATTACGATTACCGTTATTATCATGGTAAAGAGTATGTTTACCACTAGCTACTACCGTACCATTATATAAATTGATACGGTCACTAGAATTATAAAGGTTAGTCCCCGATACCCATACATCAAAGTTACCACTCTTAACGTATCCAGTAGCACTACCACTACCGACTATTTCCCAACCTATTACGGTATAGTTACCAGCTATATCTTGTCTATCGAGCCACCAATTAAATGTTAAACTCCTATTATATGATGAGCCCGTAGTCATTGAGCCTTGAGTTGCCATGTATTACACCTCCTCTATCGACGGAACGAACGCCCAACCTTGTAAATCTCCAGTTGTAATAGGTACTATTTTTATTGGTACCATTCTAAACTCGTCCTTAACTTCCGCTTTAGTCATATAAGTTACATCTTTGTTTAAAGTAAATACTTTAGTAATTGTTCCATTAATATTAGAATAACCAGCAAACTCTAAAGGAGACATAACGGTATAATCTCCTAAATAAACACTTGATTTAACTAATACTCCGTTCAAGTTTACATTAACTTGAGTATTCATTATTTCGCCATTGGCTTGAGTCCATTGGCTTTTATATTCCCCAAGAGAAAGCATATTATCGGTAAATGTAGCGTCACTATCAGCCGAGCCGTAAAATTCAATAATATAATAGTTATCTTTAGGAGATAGAGATTTTATCTCATATTCTTTATAAAAAGCCTCCTCGCCCTCTTTTAGTTCGATTATATATTCTTCGTTAGCATTGTATAATCTAACGTAACAACTACCGTCTAAACCCTTTTTGATTTTGGTACTAAAACTATAATAACTATTAGTATTAACAAGTACTTTTTGACTTGCTTTTTTATTTCGTAGTGTAAAACTATGACCGCTCAAGCCCCCAGCACTTAAAGACTCAGTATTTGAGTCTATAATAATGTTACTTTCAAGATAAGGCTCAAATCCAGTAAAGGAGTCGCCTTTTTCTAATTGCCAATAATTAGTTATCGTTTTATCTTCGGTTCCCCAAGTAGTATCAAGACCCGTTATAACGCATATAGTATAATCATAATTAACTAAATCAACAGTAAAATTAGTATTTCTTTGATGATATTTATATGAGCCGTCAGTTTTATTTTGAGCTCTAACTTCTATAAACACTTCAGCGTTATAATTTTTCTCATATAATCTATATCTTTGACCATGTTCTAAAATATCATTTATATAATGTCTGTTAACTATTGATACATAACTAGATGTTGGTTTTCCAGTGATAGTTATAGAGCCGTCGGGATTAATAGTATTAGTAAGTCCTCCATTTGAGGGAAGAAAATGACTAACATAATCCAATAAGTTTTTACCACCATACGATATATCCCAGTCGTTAACTTTATCTCCGTCATAAGCAAACATAACCGAGTTTTTAATTAAGTTACCTCCACCACTGTTTTGCACGTTATTAACAATATTGTGTATATCTTGATAAATCTTAGTGAAATTTTCGTTTATGATACCTTTTTCGCTATAAACGTCACTTACTAAACTTTCAATATATTGTTCTTGTTTATTTACAATAATCTCAGTGTTTTTAACACGTTTAGCGATAGTCGTAGCGTATTGATATTGAGTTTGGGTTTTAGTTTCAGCTACGGTTTTTAGTATTTCCTTAATACTACCGTCGATAGTTATATTTAAATTAAAAAGAGCCGTATTAAATACGTCTCCCATATCATTTACGATATTTAATTTATCTCCTATTTCATACCAACCTAGACCCTCAGTAGTCGACTCAAAAGGATAATAACTTATACCTTTCAAAGCCTCGTATATTGGAGTCATAGCGTTATCACGGTCTTTATCGATAATCTCGTTATTTTCGATTTTGAACTCAGTTAATCCGTTATCTTTAACACTAGTTTCGTCTCTCATATAGATATTATCTTCTTGAGGAGTACGAGATAACACGATACTATTTATCTCCCCATATTTTGGCTCCAGTTTCAACTTAAACATATTATCATATGTTAATTGTTCTCCAGTAGCGGTTAATGATTTAAAGTAAACTTTATCGTTACTGATAATACAAGTAGTACCCGTAGCTTGAGCTATTTGTACGAAAATATCACGATAAGTAATACCCTCGATATTTTCCCATAACTCTTTAGTTATTAACCAGTCTTTCATAGGGTTATATGGAACATAATCATGTATAGTTACCCCTTTTTCTAATTGAATAGTAACCGTACTAAACCAAGTATCTAGCCTTTCTTGAGTTGCATATAAATGAGTAAAATAAATGACACCAGTATCGTCAGTTGTAAAAGTAACTGTAATATCTTCGCTTTTAGCTCCCTCTTGTAACTTACCTATTAATTCTTTATTGCTATCATACACCGCATATATCCAACCATAATCCCCTTTATACCCGTTATTAGTTACTTTAACAGTATATGTACTATTAGGGGTAAGTTGATATTTGTAACCACGATAATATTGTTCGGTCATGGGCTCTTTATAAGTTGACAACTTAGATAATAAAGTATCGTTATATAAATTATAAGTAAATCCCTCATTATCTAGTTCAAGATTACACGCATTACAAAGTAATTTTGTATAATCTATTAAACTAATCGGATACTCTATATTTAGTGGTACATAAGGAGTCATGGAATTTATCATTTTATCGTATCCAACTATTGTAGTAACACCAGTATCTTTAACGTGAGTCATTTCCGTAACTAGAAAAGAGCCATATTCTAGGTACTCAAAGGCACCGCTAGGTAGTTTAACACCAAACCCAGCGTGTACCCATTGACCTAATAAATTATGCTCTCCAGTATATTTCCCCTCTAGTTTTCTCATAGCTGTTTTACATAACCCAGTTTCGCAACTGATTTTGAATGATATTAAATCGTCAGCACTTTTAATATCGTTAATATATGCTTGCAACTCTTTTACGGGTTGTTTCATAGCGTTTTTAAAATCATTACTAACAGCTATCATAACTAATACCTCCTTTTTGATACTGGTACTAAACTTACCTCAAAAGGTTTGTATCTACCTTTAGTTTTATCGTCTAGTTCTATCTCGTAGTCACTAGCGTAATATTTAGTTTTAACAGTTTCTTGTATTCTCACATCAAACCATTCAACCTCGAAAAAATCTTTATCTAATAATTGTGTTAGATTAGCCATTTCCTCTTGAGTAGTATAGTTAACTTGCATAATTATTTTAGGGAATATACCAATAAGCGTAGCTCGTATATCCCCGTTCATATTACGCTCACTACTTTTCCATAGCTTAGCTCTACCTATTTTATACGTAACTAAATGAGGTAGGGTTGAGCCGTTAATTTTAACTAAATCTCCAGTATAAATCATAAGCTAAACACCTCCCCGTTAGTTTCGAATGATTTATCTTTTGTATAATCAATAAACTTGTCAAAGATAGTATCTTCTCCTAGTTTTACGATTATTTGTGTAGGTTGACCGTTACCTTTAGTGTTTATTTTGTCAGCTAATTTATCTAAGTAACCTAAATTTTTATCTAGTGGTAATACCGCCTCTTTACCAGCCTCTCCTATTTGGGCTACTGTTGGTTTAGTTACGATACCACCTTGAGCTAGTTTTGGTATTTTAGGTACTTTTAATCCTACGTGTTTGCCCCCTAAAACTGGTACCCAGTCGGGTACGTCGAATTGTACTTTATTAATTCCAGCTATCATAGAGTTAATTACGTCGATAATTAAGTTAATAACACCTTTAACAACTCCACTTAGGGCGTTCCAAATACCACCAAAGATATCTTTGATACCTCCCCAAGCTCGTTTCCAGTCTCCAGTAAAGACTCCCATTATAAAGTCCATAATTCCACTTAAAACTCTAGCAATACCACCGATTATATCGCAAATAACACCAATTAATGTACCAGCGACTCCGCATATTAATTGCCATGCACTAGTCCAAATTGGAGCTAATACGTCAATAACCATGTGAATTAATGGGGCTATAAACTCGTTATATAACTCTAAACAAAAGTTAACAAGTTCGTTTACAAAATCTCCTACGTTTTTAATCATTTTCTTTAAGTGTTTATCCCATAACCAAGATAACATCTCTAAAAATGGGGTAATTATAGGCTCTATTATGTCGTCCCATATACGTTGAAATAATTTTATTGTAGTAGTAACAAATTCTCCGATATTATCGATTAATTTCTTACCGTGTTCGTTCCATAAATCTACTAGTATACCGCTAAAATCAGCCCACACTTTAGTAATTAATTGTACGGCTGGGTCAACGGCGTCTTTCCATATAGAATTAAAAACACCTTTAACACCGTCAATAATAGGTTGACCCCACTGTTTTATACCAGCGTCAACATCAGTCCAAAACATAGTCCAAAGTAAAGTCATGTTATCTAGGGCGGTACTAACGTTACCTCTTATATTTTCCCAAGTCATAGATATATTTTCTTGTAAAGTAAGTCCCATTTGAGACCAGTAGTCCCATATAAATTGACCGTATGTAGTAACAGCACCAGCAAACGCTTGGATAGGCTCACTATTCCAAATGTCTACAAGTATGTTTTTAAAGTCGCTAAACTTAGTTTTCATACTTTCTACTATCTCGTCTACTTTACTTTTTAAACCGTCTAGCTTAGCGTCATACTCTCCCAGTTCAAATAAACCGTCAAGACCAACGCCACCGATAGCTCCACCGCTACCCATACCAATATCTCCAGCTTGACCGCTAGCACTACTAGAGTCCGTAGAGTTATCTTGTAAGACGTTCATTTCGTCGAAACTAGCTAAAGTACCTTTTAATTTCTTAGCTTTCTTGTTAGCGTCGTCTAAACCGTCGCCAACTCCTCCTAAGCCTTTATTTACTTTACCAACGCCGTCGGATACGTCGCCTACACTATCGGCAATACCACCAAATCCACTACTCACATTACTAGTATCTTTAGTGATACCTAAAAATTTACCTAGAGCATTAAGCCCCATTGTAACTATTTTGAAAAACGCCGTTATGTATGGTAAAACAGCCTTTATTACTGGTAATAGTAAATTACCAAAAGCCATACCGCATTGAGCGATTTGATTTTTTAATATACGTAACTGGTTAGCTGGGGAGTCTATAGTTCTAGCTAAGTCGCCTTGAGCGTTTCCAGTTTGCATTAATATAGCAACATATCGAGCAAGTACTTTTTGTTGTTGGGTTAATTCAGCTCCAGTTTGAGCTATTCCTTGTTGATATGCTACTTGTTTGATAGTATTTTCGTCTACTAGAATACCTAGAGCTTTTAATGGCTCAGTTTCTCCAGTAAGACCAGCTCTTAATTTATTAAAAGCCTCGGTACTATCTAAGTTGTAAAAAGACGCCATATCTTCGGTTAATAACGTTATACCTTTTGACATCTTTAAAGCGTTATCTTCGGCTAGACCCATTGAAGTAGTCATATTGTAGATAACACCAGTATTTTTACGCATAGCTACGGCATTAAGACCTAAAGCGTCGCCTACTTCGTCACTCCATGCTCTTACTTCGTCAGCCATGTTATCTAAAGAAGTCTCGAATAAGTTATCACTTTCAATAGCGTTCATACCACTCATTATTGAGTCTTTGATAACTTTACCGATACCCAAAGCTACAATACCGTTTCTTAGCGTTCTAAAAGACGACATAAACCCAGCGGACGTTTTGTCAGCCGTCTTTTGTAACCCAGCTACAGTAGTATTAGTTTTAGCAATTTCTTTTTGTAATTGCTTGGTATTGGCTGTTATCAAGACTTGTAATTCTTCTATTGTCAATTAATAACACCTCCCATTTTGATAGTATTACGACGGGCTTGTTTTTCCATTTCCTCGTCCGTCATAGGCTCTAATTGGGTGGTTTTTTCGGTAAAAGGCGATTTAGGGTACTTTTTAGGGTCATTTACCGCATAACCGATATATTTACCTAGTATCCAGTTAAGTGTATCTACCTCTTTTAACCTTAATTGTTCTTTCTCGTTAAATACTTTGATATGTTTAGCCCATTGTTTAGGGTTAAGAGACCAAAAATAATGGAGGTTAAGACCTATTGTTATAGCCTCCTCCTCCAAATCTCGCCACATATCCCCAAAATATTTATACTCTTTTACATTGCGTTTTCGATTTGTTCGTTGACTTGAGCTTTGCGTTTCGCTTTCAGCTCTTTCACTTTCTCCAAGTCCACGTCCCTCGACAAAAAACCGCCGTCCATTAGAGCTTGCATAATATCCATTAATAGCTCGTCTTTATCGTTATCTTTCAAATATTCGTCGATAGTTGACATAGCCACCGATTTGCTTACTCCAACGTTTCCGTTATCGTTAACAAGTCCTTTTTGGATAAATAAAGCTAAATTACCGATAGTGTTATCGGCAACGCAATTTTCTATTGGTAATTTTTTGCTTTGTTCGATTTCGTCTACGGTTGTAGCCGTATATTTTAAATTTAATTTCATACTTTATATCCTCCTATTTCCTTAGTTTTATACAAAAAAAGAGGGAGACCAGTATTTAAACCGACCTCCCGTCAAATTAATTAGCCGATTTAGTATATACTGGTTTACCGCTAATTCTTAATGTAGCCGTAAATGTAGCTAAACCGTCAGTAGTTTTCTCTCCGTCTTTAAAAGACTTAACAAAAGCACTAAACACCCATTTAGCCCCACTTGGATAAGTAACTGTAAATTCTTCTATACTTTGGCTTTCAGCTAGAGCTAACATTTTTTCAACATTAGACTCGTCTTTGATATTACCAGCGATAGAGACTTCTCCAGCGTCTTTAGACCCAGCTATAAACTCTTTATAGTTGTTTGGGCTATCTAAGTCAGTAGCGTCGATTTCTTCGCTTTCTACTCCGATTTCTCCAATAGATGTTAAATTAGCTATTTTTAAATCTTCAGTTTCTTGACCGCTCTTAGTTTTAGTAAGAGTAGTACCCATAGTTCTTGTAGCTTGTTTAATTTCAGCCATATTTCTACCTCCTTTTAAATCGATTTAGTAAATCTACTTACGATATGAAATAGATTACCTATATTTGGTACGTCGTTACTAAACGACATTTCGTATAGATTTGACCTCATAGTTTTTTCAACTTGGGATAACACATTACTAGCCGTTACGCTATCCTCAGCCCAAATATCAATTTGGATATCTAAATCTTGACTCAAGATATTATTATCTAAGTCATAATTAAGACTATTGTTACCAACTTTAAAAATAATAGCTGGTAAATCTTCAAATACTGGGGGTTGAGTTTGCGACACATAGTAATTTAATTCTTTCAAACTGTTATAAACATCACTTTTAGGTAAGTACACTATTTACCTCCTTTACAATAATCTCTCAATTTATCTTTAACGCCCTCTTTAAATAATTTTCTAATACGTCTCTCATGTGTTTTTAAGGCTGGGTACATATAAGGTTGAGCTATTTGTCCTTTAGTGTAAATAAGTTTGTCCTCTTTATCACTCCAGTAGCACCAACCTTTATCTTTATAAGTGAGTGTTAATCCCTCAACTTCATAAGGATAAGTACCGTTACCTTTAACACCAGTACCAAACTCGACGTAAGGAGCGTACTCTAAATTAGTGTATACTCTACCCTCATAACCTTTAGACGTTTTATCAACGTCCATATGGATACTACCAGCTAAGTCTCCACTATCTACTGGGGCTCTACTTTTAGCCTCCCCATGTACTAGAGTAACCGCCTTAGTCATGGTTTTTTTAACGTCCATTTGAGACATATTATTTAATTTAGCCGTTAATTTATCAAGATTTTTTATTGTTATTGTCGCCATTTTGTAGCAACTACGAGTAAATGACTATCACTAGGCAAAATATCAGTAACATTGTATATAACGCCTTGATACTTGATTAAATCATTATGTATAAGTAAGTTATAATCCGTTGTTATTGATATATCTATGTTATAGTCTAGCCCGTACTCCTCTTGTATTCGTTTACAGTTTGAAATACTAACATTACATTTGAATTTGTCTTTAAAATCATAGCCATTATAAGTTACGCCTCCCTCAGCGTCGGTATTGTATTTAGATACTAATACCTCAACCTCTTTATCGTAAAATACTTTAGCTATTTCTTTCTTCATGTGATTTGGGATAAACAACTTTAACCCTCCTATATCTACTAAGTAACGAAGTAAACCCAGTAAATAACTCCTCGTCGCTTACTGTAGTAAAGTATCTCGTTACCTCGTTGGCGTATGATATAGACTGTCCGTTATCGCTAATACTTGTAACAACTCGGTCAACAGCCGTGTTATCTTCGTTAGATAACTCTATATCTTTAAGACATTTCTTTAACCCAGTATTAACTATATCAGCTAAAATACGCTCTAAATTAGTAGGTATAGTTTCGCTGTTTAAATAAAGTTTTACTCTATCTAACACCACGTTAATATTAAAGTCTAATAAGTCTTTATCCATTGTAGCGGTATTTTTATTTATTATTGCTAAGTATTCTTTTATTTTAGCGATTATTTCGTCCATACTTACACCTCCTTAATATAGAGACTTTTTGTAACTATTTATCTTCTTTCTTAGGTTTTTCTTTAACTTCTTCGTAAGTTTCAGTATGTTTTTCGTATTGTTCTAATAATTTTTTGTTAGTAACAACCTCAACAATACCAGTTTTTTTATTTCTAAATTTTTTCATATTTCCACCTATAACCTTTCTAATATTTTATGTATAGACTTAATTAGTCAACAAACTTAATTAAGTCAGGCATAACCGCTTTAGTTCCTCTTGAGAAGAATAACTCTAAAGCAATATCATTTGATAGAGGTATTTTTTCAGCGTCGTAAGAGTCAGTAGTTACTAATTGTCCTACCGCTCCGTCTATCATACAAATCATAGATTTTGTTTGTCTATGGTTAGGATAGATTAAAACTTCATGGAACATTTTGTCAGTTAAACCAGTAATACTATTTGGTACTGAGTCAATGTAGTTTCTTAATTCTCCGTAAACCGCTGGAGTAACAGTGATAACTAACATATCTCTATCTACACCGTCAACCCAGTCATTAACAGTAGTTTCAACTGATTGGATAAGTTCTTCTAATTTTTCTTGAATAGCTGTTTTAGTAGTTTCTACTTTTGTACCCTCTTCTTCAGCTTTAGCGAAGAATACTCTATCTAAGTAAGCTATCATACGTTTAATATGGTTAGCTTTTCTCTTTTGAGCCATACCGTCTAAACCATATAATTTAACGTCTTTTTTAGCTAATTCTTCTACGATTTCTTTATCGTCGTCAACGTTGATAGTAACTTGACCTGTATTTTTAATGCTATCTCCTTTTCCACCAGTTCTAGCTGTTCCTAAATCATTGATTTCAGCATTTTTAAATCTATCGATTACTACTGTTCCACTTGTAGCGTCTCCACTATAGTTTTTATTTTTGATTTGTTCCGATAAAGCACCTTTTTGTACCGCCTCGATTACCTCTCCGTATGTTTCCGCTAATTTGTCTTTAACATCATCACTAATATAAATATTTAATGCGTCTTGTCTTGCCATTACACATCACTCCTTTAATCTAATTTCTTTTTTGGCAATTAAAAAGCCGAGTAGTCTTTTTTAGACTTCCCAGCGTTATTATTACTATTTGAATTAGAAAAGTCCGTTGGTGGAGTGCCTTTTAATTTATCAGTTACTCCAGTCTCTACCGACTTATTATAAGTTTTTGCTAGTTTTTCGATATTATCTTTAGTTTTAGACTCGTCTAAATCTACAACAAACTCCACTAAGTCAATAGGGATATTTTTTTGACTAAGTAATTCTTGAGCCGTAATTCTATTTTCACGTAAAGTTAATTCGTTCTCACGTGATTTAAGCTCAGCCTCACGTTTACTTTTAGCCTCCTTTTCTCTTTCTTCTTCACTTAACTTAGCTTGTCGTCTTTCTTCGGCTATCGCTTGAGCTACCGCATTTTTAACAGTCTCCTCATTTTTAGCGTTAACCTCTTTTAGACGTTGGCTAACAATGTTGTTAAGCTCCTCTTGAGTAAAGGTTTTTTCTCCAGCGTTTCCCTCATTAGTACCAGTATTAGCTGTGTTAACTGGTTGAGTAGTTTGTTTGTTATCGTTCATTATGATAACTCTCCTTTCTCCGTTTAACGCCCGTCGGCTAAATAGAAAAATAAGGCTCTATCGTAATAGACCCTTTACAAAAGATAACCACTCCTACATGGGTATTTACAGTATTTCTACCACTCCCAAAAAGGTATTTACAGTTTTCTTTTTCCTAGTATCTTAATTGATACTGTACCAACGATATAATGGAATATTTACCCCGCCCGTTCGTCGCACCTAACCATTTCAGACTACTCAGATGTAGTGCTTTTTATATATCGTTGCTACACTACCTATTAGAGATAGTGTTCTACATAGAAAAAAGCCAACCAGTCGCAACCGATTAGCTTAGGTATAGTCCAAAGACGTCTACCGCAATTCTATAATTTATGGGTTGTAGTTGCTAAACCTCATATCAACTACGTGTCTCGCCCCAAGTTCACAAATCAAAAAAGAAAATAACGAAAAGCATATGAATTTTTATATAAAATAAAGGGGTTGAGAAAAGACCAAACGGCGAGATTTCCAAAATAATTATGCTTTAACTTCTTCCCATAATTCTTCGCATTGTTCTATAGTAGTAATAGAGCTAGCCAAATAGATTTTATCAGTTAGATAAGGCTCTTGTCCCTCTTCTAACACTTCGTTTTTATCTTTTAATAAGTAGCCCTCTTTTGCTATTAACATATTTACATTCATTTTTTCATTTTTTACTATTTCCATACTTACCTCCTAAGAAACAGTCCAGTTTTTAGCAACCGCTAAAGCTAGTGCCTCTTGACCCTCCGTTATAGCCTCTAGTTTCTGTTTATTAATATTACCTATTTTTAATGTTTGAGCTGTTCCGCCCGTTAAATCAACAAGATTATCAAACAAATCAAGTAAACATTCTATTCTCATTTTTGACGCATAAGAAACATCTAACGTCAACGATACATTACTAAAATATATTTCTCGTACATCATAACAATTGTAAAGCATATTTGTTGGAGCAGAGGTCAAATTCGCCATGTTTATACGATTATGAACTTTTCTAAGATGATAACAAGCAGAAAATAAACTGTTCGCATTGGTAATATTGTCGAAATTAATCCATTTTGGTATTTCTTCTATAGAATAATGTGCCGAAAACATACTATTCCCATTTCCCACGTATAAAGTGGTAAAATTCGTTTTTGGTAATTTTAAAAAGGGATTTCCGAAAGCGTTGTTACAATTAACATTTCTTTGTTGAAAGTCAAATTGATTTTTACTAAAATCTATTGGGCAATATCTACCCGAAAAATATGCACCTAAACTAGCGTCCGTTATTGGTATGACATCTTGATAAATTCTAGTCAAACCATAATTACCAGACGTACCTGGAACACCAGTAAAATCTTTTATTCTTGCCCCATTGATAGGTTTAATAGCTATAAGTCTAGTTGAACTTCCAAAATCTTGTTGTTCGAAACCACTAAACACCAAATAAATAGAAGAAACATTAGTAGCATAAGGTTTAAAATAGTTACCACCCAAAGAGTTAGAACAACTTAGGATATATCTTGTATAATATCCTTTAGAACACCATTTATCTTTTGATGTATCCCAAGTATGAACTTTACCAGCGTCATTTCTCGTATATGTGTAACCGTCACTTGTCTTTATTAAATCCCCCATAGTATAACTACTTACTGTGTATGTAGGCTCCGTATCGTCCATAAGTATAATATATTTATACTTATAATCTTCGGTATCGTCTTTTAAGATTTGTTCTATATCCCACCAGTCAGACTCGGGAGTCCACTCACTCTCTATCTTACCGCTACCCTCAACACCAAATATACTTTTTCCCTCTGATATATTTTCAGGTACTAAATTGTTATCTCCATTAACAATTACTTTAGATAAAAATTTATCTTCACTAGGAGTTATAATTTGCTCTTCTTTAGTTGGAATAACTGTTTTTTCTTCGGTTGCAACAGCGTTAACAATTACATCATTTAAACCAGTATACTCATTATCGGCATTAACAACTTGTTTAGTTGTACTAGGGTTAACTTCCTTATCTTGTAGTTTAACTTTATCAACAATTACTTTAGATAAACCGTATATACCCTCGTCAGCAATAACCTCTTGTACTTCCTTGGTAGGAGTTACTTGTTTTTCTTGCAATATAGGGTAAACTTCTGTTGTTCCTAACTCCAATTCCAAACCATTATTATTTATAACTATTTCCATATCAGTGCTTGTCCTCTACTTCAAATAGCCCGTTTCTAATAATGTTACATAAAAAAGTATCCCCTCTATACCAGTCGAGAGAATACACGTAATAATTTGGAGTTAGTAGTTCGCTTTCTTCTTTGGTTAATGCAAATTTAAACGTATTGTTTTCTATATTAGTGAAAGTCTTTGTTAATATTTCCTCGTCGTTTTGACTAATTCTTACCTTAATAGTATCGGTAGGCTCGAAAGACTCCCCTTTAATTGTTATAGGTAAATTTAAACCGAAGTCTCCCTCGGTCATAATTATATTTGTACCTTTTCCTCTTAACATATTTAACCTCCTCTCAGTCAATAAAAAAGACGCCTTAATCAGCGTCTAGTCCCACATATCAGTAGGATATTTTTCTAATATGTCATAAAATCTTGGTATTTCACTAATAGATTTACCGTTAGCTAACTCGGTTAATACCTCGATTTTTAAATCCAATAATCTATTGCTATCAATATCAAAAAATTCAAGCATAGGCTCGTATATTTGAGATAATAACTCTAATATCTTTACTTTTTTATCTTCCATATCAACCTCCGTGTTTATTTAACAAAATTTCAATATATTTGTCAAGTTCTTCCACTAATAACGGTTTATCCGCTTTTAATAACTCGATTAAATCGGGTCTACTTATCGACAACGTACCATAATTAGCTACGATTTCTTTAACTCTATTATCAAACTGGCTATAATATTTAGAGCCATGTCCGTACGATACAACTTTACTATCTCTAAATTTACCTTTACTTAGAGCGTCGTAAATGTCTTGTAAGTTGTTTACTCCTCCACCCATATTAGAGCGTTGTAAATTATCGGTTTCTAATTCCATTTTATTTCGGATTTTAACCCATTCTTTTTTATATGTATCGTATGGTAAACCGTTTCTATACTTCTCTTTTAGGTTATTAAACAACGGTATGTATTTCTTTTTAGTTTGATTAGCTATATCTAAACAATTATTGTTAAAATCAGCGAATAAGTTACGCACCTTACCACTCATTTTAGAGTTAGTAGTCATAACAGCTTTAATTAAGTCGTTATTATTTAAGCTACTATACCAATTATTATAACCACCGCTCATTAAATCGATTAAGTGCATATTTTCATGTAAAACAGTATTGATATTAGGTATATCGTTTATATCTTTGATATTAGGTATGGTTAATTTCACATTAGAGGGCTCGTATAATCCCTCGTTATAAGATAATGCGTAATTTTTACCATGTGATATTTTAAAATTAACGTTTTGCATTTTACCCATTAAACCGTAGGCTTTAACAACTTTAGGGTCAGCATTTTTACGACTATTGATATAATCAACTAAAATTTGAGTGTTTTTAACCTCTTTACCAGTCTTAAAGGTAGTTGGGAAATTATCAACTGTAAGTACTGGTTTATCAACAGTATTTTTAGTCGATTTCTTCACATTATTTTTAGGTTTAGTAATTAACCCGTTCTTTTTAGCCCATTCTTTATAAGATATATTGTCGATTAACTCACTCTTACCAGTTTTGGGGTTTCTAGCTCTACGTTTTAGAGTATTTTCAGTTTCCTCATCAACGTACCCCCTAGTTTTACTACGGCAATTAGGGTGGAGCGGAGGATAATTAATACCCTCTTTCTTGTCTTTGTAAGCAAACTTTTTACCGTCCATGTTTTGGCACTTCTCACTTGTACGGCTATCTAAAGTAGCTACAAAAACGTAATAATCAACGCCCAGCTCCTCGTAAGCCATAGCGTCAGCCATATTATTAAAGTGATTTGTTTCAGTTCTTACTAAACGCTCAGCGTAGTATTTACTAACATCAAATCTCTCTCTAACTTGTTTAGATGTTTTCTCTATACTTTGACCGCTTAACATGGCTCCACCTAAAATCTCGCTCAAACTTTGAGCCAAGATATCAGTATTACCCCATACACGCTCACTATAATTAAGACCGCTCCAGCGTTCGTTAAGTATAGAGTCCAACATATTTTTATCTATCTTATTGAAAGTAAAATTATACCCCGTTCCCATTTGAGTATCATAAACAGCCTTATAGTAGCTATCGTTTATAACGCCCTTATAAGCCATTGTATGCTCTAGTTCTTCTTTAGGGTATATTTGCTTAGCCTTAGCATATATTTGAGCTTGTATTTGCTCCAAACGAGATATACGAGCTTTGTAGTTATTCTTTATGTATTTATCTAAACCTTGGCGTTGCATTTGCTCCCAAGTTTTAGCCGTTTCACTACGAGTAAGTAGCTCTTTTAATTTATTAACATCTAATCCAGTTTCTTTAGAGTAATTTCTATAGACGCTGGCTATTTCTCGGTCAATATCTTTATAAGCCTTATCGTATATCTTTTTAATACGTTTAATGTACTCCTCGCTCATTTTCTCGGAGTCACTCAAACGTTTTAAAGCTCTTTTATCCCAGTAGTTCTCGGTTTGTTTAGCCATAGACTAACACCTCCTACTACTCGTCGTCTTTATTATCTTGGTTTCCGACATTATTGTCGGTAACATTAGCGTCAGCTATCTCATTGTATTGATAAGCTAAATCATAAGGGCTTTTTGGTTTAGCCTCGTCCTCTTGTTTTTTAGCCTCGATAATATCGCTAGCGTCTTTTACGAAAGATAATTGAGATATTAAAGTCTCAGTATCCACTACGTCAGTTAAGTTATTAATCATTTGTGATATTTCAAAGTCGTTGCTTGGTAAATTACGTTTAAATATAGCGTCTACGTCCTCAACTGGTACCTCTTGCATTTTAGCTCTAGTAGTTAGGAAGTTATTATATAATTTAAAACGCTCCATTAAACCTTTTTCCATATAACGCTCTTTATTTTTAATATTTTGCTCGAACGCAAGCAATTTATATCTAATTGCTACCCCACTTGAATTACCAACAAAGTTAGTATCGCTCATATTAGGCACCATAGATATTTTATGTATATCGTTTTCGATATTTTGTCTTAGTATATCAACGTCAGCCTCTTGTAGAGTCTTAATTAAATACTCAGCTCTAGCGTCAACTGGTACGTCCGCTAACATACGTGACTCTCTTAACATATCGGCTTGTTCCGAGTCAAAGTCCATACCATATAACACTAAAATAGCGTCTACCAATTGCTCTTTATCATTGATACGGTCACTTTGTAACAAGTTATAAGCGTCAATTAAACTTAATACTGGCTCAAAGTCTCCTAAAAGCTCGGGATTATTCTTATAACATATAAAAGGTACATCTCCAAAAGCGTGAGGCTCACTTTTTCCTACTTGTTGTAGGCTCCTTGAATATGATTTATATGTTCTTACCTCGTTTTTATCAGCGTAAATTATCTCATAATAACTAAATTTATCGCCCTTTTTAACTTCTCTATAATTTAATCCAAATAATTTGTTATGCTCTACAGTATCGTCATATACGATAATTGTATTTTTGTTATCCACTTCACAACTTCTAGGCTCAGCGTTCTCATTAGCATAGACATATTCATATTGCATACCAAAAATAGAGACGTCTTTAGCTATTTCACTATCTAAGTCATTGATAGTTTGCTTTTTATATTCCGCTAATAAAGGCTCGATATCGTGTTCTCCATTATTAACTTGATAGTCAACTGGGTTTCCCAATAAGTAACCTACATTAGTATCGGTAATATATTTAGCATGGTTTACAACCACTTTATTATTACTTAATCTATCGTCTTTGGTACGGTCACAAATACCATGTTTACCAAAGTAATAGTTTTCTAACATCTTAAATCTACTCTTAACTTTCTCGTTATAGTCTATAACTTCGTTAAGTACTTGATTTGTTATCTTTGTATCTTTAGGTAAAGTATACATTTCACACCTCCTCTATAGCCCTCTAGGTTTATTAACCACTTTAGGCGTTTTAATTCCTTTAATGTATTTATTTAATCCGTATCTTATAGCGTCTATCGTATGGTTAAATGTATCGACTGGCTCATTTATGTACTCTCCAGTCTTTTTATCTTTCTTCCAAGTGTAATTGTCTAACTCCTCGATAACTTTAAAACAACGTTCATCAACAATAAGCTCATATTGTTGTATCCATTGTATCCCGTGTATGATAGAGTCTTTACCTTTTACAGTAGGCTCTATGTTAACACCACTAGACTTAATCTCGTCTATGGATTTAGGCTCGGCACTATCTCCAAACGATTTATCTTTATGTAGTCCCAAGTCCGTCATTGTCTCAGCTATCTCGTTGTTTTTCATACCTCGTTTAACATACTCGCCATATACGTATATTTTCTTTTTTATAGTATCTATAAAGCCCCAAACAATAGCCGAGGGGTCATTTATATAACCGAAGTCAAGACCTATCCAACGTTTAAGACCTTGTATGTCTTTCTCGCTTATTATCTTAGTCGTATATGTAGGGAATACTAACTTATCTAAAGTAGCAAATTCTCCTAAACAATAAATACGATAATAAGCTGGGTTACGGTCTTTTAATCGTTCTAGTTCTTGTTTGTACTCCTCACTTAAAAACTTATTATCTAAGTAAGTAGTTTTAATTACCTTAACGTTTAACGGTAATTCTCTAACAAAGAAATAATCATATACCCAGTTCTTTTTAGAGATAGGGTTAAACATAAGATATATTTGTGGGTAGTCTACCAAAGCTCTTAGACGTAAATTTAATTGTGTAAAATCGTCCTCGTTTAATTCGGTAGCCTCTTCAATAACAATGTCAGTTATACCGTCAATAGATTTAATCTTTTCGGGGTCGTCTAATCCCTTAAAAACAAAAATAGAGCCATTAGGTAGCTCTATCTCAAAGTCACTTCTATTAATTCTACAAGCGTTATAAAAACCACTGTTATGTATATGTGTTATTATTAGACTCCAAATACTATCTTTGATAGTACGTTGTATCTTACGTATAACTAACACTTTTCTTTTAGATTTTAAGGCTTTTAAGTATATCTTTTGAGTAGCACCATAAGACTTACCACTACCAGCACCACCGTAATAAACCTCTATTCTATGAGAATAATCGTTTATGGTATCGTATATCCATTTGTTAAATATCGCTGGGTTTAATACTCTAGGCATTTACACTACTCCTTAACAAACCAGTCAGTATCAACAATAGTAACCTCTCTTTTTTCGATAAATCCACCTTTAGCTTTAGCTAATAACTCACTAGCTTTAAGTCTATTTTTCATAAACTCCTCTTCGTTATTAAAGGTATCAGTCCAAAACTTAAATATATCCTCAAGCTCAGCGATACTATCTTCTTTTATTTCGCTACTAAGTTCTAATCTACGTTGCTCTAATAGTTCTTTGAATTTAATACTATTTTGATAACCCATAGATTTTAAACTACTATTACTACCAGTGTATCCAGCATTACGAGAGGCGGTAGTATAATCGTTACATTTAATATACTCGTCTATCCAACGTTCTTGTTTAGGAGTTAGTGGGTCGCCTATTTTGTACGGTTTTAACCTTGTCATATCCATACCGCACCACCTCCTTTACTAACATTATTCTTTGTCAGTTTTTGCGGATTTAGGTTTAGACTCTTTAACTACGATTTGATATCTAGTACCATATAAAGTAATAAAGATTTTACCGTCTTTATTTGGGGTAACTTCAATAATATTTTTATCCATAATAGCGTCCTCCTTTACGTCTATATTAGCAAGTATAAAAGTTATGCTAGCCCATAATAACATTAAAATAAGTATTAAAAACTGTAACATAACCACGCTCCTAACATAGAAAAAAAGGACGCCCGCCGTCTAGGGTCGTCCTTTTATATGTATTTCTACATTATACATTTTAACATCTTTTTTACTGGAATTTCACTGGAGTTTTTCAAAGTTAGATATCTTTTTAATATCTTTCTTGATTTTACTATAGTAATTCTTCCATATCGTACTAGTATCTTTACCCGTCTCCTCAGCTATAATATCAACGGCTTTAGTAATATTAGTACCTTTATATACTATTTCGTAGAATAACTTATACTCTATCCCACTCATTTTAGATAAAGTAACGCTCATTATTTCTAAATATCCCTCTAACTTTTCAATACGAGTTTGTTGATATTCTATCTCTTGTTCTATCGACATACCAGTACCTATATCAACGGTATTAATTTCGTCGAGATAATCAGCCATTTTATCAGCATTAACTTTACTTTCATCAACGGATACCTCTTTAGGTTTAGTTGTTATAGGGAAATAGTTAGCGTAAATAGTTATTTTCTTATCTATCACTAGATTTAGCCTTGTTTTAGCCATTTCTAGCTCACATTTAGTATCAGTGTAGTTACGTAAGGTATACATATAGTTAACCCTCCTTATTCTTTATTGTTTTGAGCTACATTAGGTATACAGTTGTTATCTCCATAAAAAACTTTAGTTAAGCTCTCGCTAACATTTTTAATAGCGTTTTCCATAGCCCCAATAAGTCCACCATTATAACTAACAATATTATCAACTTTAACCAACTCTAAATCTAAGCTATCAAGACAGTCAGCACATTGATTAAATCTTAATTCTTTAATTCGGTATGTATCGCCATTATAGATAAAGATTTCAGTATCTTTACTTTTGATAGCACTAATCAAAGCGTCATTTTTTAATTTAGCCTCACTCATAAGACCTTTGTAATATCTCTTTAATTCCTCGTTAACTTCCATTAAAGAGTTATTCCTACTAGTCAGTTTACTTATTTCTAATTTATCATTAGTTGAATTCTTTTTTAATCTTAGTATTTCAGCCTCTAACTCAGCTATACGTATATCTTTTCTACTCACAAGTAACCTCCTCGGCTATCTCAATAAGCTCGCCGTTTAATTTTTCAGCTAATTTCTCAGCAACCTCTTTATTGAAACTTCTCATCATTTCCATAGATAAAGTAACTTCTCCATATAAAGCATTTCTAACATAATACTCCCCAACTTTTATAACGTACATATATTACCTCCCAATAATTCTAATCTCTTTACCACGATATATATTTCGTAGTTCTACCAAATCACTAACCAACATTGGTTTATAAGTGAAAATTAAATTCTTATTATAGTTATAAAATAATATGTAATGTTTAAATTTAACTATAGCGTCGTAACTCACTCGAATTCCTCCTCGTCAGCCACACGATAACCACTTTGTATAATTTTATTTAATTGAATAGCCTCTTTAACATTTCCAGTTATTTTATAAACTTGATATAAGCCATATCTTCCATAATCTTTTATCTTTTTTAATTCAACCAAAACCTCTTTCCCTTTAACATTCTTAATTATTTTCATACTTTCCCTTTCTATCGTCTACACTTTGGTTACACTTTGTCTACACTTTTGAAAACAAAGTGTAACCGTGCAAACCCTTATAAATAAAGGGCTCGTGAGGTTTGTCTACACTTTCTACACTTTTTTTCGTTATTCTTTTTTTTTTTTCTTATTCTTTTTTTCTTTTTTTATATTTATTTTTTATTTATTTTTTAATTTATTAAAGAAAAAAGTGTAGAAGTGTAGAAAATTAGCTCAAACCCTTATAAATAAAGGGCTCCAGCGTCTACACTTTTAAAATAAAAGTGTAGAAAAGTGTAGAATTTAGCCCTAAAAGTGTAGAATTTCGTTACTTTTTTCGCTGTAATTTCTTATAACCATTAATAGTATTTAGTTCATTTTTTAATATTTTTATCTCTTTTTTAGTTTCTTTTATTAATTGGCTCTTGAGATACAGTAAATACTTTATCTCTTTTTCTCGGTCTTTCATTTTCTTTAGGCTGGATATTAACGTCGTCTTTAAGACTTGGTATTCTATCCCATAACTCGTATACTATTTGGTTATACTCCATTTCTAAATTATTCATTTCAACCATAATTTGATTTATTCTATCAACTAAATCTTTTATGCTTTTATCTTTCATAATCTACTCGCCTCTATCAAAATGTTCTTGTAGTTTACCGTTTTTCATACGTACATATTTTCTAATAGTATTGTTGACATTTACCACAAAGCCCTCAACATCTCTTTTAGTTTTCTCAACATACTTACTGTATAAAATATCTAGTTTATCCTTATCGGGTATATATTCTATTTCATAAGCCATTGGTACAACTCCTAGACATTTTGGAATTTCCAAGCTCTCAAATGGATAAATGAATAAATCGTGATTATAGTAGATGTTATATAAGTTAAAATCGTCGTCGATATTGGCTTTAGCAAACATATAAAATCTTTTATCAAACTCGTCAACTGTATATTTTAATCTACCCATACCTAGCCACTCGCCACAAATAACAGCGTCATTTCTAATTTGTTCTAGCTCATTTTTATTATCCATAAGCCATTGATATAGACCCTTATACAATACGTCTTTATGCTCCTCAATTTCGGCTAAACTTAGTATCGTTTTACGTTGAGCGATATATAAAATATCGTCTTTTTTAAAGATACATAAGTTAGAGCCGTCTAATTTTTCGGTAATTTGTACCGACGCCCCACTACAACTAACTCGTTTAGTCTTTGGGTAAATTTCTTTCTTTATCATTTCTCCTCCTTATTTTTTAGTTTTCTCCTACTTGAGTTTTAATTTCAATAGGTATAATAGCCTCGGGTCTAAATACAATTTCATAATCGTACCTAGATACGTCGCTATATTCTAATTGTTCTACTGTATAGGTAGTTTCATTAGATAATCTTAAAAAATGTTTTTGGTATTTATCGTCGCCTATTCTACAAATAACTTCTAATTGATTATCAGCGTTATCAGTCTCTATCGAGCAATTCCCAGTTATCGAAAATAAATACGTGTCACTTCTTAAATTTATAAATACAATTCTTCTTTTAACTTTAAATTCGTCAGCCTCTCTACTGATGTTATAACTAACAGTTTCGGCACTTGTACTACACCCAGTTAGAAATATAGCACATAGTAATAGTACGATTACCGCCAATACTGTAACAAAATTTTTATTCATTAATAATTTTTTCATTGTTCCTCCTCTTTAAGTATTACTCTTACACTTTTACCTAATATTTTACTGATTTTAATATCGTAGCCTAGACTCTTTAAACGTCTACTAAATTTAGTACGACTAATAGCTTTTAAGTTAGCCTCTTCGCAATACTCCTCATAAGCCTCATACACGGTTGAAATAGGATTATTATTTATATTTGGATAGTCGTTTATATAAGCCAATACACTATCGTTATCTAAATAATATTGTTTAGTAGCTAAGTTAATTGTTTCACTAATAGACATATCTAATTTGTTGTCTAGGATACGTTTAATACCTTTTAATGCTAAGTTAAGTAAATAACTTTTAGCGTTATCGCTACTAAGTAGCTCGTCTAAGTTATATATTCTTTCTTTTACTTTATTCTCAAACGGTATAATAACTAACCTACGCCCAATACCGTCGGATTTATCTTTAAAAACTGGTGGCTCATTGGCGGTAAATATTAATGTAGCCGTGTTCTTTAATGTTATCGGCTGGGAGTAAATAGCTCTAGCTCCAACTGTATTACCACTAGCCATAGTTTTTAAATTTTTAGATTTCTCTAAGTAGATAGCGTCAACGTCGTCAGCAACGTTAACCACTTTACCTACTAAACTGGTAAGACTTGTACCGTCGTCAAAATGAGCTATATCTACATGACTGGATAACTCTCCCGTCCATTTAGTTATCATTTCTACAAAAGTAGATTTACCGTTAGCACCGCTCCCAGTTAAGAAAAATATTTTATGAGGGAATTTGTCAACAAGTAAGATATGCCCTAAAATCTCCTCTAAAACTATTCTCATATCCTTACGTTTACAACATATAAAATCTATAAATTTATCTACATTTTCGTCATAAGCGTTAGGATTATAAGTAACATCTAAGAAAAACGGCGTAAATCCACAGTCATAATCTACAACAGTATCCTCAGTAATGACACCGTTACGTAATTTAACACTAAATTTTTGTTTCGGGTTAACTAAATCGGCATATATGTATAGTTGAGCCTCTAACTCGGTCATTTGAGCCCTACGTAGTCTAAGATGTTTGTTAATAGCTTTGTTGAGTTTAATTCTATCTTTAGAATAGTTAAGACCGTCTTTAAAATATAAATTATGATTATAAATCTTAATATCTAACTCTTTACAAATAAACTCAGCAAAAGTTATCATGTCGTTAGAGTCGCCATTATATTGACCGTTGCTATTAATTTCTAAGTTGTTAACACTTTCTATAGTAGTAATTAACTCTTTTTTAGCTAGTTTTTTACCTAGTATTCTCTCGTTTATAAACTCAGCTATACTATTTATATCTAGGTGGCTCATTTGCTCTCTAATTAACCTTAAATGATAGAAAATAGCGTTATTTCTACCGTCTCCGTCGTTTAAACCAGTTATATTTTTGGCTTTACGTAACGGATACATTTCTATTGGTAGAGGCGGTAAGTCTTTTAATGTTAATTCTCCGTTTCTCTCACGCTCAACACCTTTATGCTTGACGATAGCGTACGATTTGGTACCAGTTTTATAATCAACTTGGAAACCACCAACGGTTATTTTATCCGCTCCATTTTTAATAGTTACGCCCTCGGGTTTGCGATAATAAAAATGGATACCTCTACTTGTTTTAACAGTTAGAGTCGGATAGTGAGTGATAAAGTAGTCGACGATTTTGGTTTCGTCAACATTATCGTTATCAAAGTCTACAACCACCACTTTAGTGTTTAGAAGTAAACCAGCGTTGTCTAACTTATTTAAGTCGGTATAAGTAGTATCGAAAGTAGTTACTGGTTGTTTATCGTCGTTTAATTCTATAAATTTTAACATTAATACACCTCCTTAATATAAGTTCTTTTCGCATAGGGCTATATAATAGTTTAAATCTAATTTAGATTTGTCGAACGTAGAAATATCCTCGTTATGAATGATATTATGTTCGCTAGTGTTAGCTATCTTTTGGTAGCTATCGCCCTTACGTTTATATATACCCCAGTATTTTTTATCATTGGTAGCAAATACACGATTTACTTTTTGAGTCTCGATATACTTAGTATCGCCCTCGTCTCCATACTCATAATACATACCGTTATAAGTACTACCCATTTTACAAACGATTTGGAAAGGGGCTAAATCGTTATCTTTATAAGTCTCAATTACTGTTTGATGTACTGGTTTATCGAAGATGTAATAATTGACTAACGCTCTATCTATGATACTAAGGCTGTTTTGCATGAAGTTACCCCCTTTAAACTTAGCAAAACGTCCTTTAGCCTCGATTTTTCCGTTTTCAAACATCATGGCGTAATTGTTTACATCTCTTTGAGCTATTTTTATTATCTTATCTACGTCAAAAGTAAGATTAAATCTCTTTCCAAAGTCCTCAACGATAGCGACTACTTTCTCATAATCAGCCTCTTTATACTTAACAACTATACCGTCAGTATTAGACTGTATTAATTGCGTATAAGGAGCCAACTCTAAGACTAATTGTGTTAAGATAATTTGACCGTTGATACAAATATTATTTGCTTGTTTTGGGTCAAATAAGTTATTAAACTCACTTTTCATAGCTCCAAACGTAGCATTTATAAGTATTTTATAGATTAGTTGTCTAGGGTCTTTCATAGCTTTATATTTATATCTTATATTTCTAAGCTCCGTAAATAGTTTAGGGTCGGCACTCGCACGACTCATAAAGCCGTCAACAATAATTAAACTCGGATAATAACTCGATACGTCGATATGAAGAAAACTACCACTAGCGTTATATTTTTCGATAGCCCCGTGTATCCCACCAAAAGCATATACATGAGGTACGCCACATACATTGAGTTTTAATTTACGTGACTCTATCTCTTTATAATCTCCACCACATCTATAATCGTACTCGCATAGTTCAAAAAACTCTTTAACTTCTTTCGGTATTATGTCCCAGTTAATGTTTGGGTCATAATCGATATGAAGTCTATCGTTTGGGATTTTAACTTTCTCGCATTTAAGTACTTTACTTGATAAGATAGCTCTAGTTTTTTTGACGTATGGTACTGGTAAGTTAAACTCGTTGACTATTTCAAACTTAGCTTGGAAATAGTCACGTCTCATTTTAAATAACATCTCAGTATCTTTAACGTCGTTTTTACAGTAACCAATTAGTAAGTCTAGCTCTTTTTTAGTACAAGCTCTATCTAAGTTAAAGTCGATAGGCGTTTCAACTATTGACATACCTAAATTAGCTTGACTGGATTTAAGCCCAACTCCTAACGGTAACTCTTGTATTACATCTAAAGTAATTAGATTTAATTTATAATTGACTCTAGTACCACTGATTAATTTTTTACTTATTTCGTATGGGTCTTTTCCAAGAAGTATCCCAGCTAGTACTATATCGTCGTAATAGTAGTTGTTAAAGCCTACTAGAATAGATTTAGTCTCAATAAGTCTATCAACGTAAGACTTTAATTCCTCTCTATTGTTATGTATTACTCGATAATCTTCGCCCTCTTTAAATACCATTATCCAGTCTTTTTTTAAAACCTCTATATCGTACGTGATTATCATAGTAAGCACCTACTACTCTATTGGCGTTACAGTATAATTTGTAAAATCATTTTTACTTGTAGTTTGTTTAACTATTGCTTGATTACCAGCTAATCCGTTTAACGTTTCCGCTAAAGTTTCATAACTAGAGAACGCCTCAAGTGGTAGTTCATAACCAAAATCGTAAGCTAATTTACTAATAGCTTTGACGCTACGTGCCATAGTTTTTTCAGTGAAATAGAAATTAACAAAAATTAATCTATTAGCGTACTCTCCCTCCATAACACTAAATTTAAAACTTACCCAGTTAGTACCTTTTTCGCTTTTTCTAGCTGTTACATCTTCTAACAAACAGTTATACTCCCCGTCTGGTAATTTTTCAAAGTCGTCTACTGAGTCAGTAGCTGGGTTAAACCCCTCCATAGTTTTACTTGCAATATTTAATAAATCGTCCATTATTAATCTTCCTCTCTTTCTTCTAATAAACTATCTAATACTTTTTTTGCGAATTTTTTATATTGTCTTTTCTCGTTAATATTTGAGACTAGCATATAAATAGCGTTTGCTAACAGTACTACCATTACTAATATAGCTAGCACCCAATAAATTGTTGATAACATTACTTAACCTCCTTAGCGTTCTTATACTCGTTTTTAACTCTTCTAAGACGAGCTTTTCTTAAATCTTCTCTTAATTTTTTGTTTTCTTCTAATTCTAGGTAGTTATATTTGATACCCCATATAGCTACCGCTAGGAATAACACCGCAACAACGATTATAATCCCAAATATAAATTCTAATATCCCCATTACTCAGTCGCCTCAGCTTTCTTTAATGGCTTAACAGCTTTAACAGTATTAGGCGTTGGGCTTGCTACTGGAAATACTCCTTTAATACCTTTTAGTATTGCTAATACTTCTTTGTCTTTAACGTCCGACTCAGTGTAATTATCACGTTTAGACTCAACAAGTTGTAAATATGTTTGTCCTACTTTTCTACATTTGATAGACATATCACATCTACCCATTGTCATGTTATAGAATTTTTGCTCTAAACTTGGGCGTTCTATTGTGTTACCGTCCTCGCTTATTTCTTTAATATGAGATATAAAGATAACGTTATATGGTAACTGGTTAAGTCTTACCATTAATTTTTGCCAAGTCATACTAACATCTCTATAACCTTTTCCGTATCCTATCTCTCCAACGTCGTCAACGTTATTCTTTTTACATACGTAGTTTTCTAACATTGTTCTAATATCGTCGACTAAATCTATAATGATAGTTTTAAAATCATGATTTCCAGCCTCAATTTCATTTAATACTTTTACGAAAGTTTCAAAGTCGTAAACTTCTACACTTGGGGTAGATACTTTTTTAGCGTTGCCGTCAGTATTAATAATTACTGGGTTTGGGAATTGACGAGCTAAGTATGTTTTACCGCTCATACTTTGACCCCAAATAAAGAATACTTTAGGGGTAATATCTTTTTCTTTTGGTTTATTCGTTGGTAATAGTGCCATTGTCAACGTCCTCCTTATCGCTCATTGGCGTAATTGTAGTTTCTACTACGATAGGTATATAAGTATTTGTTAAATCCCTACTGTTTACGTATTCACTTACATTTATGGCGTTTTCCATATTTAAAAAGTCAATAGCGTCATTAGTGTTTAAAGTTACACTCATATTTTTTTCATTGATACCACTTAAATAAATGTATTCTCCATTACTTTGTATGTATCCAAGTAAATACAATTTCATTATTATTTATCCTCCTTTTTAGTTGTAATTAAGATGTAACCTTTTCTATTGGTTGTCTTAGTTACTTTATATTTATTGTAAATTTCTTCGTTTTCTTCTTTTAATTTAGCCGAGTCAATAGTTACAGTTTCATAACTAATTGGGTCAACTTTTGTAATTTTGATATTTTTTGTTTCGAAACCAATTAAACCTTTTTCCTCGAATGTTTTATATAATTGCTCTTTGAGAATTTTATATTCTTTCTCGATTTCTTTATATGTATTTAATTGAGTTTCTAACATAGCTACTTTATTACTCATAGCTATTACTTCGTTGCCATAAAACAATTTATTAAACTCGTCCTCGGTCATATCCTCGCTTTTTCGCAACTCAGCTACACAATTTTTAAACGCTACAATACGTTCCTCGATTTTACCCCATAATTTAGGGTCTCTTTCGATAACGTGAGTAACGATATTACTTTCATCAAACTCTAAATTAAAGTATGAGTCGTCATTTTCTAAGTCATAATCTACACCAGTGTAAAAGTCACTCGGTCTTTTATAACCTACTAATAAACATTTATCTTGGTTAAAAGTTTCCATGTAGAATTGACATTGAGCCATATAATACTCTACGTCTAATTCGTCCCCAAATGTTTTAACTTCTAAAATAGGATACTCAGCGTCTCTATCAATACCGTCAGTATTACCACGATAATTACGTACAGTATCAATAATTGTATCTTCTAAATAATTAGCTCCGTATACACTATTTATATAATCTCTAATAACAGGCTCCATTTTTTGACCGTATTTAGTAAACTGATTACCGTTAAATTTACTTGGGATAATACCAGCTTTTTCTTTAGCGAATTCAAATACACTTTTACCATATTTGGCGTTTAAACCTAAAATGGTTGGTAAATCGCTACCACCAACATATTTGTGGCGGTCTACTGTTACATTAACGTTAGCCATTGTCTACCTCCTTTAATTCTTTTTCTATTTCCTCTATTAATTGTAATATTTGAGGCTCTCTATCACTTTCCATAGCGTTAGCGACATAATCACGTCTAGGTTGATATGTTACCTTTGTATCATAATCACTAAATTTTTTATCTATAAGCGTATCTATTAAATCTAATTTATCCTCGTCGCTAAGTTGGGAAGTTTTTATTTTCTCGACTTTTTCGCTTAACCCAAACTCGTTTATCCAATAGTCGTCACTTTCACTACTTCGATAAACATAAGGAAAAAGTTTATAAGCCTCGTTTTCAAAAATGTTTTTTCTATAATTTTTTAAATAACTTATTATAGTTCTTAATAGTAATTTATTTACAAATTTTACTGTATAATCCTCTCTATCAGTGTATATATTTAAGTCATTTGAATAATAACCATTTCCCACTTTTTCATTGATTATAATTTTAAATTTAGCGTATCTATCCTCGAAATAATAAGAGGACATTACGATTAATATTTCGTGGGTTGGAGTAGAATATAAAGTATAAGTTTTACCCCATTCTTTACGCTTTAATACCATTGTTATTATTTTTAAAATATCAAATTTTTTATTTGTATAAATTTCTACGTTAGCCATTAGTTGACCTCCGTACAAATAACTTTTAAATTTTCCAGTTCTCTTTCTAATAAAAGAATGATAGTATATAAGTCGTTTCTATTTTCCTTTAATTTTTTCATACATATAATACTTGATAACAACTCTATATTAGCCGACACTTTACCGATACATTCGGTATAACTTTCTTCTTTATTCATTTGTTCGGTAAATTTGTCAAACTTATTTTTAACATCTTCTATTGTTGCGTTACCAGTGCAATAATCTTTAGTTATATCCATTACTATGAATTTATGTGCTAATTCGTTCATCATTATTTAACCTCCATAGTACCAACTGATTTTTTAATTAATTCCCAAAGTTCTTTTGGTGGGTTTGTTTTTTCTAAAATTGTTTTTTCTAATCCAGCTAGAGCGATTAAAATACCCATAGTAGTACCCTCAATGTTAGTACTTGCTCTACCGTCCTCAAATTTCTCGATAGAAATTTTAGCGTGTTCTTTAAACCCTTTTGTTATTCTTTCTTCTATTTTATTTATCATTGAGTCACGATTACCGTTAAGTAAATCTTTCATTATATCTTTTAATTCTTCTAATATTTCTTTAGTTTCTTTTTCCATTTTTTAAATTCTCCTTTTCCCATAAATTATAATTAAAATCTTGTTTACTATCTAAAGACTTATAAATGTCAGCCTCGATAGTATTGTCAGTAACAAATTTATAAGCTGTTACTTTTTCAGTTTGTCCGTTACGATAACACCTACCGTAAGACTGGTAGTATTCCGTATACGACTCCGTAGGGCTAAAATAAATTATTATCGAGCCATACGTAAACTCTACCGCCTCGCTACCACTTTTATAGTTTGCTAGAGTAACGGTATTCTTAACATTTTTCCACTCTTTCTTTTTCGGATAATTTTTTACACTTCCATTACATAGATATGTTTTTTTACTTATATTTTCTTTTAAGAGTTCTAATTCTTCGTCATAGTTGTAAAAAATTATTATGTTATCGTTTGTGTTTTCGACAAAATCTTTTATGTACTCAATTTTACTTTTTAAATTAGTATGTAGTCTTAAACCATGTCTTAATTTCATTTGGTTGTCATATAAAACCTCGTTACAAATTCTATCTTTTTTTATTACTTTATATGTGTTAGAGGGTTTAAAGTGTACCTCCTCAAAAACTAAAGGTGGTAAATCGGTAGCGTTCTCTTTAGACAACCGACGACTTATTCTATTCCACATATTTTTTAACTTAGTTTCGTTTTTCCAACCTAATATCTCTAAATAACCATATCTTGTAGTAGTTATGGCGTTATTACTTATAAATGAGGTTTTATTTTGGGTAAGACCAAACATTTTAAAATAGTTAATAGAGTCCTCCCAACCGTTAGGTATACAAGTAGCACTTAGTAAAATGAAACCGCTTGCTATTTTACTTAGTTTAAAACCAGCTTTACCCCATACACCAGTTGAGTTTTTAAGCCTATGACATTCGTCGAAAATTACAAAATAACCTCTATATTGTTCGTATTTTTTAGGTAACATATTGTAAGTACAAGTTTCATACACGATATTTGGATAATGTTCTTTAATAGTACGTTGCCAACCACCCTCGTTTATTTTTGACGCTGGGGCTACTATTAGTAGCTTTTTGTCTTTAAAATACATTTGGTGGTGGTGGAGTCCCATTATCGTTTTACCCGTCCCAGTATCCATATCATATATAAAGTTAGGTTTAACGTGTTTAAAGTATTCTTGTTGATAGTTATACAATGTTATCAATTATCTTACTCACGTCCTCTACTTTCCTAGCTACAATACCAATACCTCCAGCCTCTCTAATCAGTTTCAAATTAACATCTTGTAAAGGGCTAGTTTTACCAGTCTCGTTTTTAACTTCGATACCAAGAAATTTACCTTTATAACAAGCAATAATATCGGGTACACCAACTTGACTAAACTGGTTTCCATGATGTTTGAAATAATATGCTCCTTTAGATTTTAGATAGTCTTTTATCCGATTTTCGATAACTTTTTCTCGCATTGATTACCCGCTTTCTTTTTTAATTTAGTCTCGATAACCAAATTGTTTTGTTCGGCTACGATTTCAATTAAAATCTTATAAATTTTTTCGTAGTCCATTTACACACCTCCTAATTCTTTCGCATTTTCGCGAATGTTAGATACAAGTAAAAAATCAATTCCAAAAAAATCGTGTAATTCTCCTGCGGTTTTAATTTGCAAGATATCACATAGTTTAGCTACCTCGTCAATATAAAGTCGCCTTTTGTTATTGAGTTTTAAGTTGAGGGCTGTATAGTCAAGACCTATTTTATCAGCGATAATTTTTTGAGTTAAACCTAATTCAATATAACGAGCTTTAACTTTTCGAGTGTTTACCAAATAATTCGCCTCCTCTCTTTATCTACCCCTCTACACTTTTTAATGACGGCTTGGGACGTCCAACGGCGGTATTAGTAGAAAAACTAGTTTTCCCAAATTAAAGAATACAAACAAAATTGTATAAAAAATAGGTAAACCCACTCTAAACAACATATTGATAACCAAATATTACTATTTTGGGCTAAACTTCCAACAAACGACGTACTACTATACACCAAAATAGAAGAAATTAATACTAATATTGTTAAAACGGTTTTACCTAACTTATTTAATCTTCTCTTTTTCATAATTTTTACCTCTCTATCTTTCGCTTTTTAGCGAATGTAAGTTTTTAAAAAATGGTAGAAAATGTTTATTTTCAATACCTTTAGTCCTCTATTACATACACATCATACCAAATAAAAAAGTTCTAGTCAATGCTTTTTAGCGAAAAAATATTTTTTTATGTAAACCTTTATTGTTTTTTAGCAAATTAAGGCGTATAATATTAGATAAGGAGGGGCTATATATGGATATGCAATTATTTGCGGAACGTTTAAAGACCATACGTATAAAGCGAAATATTGGAGCTGGAGAGTTAGCTAGAGCCGTTGGTTTAAACCCAGCTACATTATATCGTTACGAAAACGCCGAGTTTAAGTCGATTAAAGAGTCTACTTTAGAAACTATCGCTAATTATTTATCAGTCGATAAAGATTATTTAGCTGGTAGAAGTAACGACCAATTTACTTCGAATTCCTTAAAGGTTTTATCCGAAAGAAAACAAAAGATAGAAATACATAACATAATCTATTTTGCTAAGGAATTAATGAAACAAGATAACGTAACGTTAGACGGTAAACCTATTGATGAGGATAATGCTAATTATCTTATAGATACAATAGAACTAGCTTTAGAAATGTTAAAGCGTAAAAACAAATAAGTGTAAAACAGCTATATGATTTTTACATCTATAGCTTTTACAATATGGCATATTCGCTAAAAAGTAATTATAGCCCCTCTAGTATTGCTAATTATCAAAAGGAGGATTTCAAATGAAACGAAATGTAAAAGATAGTAATTATACACAATTAGGGCGTAAAGACCCAAAACGAGTAGCAATTTATATACGTGTATCCCATGACGAGCAAGCTAAACACGGGTTATCACTCGAGGCTCAACGTAAGACCTTAGAGGAGTACTGTAAAAAGCACGGTCATAGAATAGTTGGGTTTTATGTAGACGAGGGTTTAACGGCTCGTAAAACTCTTAAAAAGCGTCTTGAGTTTAACCGTATGATAGAAGATGTCAAAAAGGATTTAATAGACCTTGTAGTATTTATCAAACTAGACCGTTGGTTTAGAAATGTTAGAGATTACTATAATACTATGGATATACTAGACCAACATAATTGTAAATGGGTAGCAACCGAGGAAGATTACGACCTTAATACATCAAGTGGTATTTTAAATCTAAACTTGAGACTTTCTATAAGCCAAAACGAAAGTGATGTAACCAGTGACCGTATTAACTTCGTATTTGCCAATAGACGAGCTGAGGGATATGTAACAAGTGGAGCTTGCCCGTTCGGTTACAAAATAGAAAACAAGCGTTATGTTGCGGACGAGGTAAACAGCGAGAGAGTTAAAGATATATTTGATTACTTTACTAAACATGGCTCTATAATGGGTACCGTCTCTTACTATAGAGAAAAATATAACTGTAAAATATCTTACAATGCTATCAAAAAATATTTAAAAAATACGGCGTATATTGGAGAATATAGAACGGAAAAAGGCGAATTAATCGAAGATTATACCCCAGCTATTATAGACCGTGATACGTTCGAATACGCACAAACATTAATATGTAAAAACGTAAAACAAACTAGAGGTAAAAGCGACCCAACGGAGTTTATATTTACTGGTTTATTAGTATGTAATAGTTGTGGCTCTAAATACGCTAGAAATTGTAAAATCAAAAGAAATAATAAAGGTGGAATAGCTCAATACTATTATTATAGATGTTATAGAGTCGCTGGTATGAATTGCCAAAATAAAAAGACGGCTAGACAAGAAAAAATAGAAGAAGAATTATTGAGTAAAATAAAAATTGAGGCTAATAAATATATAGTTGAGAATAAATTAAAAGGTACTAAACAAGGTAAAAAACCAGTTGATAACACGGCTAAAATTAAGAATAAATTAAAGAATAACCGAGAGTTGTTTATAGACGGCGATATAGATAAATCCGAGTATTTAGAACGTAAACAAGAATTGGAAAAACAATTAAATGAAAATATCGCTTTACTTAATTCCGAGGAAACACCAAAAGATACAAGACATTTAGAGGAGCTTATTAATAGCGATTTTGAGACTATATATCACTCATTAACTAACGAGAATAAACGTCGTTTTTGGGCTAGCTTTATAGATAAAGTCTACATTGAGGATAAGAAAATAGTAAAGATAGATTTTTTATAATATCAGTTCTCACAACTAACCCTCCCCGTTAGGCCCAATAAATCCAAATATTTCTCCTTTATATAAAGTAAGAGATAAATCTTTTACTCCCAAAACATTTCCATAATATTTTGTTAAATTTTTAATTTCTAATATTTCCAAGCAAATCAACTCCTCTATTATCATTATATCACGTTTAATTATTTATTTAAATTTTTTAACACATAAAAAGTGAAACAACATTTGTGTTTCACAAAATATGTTATTTACAATATTTAATTATTGATTCTTCATTATATGTTTTATTAGATTCAATAACCCAATATTCATTTTTTAAATTAGTATTACATCTAAATACATCATAAAAAGGTGTATCATAATAAATTGTTGTATCAATTGTAATAGTTTCTTTTGAAAACATAGGTGCTTCATTATTTAATTTAACATTTATAAAATCCAATATAAATAAAAATGTAGAAAATAAAATTAAAAATCCATAATTTAAAAATATTCTTCTTGAATAATTTATTTTTCTTGTTAATTTTGCAAAACCTATCAAAGAAATAATTGACCCCAATACTGAATATATAGAACTAAAACTACTTTCAGATGGAAAAATAACAAGTGATGTTAATGTTACTAAAAATCCAAATATTAATAAAAATATTCCAATTATATTTCTAGATTTTTCTAATTTTTCATTTGAATAATTAATTGTGTTTAAAATATTTTCTTCAAATTTATCTTGATAATCTTTTTTATTTATTTTTTCACCACTTAACAATTCATTAATGGTAATTCCAAGTTCAGTACATAATGGTTCAAATAAAGATACATCAGGCATTGTTCTGCCATTTTCCCATCTGCTTATTGATTTACTAGTAACGCCGAGCTTTTCTGCTAATTGTTCCTGAGTTATATTTTTGTCTTTACGGAGTTTTGAAATAAATTTTCCAATTTTATCTTGATTCATAGTAATCCCTCTTTTCAAAAACAATTATATGTTATTTGTTTTAAATTTTACAGGACATAGTATGAGAGTTAATCAATTTACTTCTTTTTTTCAAATCCTTTTTCCCAATTTATATAACCATCATCTTCATAATCATTACAGCTAATATATGTTTTCCAATCCCATTTTCCTATTTCAGTACATTCAGTTTTAATATATGCTTTACAATATGATTTTTTATCTATATCTAAAAAACTTTCTTTATCCATTCCTGCATTATAAACTAAATCTTTGTGTGTAATTATAGGTGTTCCATTTTCTGGATAACATTTTGGTGTAATAATATATATATACCTTTCCATTTCTTTATCAATATTTCTTCTTATTTCATCATAACGGTCTAATGAATATGACATGAACCAACTACCATATTTTACACCACGATTGTTTTTGTACGGTTCATTAGGACTAACACTTGGATATCTTATTATTTTATAACCTATTCCCCAATATGTAATCTTATTTCCATGATTAGAAATAACTTTTATAGTAAATTTTGGTTCTTTTGAATTCCTAACTCTAGCACTATCTACATAACTGGTTATTAATCCTAACATAATAACAATAATTATACTAATAAATATTAACCAAATTTTCTTTTTCATAAATTTATCCACTTCCAATTTAGTATTTCGCATTGACAAATTATAATTTATTGTTTATTAAAAAGATCTTTAGGTACCCCACATAATGGACATTTTTCTGGTGGATTATCTCCATAATGAACATATCCGCATACTGAACATATCCATTTTGTTTCATTTCTTTCTAAATTTTCTGAACTCTCAATATTTTTTGAAGATTTAAATTCTTCTGAATCAAGTAAATTTTCAATTTCTGTTGCTACTTGTTCTGCTTTATTTAAATCAAGTTCTCCCATATCTTTTATTTCCATTCCCGTTAATTCACTAAATTTCTTCAACAATACTCTTTCTTCTGGAAATAATGTATCCATTCGTAATTGACCATTAACAAAAAATTTAGTAAACGTTTTTGATGGATTGTTTTTATATATTTCATCTGCTACTACAGGAAATTCTTTTTCAGAAAACAATCCTTCTCCAACTAAAATTACATTTTTAGTTTTTATTTGTTCTTTAACTCTATTTAAATATAATTTAGTTAATTGTGCGGTATATGGTCCTCTAAAATTAAATACTAATATTATATTATCTATTTCTTTTAAATCTTCTGCTTCAAATGGTGTATCTACATTAATGCATTTACAGTTTAGTTTATTAGAAATTATTTGTGCAATTTTCTTTGCACTACCATGAAATGTTTCATAAGTTACTATAGTGTTATTCATATTTTACTTCTCCTTTTAATATTTTTTTGACATACTAATTATATCATGTTTTTATATATTAATATTATAACATGTATTTTATTTAACAACAAAAAAAGTGAAACTAAATTTCAGCTTCACTAATACTCATAATGGGGCGATATAAGGGGATCGAACCCTTGCATACTGGAGCCACAATCCAGCGTGTTAACCACTTCACCAATACCGCCATAACAAATTTACGTAATATATTTTACCATTATATTTAATATTTATCAAGTTTTTTTAATAAATTTGTTTACATATCAAATAAAAAAGATATATAATTAATAACAAGGTGGTGAAAAAATGGATACAGAAAGCAAAATTAAAGAAATAATTGAGAAAATTAAACCTATTTTACAAAATGATGGCGGAGATATTGAATTTGTAAAATATGAAAATGGAATTGTATACGTTAGTATCACTGGAGTATGTATGCATTGCCATATGCTAGAATACACACTTGAAGGAATTGAAAACTCAATTAAAGAAGAAATTGATGAAGTAAAAAAAGTAGAATTAGCGTAATGAAATGATATAAAAAATTATATCATTCTTTTATTAACCATTCTATTTCTGGTATATTATATTTTAATTTCAAAAAATTATAAATATCCACAAGAAATTCTTCATATTCTTCTTGTTTTTCTACTATATGTACTAAATCCTTTTCATTACTACTACCTTCTAAAATTTCATCATAAATATCAAAAAAATAAGTAGGATATAAAAGTCTTGCATAAAACATTCTAACTCCATATACCGATAAATTATTATTTGAAAAATACATATGTATTTCATCCCATAAATTTGATTTATCATAGAAAAATTTAAATTTAATGTATTCTGCTATATCGCGTGTCTTATGATCAATTACAAATTCTAAAGGATTAAATAAATTAAATAAAGTTGAATTATTATTTATTCTTTTATGACAGATGACTAAATTATCTAAATAATTGGGATTAATTTCTATAGAAGTATTTTTAGCATATAATATAGCATTTTCAGCCAAGCCTATATAATAGGCAAAAAAATCTACTACTACCGGATGATTAATACCAAATTGACTTATTTGATATTCTAAATAATCGTTTTTATTTTCCCATAATGATACCCAATTTGATTTGTTCAAAATAGTATCTTTTTTTATTATATTAGTATTTGATTCCAAAAAGTTAATATCTTTTAAATATACTTTTCTATCATTTTTCAGATAACATTTCAATAAAATATAATTGATACCATTAAATTGTATTAAAATATTATTTTGCTTATTTAAAATTATTTTATGTATTAATATATTTTTTTCAATTAGTTCTTTATTAATATCATAAATAGATCTTAATTCTTCATTACTTCTTAAAAAAGGTAATATATAATATTTTTCATTTTTAATTTTAAAATAGTATATATCACCTTTTTGGTGAATATTTTCTGGATGTAAATCGTAATAATACATTAAAATATTTTTCATGATATTCACCTCTAATAAAATCTATGAAAATTTCTAAATTTTATTACAAAGAAAAAGTAGAATAAATTAATTATTCTACTCCAGATATTGTTTCAAAAGTTTGTTGGAACATAGAAATCTTTTTATTAAATTCTAAGATTCTTCTATTTAATTCAATTTCTCTTTCAGAAAGTTCTTTATCTTTCTTTTTAATTTCTAATTCTTTA
>JAFQTK010000018.1 GCA_017409065.1 bacterium
AAAACATTTGAGGCTCTTGTTGAAAAAATAGATCAATACATGTATTATTACAACAATGAAAGGTATCAATGGAGCAGAAATAAAATGGCTCCTGTTGAATACAGGAACCATTTATTAAAAGCTTCGTGAACCACCTTTTTTACTTTGTCTAGTTTTTAGGGCTCAGTTCAATGTGGCTCTTTTTGTTGCTTTGTTCTGTGTTGTACCTCCTAATAAACTAAGCACTTATACCTGAAATTAAGTTCATTATTGAACTTTGTGATTTAACAGTTTGACTCATAACAGCCAAAAGACTTTGTTGTGTTAGTTGATTGCTTAACAAATCCACCATAGACGATGCATAATTAGTATCCGTAATTTGTGAATAAGATGACTGTCCATTGATTATAGCTGTCATATTTGCTTCAATAGAATTTACTAATGACGTTTGTGTTGCAGCGATTTCGCTACGTTTTGTGCTGACTGATTCCATCATTCCTTCAACTTTAGCCATAGATTCTTTTGCACTTTCTGCGGAAGACACGTCAAAATTTAAGTCATCTAATTTTATATTCGGGTCATAAGAAACTATGGAGTTTGAATCAGAACCGGTTCCAACTTGGAAACCAATTTTATCAATTTCTTGCGGATTTTGTGTGCTAACTACATTTAGTAATTCTTTTCCATTATAGTTTGTGCTGGCTAAAGATTTAGAAATTTGTTCCGTTAATTGGTTAATTTCAGCTTGCATAGCACTTCTTTGGCTATCAGAATAAGTATCATTGGCAGCTTTTGTTGACAATTCCATAATTCTTGATAGGGAATTATTGACTTCTGCAAGTGCCCCATCCGCAATTTGTGTAAGATTTACGCCTTGTTGGGCATTTTCAATTGCTGCATAACGTGATGTAGTATCAACATTAATGTCGGTAGAAACGAATAAATCAGAAGGATTTATAGTCGCAGAACTACCACTAGCCATACTTTCAACTATTTTTAAAAAGTCGGACTGCGTAGACGATAAAGCTATTTGTGCTATGCTCATTGCCGAAGCGGCATCTATATTAATATTCACGATTAACTATCCTTTTACATTAATATAATGCCCACTTTTTTTCTAAAATAACGATTTTTCAAAAAAATGTTTACATTAATTAAGATTAAGGATGAAATTTTTGAATTTCGTCTATTGCTCTTTGTGCATATAGTTGATTTTTCAGTTTTTTATCTTTACGGGTTTTTCTGTCCATTTCCATTGTGGCAATAATTCCCCAATTAGAATTTATCGGTTGAAATGAGGTATGCTCAGGGCAAGAAATATATGCAGTTAAAGCACCAAGCATGGTTGTTTGAGGCAAAGTAAGTAATTCTTGGTTATTCAAGTATCTTGCCATATTTATTCCTGTTAACAGTCCGCCTGCAATTGATTCTGTGTAACCTTCCGTGCCGGTAATTTGCCCTGCGAAGAAAATATTGGGATTTTTGCGTGATTGAAAACTTGGATTCAAAACTTTGGGTGAATTGATAAACGTGTTTTGATGCATAACTCCATAACGGACAATATTTACGTTTTCAAGTCCTGGAATAGTTTGCAACAATTCTTTTTGAGCTCCCCATTTTAGATTTGTTTGGAAACCAACCAAATTGTATAAATTAGCTTGTGCATCATCTTGCCTAAGTTGAACAACTGCATAGTTTTTTGTACCGGTTCTTTTATCCACAAGCCCAACAGGTTTCATAGGTCCGAATCGTAAAGTATCGACCCCACGAGATGCCAAAACTTCAATGGGCAAACAGCTTTCAAAGAATTTTGCATCTTTCTCAAAGTCTTTGCATTCAATTTTTGGTGCATTGATTAAAATATCGTAGAATTTTTAGTATTCTTCTTTGTTCATCGGGCAGTTTATGTATGAAGCTTCACCCTTATCGTATCTGGAAGCGTAAAATGCTTTGTCAAAATCTATGCTATCTTTTTCTACTATTGGTGCGATTGCATCAAAAAAGTGCAAATGTTCTTCACCTGTAAATTTTTTGATATTATCTGCTAATTTTTTTGATGTCAAAGGACCTGATGCAACTATACAGGGTGTATTTTCGGGTATTTCTTCGATTTCTTTCCGAATCAAGTTTATTTTAGGATTTTGTTCAATTAAATTAGTAACTTTTTGTGAAAATCCTTCTCTGTCTATGGCTAAAGCATTTCCGGCAGGAACGGAATTTTCCAGTGCAATTTTAATCAAATTGGACCCTAAATGTTCCATTTCTTTTTTTAAAAGTCCACTAGCGTTTGTTAAATCTAAAGACCCAAGCGAGTTGGAACAAACAAATTCTGCAAGTTTTTCCGTTTTATGTGCTTGTGTACTTACTTGAGGTCGCATTTCGTACAAATCGACTTCAAATCCTCGTTGTGCCAGTTGCAAAGCAGCTTCTGAACCTGCTAGCCCCCCACCTATCACTGTAATTTTCATGATAATATCATCTCATCAAAAGGTCGTGTATCATCATAATTATACATGTAAATAAAACTATATAAAATATCTATTGCGAAATTCTTAGAACCCATTTCTAACATTACTTTTAGAGCTTCTTTTGCATTGTATATTTTGTGATTTGTTTTACCAAAAATTAAATTATCAAAATAATTACAAACCGAAATAATTTGACCTTCGAGAGAAATAAAGTCACCTGATTTACCGCTAGGGTAGCCTGTTCCGTCGTTGTGTTCGTGGTGTTCAAGTGCAACACGAGCAATTTTATCACTCAATTTTAGTCTGTTTTTTATTACGTTGTACCCGATTTTTGTATGCATTTGATAAAGTTTTTGTTCTTGTATCGTTGCTGCGGGTTTTGAAGTTATTGCCGTTGGTAAACAGATTTTTCCTATATCGTGCAGCAATGCTGCCAGGATTATGTCAGATATAAATTCTTCTGATTTTCCCAGTTTTCTTGATAATGCAGCAGTTAACATTGCAACGTTTATGGCATGGCATTTATCGTATTCACCTATGAGTCTTAACTCTGAAGAATAAATTGCTTTGTCGAATAGTGCAGAATATTCATTTTGAATTTTATCTCTAATGCTCTTAATTTTAGGTAATAGTTCACTTTGGTTTATTTTTGAGATATCTCCAACACTTTTTTCATAAAAAACTTTTAGTTTAATTTGTTCATTTGTTGGAATTGCACAAAATTTATTAATCTGTGTTACTACATTCTTAAATTCAATGGTGTCAATGGTAGAAGCAGATTGTTCGTTTTTTGGTTGAGGAGTATTTTCTTTTTCTTTACTTTCAGTTGGTTTATCTTTTTCGCTTTTTTCTTTTTCCAGTTTTCTATAAATTACATCTATGTGTCTAAGTTGCAGAAATTTTCCGGGAGTGAGTACTTCTCCTTCCGGAAACAACAGCTTATCTCCCTTTGTATATATGTTAAATGGGAGAATTTTATAGTTAATTAATTCTTCTACGGTAATTTGTTGCATTATTACCTCTATGCACGGATATAGAGATTATAAACCATTTTGGAAAAAAATAGGCACTACAAATGGATGATTTTAATTAGAGTTTTGAATTTTTGGAGCTTTTCTTGTTTCTAAAATAACCATTAATACAGAAATATCAGCAGGTTTAACCCCTCCGATTCTTGCAGCTTGGGCTAAGGTTACAGGTCGAATTTTTTCCAATTTATCTTTTGTTTCTGTTGAGATTTGTGCAATTGCACGATAATCAATATCGGTCGGGATTTTGATTTTTTCTAACTTGTCGGAAATATCTATTTGTTCTTGCTGCCGTTTTAAATAGCCGTCATACTTAAGCTCAATTTCTGCTTGCTCATAAACTTCTTTTGGTAAGCCTAGTTGGTTTGTCAAAGGATGGAGTTCTTTCAATATTTCATAGTTTAAGCTTGGTCGTTTAATTAATTCTGCAAGCTTCATTCCTCTATCCATTGACTCATCATATTTAGCCAAAACTTCGGATACACTGTCTGAAACAGAAACTTTTGTGCTTTTTAAACGTTCTATTTCCTGTTCAATAGCTGCTTTCTTTTTATTGAACAAATCATATCTCATATCACTGATAAGTCCGACTTTACGTCCGATATCCGTAAGTCTTAAATCTGCATTATCTTGTCGCAAAATCAAACGATATTCAGAACGAGAGGTTAGCATTCTGTATGGTTCATCAATATCTTTTGTAACCAAATCATCTATCAATGTTCCAATATAAGATGACATTCTTGAAAGTGTAATCATTTCTTTGTTGTCATTGTATAAAGAAGCGTTGATTCCCGCAATTAATCCTTGTGCCGCAGCTTCTTCATATCCGCTTGTTCCGTTAATCTGCCCAGCACAGAAAAGTCCTTTAATTTTTTTGGTCATAAGTGTGTGCGATAGTTGAACTGCAGGAACATAATCATATTCAACTGCGTAAGCAGGTTTTATAACGTGAACATTTTCTAACCCCGGTAGGGTTCTTAGCATATCGATTTGGGCTAATGCAGGCAAACTTGTTGAAAAACCTTGTACATAAACCTCGTATGTGTCTTTTCCTTCAGGCTCGATAAAAATATGGTGTGAAGGATTTTGTGCAAAACGAACGATTTTATCTTCAATGGAAGGACAATAGCGAGGTCCTTTTCCATGAATTAATCCTGTGTACATTGGAGATTTATCAAGATTTTTGCGAATAACTTCGTGTGTTTTTTCGTTTGTTCTTGTCAAATAACAAGGAATTTGTTTTCTTACAGGTCTATTTGGCAAGAATGAGAAGAAATTGAGTTCATCATCTCCGGGTTGTATAACCATTTTGTCGTAATTGATAGTTCGACTGTCTACTCTCGCAGGAGTTCCTGTTTTAAGTTTTTTTACTTCAAGTCCATTTTTGCGTAAACTATCAGAAAGACCTACTGCTGAGGCTTCACCTAGCCTGCCGGCTTGAATCGATTGCAACCCAATCCAAATTTTACCTTCAAGTGATGTGCCTGTTGTTAGAATAACTGCATTTGCTCTATATTCCAATCCCAGTTCATCGACAACACCCACAACTTTGGAATTTTCAACAATTAATGAAGTGACCATGCATTGTTTTAAACGAATATTTTTTTCAGCTTCAATCAAATGTCGCATAAAAGACATATATTCTTTTTTGTCGGATTGAGCTCTTAATGCACGGACAGCAGGACCTTTAGACCTGTTTAACATTTTCATTTGAATGTAAGTTGCATCTGTTACGACCCCCATAACTCCGCCAAGAGCATCAATCTCTCTAACAAGGCAAGATTTTGCAGGTCCGCCTATTGCCGGATTGCAGGGCATAAGGGCAATGTTTTCGATATTTAAAGTAGTTAGAAGAACTTTTTGTCCCAGTCGTGCAGCTGAAACTGCCGCCTCACAGCCGGCATGTCCTGCACCTACTACTATTACATCATAATCAAACATAATTTAATTATAACTGAAAGAAAAATATTTTTACAAAATAAAGTACAATGTCACCCTGAGCCTCTTTGTCCTTCTGAACCCTTTAGGGTGAAGAATCTCGTGAAACAAAGTCCAGATTCGTTGAGATCCTTCGGCTTTGCCTCAGGATGACGGTATGGGGATTCGGCGAGAATCTTCGGCAGCACCGCTGTTTTTCGACCTCACGTCATTCTGAGCGAGTGAAACGAAGCGAAGAATTTCAAGTAGTGTAGACTTCTTTCGGGGAGATTCTTCGGTCACTGCGTTCCCTCAGAATGACGAAAATTATTTTCCATAAAAATCATGTCATTCTGAACCCTTTAGGGTGAAGAATCTCGTGAAACAAAGTCCAGATTCGTCGAGATCCTTCGGCTTTGCCTCAGGATGACGGTATGGGGATTCGGCGAGATTCTTCAGTCACTGCGTTCCTTCAGGATGACGATTGGATTATGTGGTGCGGTTATTCTATCGCAACATTAAAATCGAATTTACTACCTGAGATACTATTCGTTTTTCTTTCTCTGTCATCGAGTTTAGTAAATTCAATATCTCCTCATTATTTTCGCTACTTAATTCACCAAAAACAAAAAATTTATAAACCGGTATATCCAAAACTTTAGCTAGTAAAAAGATTTTACTGAGAGAAATCGAATTATGGGCATTTTCCCAGTAACTTAAAGTTTTAGTTGAAACTCCAACTAACGCCGCTAATTCTTCTTGTGAATATTTTGCAGCTATTCTTAATTCTCTCAAACGTTTGGCTATTTGTTTTCGGAATTTTGTCATTTATACATTATGAAAGAATATAGTTTATTTTAGAATCCCAAAATAAAGCACAAAAATGCTGCAATATTGGATTGACAAATAAAAGCATAAATCTATTATATTATGGGGAATGCTCTCTCTCTCTCTCTCTCTCCCTAGCTGCCTATTTTTTAATCAATAAAAAAGACGAGAGAAATTTCTCTCGTCTTTTAAACTTTATCATCAAATAATGATTATAGTTTTTCAGCAACCATCAATGTAGTTTCAGCCAATCTTGTTGAATAACCCATTTCGTTATCGTACCAAGAAACAACTTTAACCATGTTTTCGCCCATTGTCATAGTCAATGCAGCGTCAACAGTTGAAGATTGAGAAGAACCGATGAAGTCAGAAGATACTAGTGGTTCTTCTGAGTAGCAAAGAACGTGTCCATCAGCTGCTTCTTTCAATGCTGCGTTAACTGCTTCAGCAGTAACAGGTTTAACAGTTTCAACAACAACGTCTACAACAGAAACGTCCGGAGTAGGAACACGCATAGCGAAACCGTTCAATTTGCCTTTCAATTGTGGCAATACCAAAGCAACAGCTTTAGCAGCACCAGTTGTAGTAGGAACGATGTTCAATGCACCAGCTCTAGCACGACGTGGGTCTTTGTGACCAGCATCCAAAATTCTTTGGTCGCCTGTGTAAGAGTGAACAGTTGTCATCAAACCTTTAACGATTCCAAATTTTTCATCCAAAACTTTAGCAACAGGTGCTAAGCAGTTAGTTGTACAAGATGCCATAGAAATTACATCATGTTTAGCAGGATCGTATTCATTTTCGTTAACGCCCAAAACGATAGTTTTGTCTTCGTTTTTAGCAGGAGCAGAAATGATAACTTTTTTAGCACCAGCTGTGATGTGTGCTTTAGCTTTTTCTGCATCTGTATAGAAACCAGTTGATTCTACAACAACTTCTACACCCAACTCACCCCAAGGAAGGTTAGCAGGATCTTTTTCTGCGTAGAATTTAATTTTTTTACCGTTGATTACAAGACCGTCTTCAACTACTTCAACTGTACCGTCAAATTTACCCATAACTGAGTCATATTTGAATACATGTGCAGCGTTAGCAGGTGTCAAACCTGGGTCGTTGATAGCAACGTAATCGATTTTTTCGAAGATACCTTCTCTGATAGCTGCTCTCAATGTGTTTCTTCCGATTCTTCCGAATCCGTTAATTGCAACTTTCTTAGCCATGTTTATAGCTCCTCTTTTTGTACTACATGTCTTAACACTCAATTTATAGCCCAAACAAAAGATGAAATCAAGAAATATTCTTTTGTCTTTCTTGACTTTAAATTTTTAAAATAAGATAATGTACTTGTTTGATATTGGGGATATATTAACTATGAGTATAAAAAAGTTCACGGCATTACTTTGTGCGGCTATATTGTTGAATAATTCCACTTTGCCTGCAATTTCTGCTATCAATTTAAAACTTCCTGAAAAAAGTTTGGTGGAATTATCAAATGGGATTTCAAGTGAATTAAAAACAACTATTCCAAAAAATTTTGAAAATGATATGAAATCATCAATTGCGGCTATATATGGTAAAGAGAAGGTTGATGAAATTTATCCCGAAGTTGTTAAACTTGTTGAAAAAATTAAATCAAACAGACCTGATGAATTGAAAAAAGATGATGAAAACAGACCTGCAGATTGGTACAAAGACGAAGTTGTTTATATGTTTTATCCTGACCAGTTTGGGGTTGAAGAAGTCGGAAAATCAGGAACATTCAAAAGTTTAATTGGAATGTTAGATTATTTAAAGGATTTGGGAGTAACTACAATTTATGTTTTGCCTTTTGCGGATTCTCCTATGAATGATTCGGGTTTTGACGTTAAAAACCCAAGAAGTGTTAGGGCAGATTTAGGCGGGATGCCTGAGTTTAAAGAATTTGTGAAAACGGCACGACAAAAAGGATTTAAAATTAAAGCTGATTTAGTATTGAATCATTTTTCCGATCAACATGAATGGTTTCAACAAGCATTGAAAGGGGATATAGAAAAACTTAATTATTTCATTGTTAGAGAAGATATGCCTGAGTATCGAAAATATGTTGATGAAAAATTAGGTTCTGTTGTTGAATATAAGGAAAAGGATGGTAAAATTACAAAACGTCGACTTATTTTCCCTGAAATTTGTGATAATCATTATCGCAAAGTAACTATCAATGAAAAGGATTATTATTTATATCATACATTTTATCCGTTTCAACTTGATGTGAATTGGGAAAATCCCGAAGTTCTTTACTATATGTTGGATACTATTGGTATGTGGGCAAATTTGGGAGTTGATATTTTTAGAATGGATGCAATTCCTTATTATATAAAAGAGGAAGGTACGACTGCCGAGAATTTGCCTAAAACACACCAAATAATTAAATTGATAAGCACATTTTTGCAATCAACTGCTCCTCGCTCAGTTATTCAGGCTGAGGCTTGTCAGTGGCCGAAAAAGATTTTGCCGTATTTTGGAAGTGAGCGAAAAATCCTTAAAACCGTTAACGGAGAAGAAAAAGAGTTTATAAGAACGGATGAAGTGCAGATTGCTTATCATTTTCCGTATATGCCTGCTATTTGGGCATCACTTATAACAGGAGATAATTCTTATTTTTGGAAAGCTTACAAGCAAACTCCTAAAATTCCGCATTCTGCTTCTTGGGCTATATTTTTGCGAGTTCATGATGAATTAACATTAGAGATGGTCAATCAAAAAACCAGAGAATTGTTGTATGACGGGCTTGTAAGAAAAGGAGCAACTTTTAGGAAAGGCTACGGAGTAAGTGGAAGATTAGCAAGCTTTTTAGACCGTAATCCAGCAAGAATTAATATGGCATTTTCTATTTTATTGTCGCTGCCGGGGGTTCCGATTGTTTATTATGGGGACGAAATAGGAGCACAAAATAATTACAACAATGCGAAAATAAGTGCTAAAGAAAGAGAAGCTAAACAAAAATCTCAAAAAAATACCCGTAATCAGGTTAAAATGTTGAGTTATTTTGATAGTAGAGATATTAACAGAGGCCCAATTCTAAAGAAAACTTTTTATGATGCTAAGGATTTTCCTGACGGATATAGTGGAATGGTTTATTCCGGAGTTAAAAAGTTAATTAAAATAAGAAAGGATAATCCTATTCTTACTCGTGGTGATTTCACTGAAATAAAATCCGACTCGCCTGAAATTTTTGCTTATGTTCGTAATTTGAATGGGGAAAGAATTTTGGTTATAAATAATCTTTCGGATAGTAGGACTCGTGCTTCTATTAACTTTATAGACGATGATTTTGGAAAGAAAGCAAAAGACATATACTTAAAGGATTTACTTACGGGAAAAGCTGTTAGAGCCAAAGCTCAGAACAAAAAATTGTCTGTTAAACTGGATGCATACGGTGCTATGTGGTTGAAGCTGTAAATAATTTGTCCAGTTGTTTCTTTGTAAATTTTAGTCCTACACCGATGTAAGTTGAAATTATCATTGTTAGGATAAAGTAAACATATGTTGTTTGAATAGGGTTATAAATCCAATAGATGTTGTGATTTGCACGTTCAGATATTGGGATTCCGTTTGCCCACAAGAAAATAGCTGTGATTATAAACATTACGAGTAAATGGTTTGCCATAATATGATAAGTATTGTTCCCCATATCTTTTAAGAATTTGCTGTCTTTCAAGTAAGGATAAAATATTTTCAGCACAAATAATGATGCCCAAATTCCTGT
>JAFQTK010000019.1 GCA_017409065.1 bacterium
AAGCCAATTAAGCGATAAGTGGCTTGAGATAGCTATTACATATAAAGAATTTTTATTGTTGAATAAGTCATTTGTAAAAACAGCTTTAACAAATGATTTGATTTTACCAGAAAATATTTCGCAGGTAGTCGCAGATAATAATGAACTAAATAAGAACTTTATAGATAAAGCTATAAATGAGAAAAATCTATCGATATTATTAAGCATTTAAATGGAATTTAGGCGTTATATGCTTTTTCACAACACGTTGTGCTTTATCTCGTTCCAAAATTAATCTACTGGATGAATATTGGTCAAAGCCTAATTTTTTATAAAATTTAAAGGCTGAGGTTGATGGTGTGAGAAATATTGCTTTTTTATTCAAGTCTTCCATTAGTTTTATAAGACCATAAATTATCATTGAACCACCACCTTTTATCTTTTTGGCACGTTCGCTATCTAATTTGTTTCCTGATTGCAGGTACTCAAGGTTTATGTAGTGGTCTGTTATTCTAACTTCAGCTAGGGCTCTAATTTTGTTCTTTCCATTTTTGCCGGCTTCTTCAATCATAAAATATCTATAATCGGGATTTAAGTGTCGTTGTTTGAGAAATCGATTTATGATGTATTCTCCGTATCTTGTTGCATTCCAATTAACAAGAGCCTGTTTCATTATTTTTTCATCATTCTTGTCGAGAAGAGAAAAGTGTGCATCTATGGACTCAGTTTTCATTTTTGATACTTCTTTTATTAATTTGACAGGAAATAGTTTTTGACTGCCGAAAGATATATTGTTGTTTGAAATATTGTTTATCATTTTATGTCCTTTTAATATTGAAATTTGTCAACAATTGATTTTTGTAATTTTGAGAATTGATTTGCCCTTAATGTAAAGGCATAGCTGCGAGGAGAATCTTGTGTAAAACCCAATTGCCTATACCAAGCAGCATTCCTTGTCGAATCAGCAATCAAATTTATAGTTTTGAGTTGTGCTTTTTTTGCTAATTCAACAAGTCCGTACATTATACCGCATCCTGCACCTGTTACCTGAATTGGAGTTCTTTTATTTCTTGCGGATTGAATGTATTGAAGAAAGATAGTGTTTTTGGTTGTAGCTGTTTGAGCAAGTGCTAATATAGAATTTTCACCTTTGCCTAATTTAGGACATTCAATCAAGAAATAATCGTCTTTTGAAATATTGCTGGTTAAATTTTTTCTGTGTAAAAATTTTTGGATAATCCAGTTTCCATATTTTGTTCTTCTCCAATTGGGCAATAATTTTTTTGCCAATTCCTCATCAGTGTCATCAAATTTTGAGAAAATGCCATCAATCGATTCTATTTTGCCATTAGCAAGGGAATATTGGAGTTTTATCGGAAACAGTCTTTGTCTGCCGAATGAGATGTCTTGTTTATTTGTGTTTGAGATTGTTCTTATTTGCATCTTTATAAGTTAAATTTTTTCCTTAGATTGGCTATTAATTTATCTATATTGCTTCTTGAGAGTACCCATATTTCAGTTTCATTTATTCTTTCAAATAAAAATTTAGGGTACCAATTTCTGCTATGAGGGGTTGGTTGTAGAATAATAGGACCTTTGTTTTCTTTTTGTGCGATTTTTGCTATCCCGTAAAGTAACATGCTACCAATGCTTTTAAGTTTTTCTAAGCTTTTAGCTTGGTTTGCGGATTGCAAGAAATCTACATATATTGAATCTGCAAATTTGCTTACGGTTGCGAATCCTTTTACTCTGTCTATGGCGTTTTTTTCACTAGGTATTTCTATCATAAATACTTTTTGACAATCAGTATTTAGTGCTTTTTCAGTGTTTTGTCTGATAAATTTGTGTAGTATGTCCCGACCAAAACGAGTTTCTTGACTCCAAATCGGAAAAATTTCCTTGGCTAGGCTGATGTCTGATTTGTCCATTCGAGTAAAAAAGCCGTCAACAATTTCTCTTGTTTGATTTGGCAAAGTTCGTATAAGTTTTATAGGGAACAATCTTTGTCCTTTAAATGATATATTTGTATTGTAGTTATTTGGGGATATATTCATTCTTTTGGTACCGGAATATTATATTTTTCTTCTAACATTTTTCTAAGTTTGGGAAAGTCATCTTTTCTCAAAATAAATCTTGATGAGTTGGGACTGGATATAAAAAAGTGTTTTTGGTAAAAACTATCAGTGTCAAAATTGGAAGATTCAAGGTGAATAAATTTCTTTTGTAGTTTTTCAGCCAGTCGAGTTACACCATAAAGTATCATACTTCCTGCACCTTTTAAGTCGAAACCTCTTGGAAGTTCACTGGCAGATTGAATAAATTCAACAAAAAAGGAATCTCCTTCGTCTTTTACTGATGCCAATGCTTGGATTTTATCTGAGGGGGAGTTGAATTTAGGACATTCAACCATGTATGTTTGAATTTTTTTTGTTGATTTTGCAAATCTTTCTAATATTTGAGGTCCAAATAATGTGAATTGCCAAAATTCTTTAGCTTGTTGAATTAGTGGTATGTCATCAGCTGTCATTTTTGTAAAATATCCGGATATTTCTTCTTGTGGACCACAGTAAAATGATTTGAACATATTGACAGGAAAAAGTCGTTCTCCCTTAAATGAGATTTTATTTTGAGGTGAATGAGAATATGAGTTGTAAGTGTTATTAATGTTTATTTGCATATTTGTTTAATGCTGCTGAATAAAAATTTTTGCTAAAAAGATGAAGTTTGTTTAAGAAGTGGCACAAATTTTTAAGCATGTATATTATATTATTAGTTTGAGTATCAAAGATAATCGAAAGAAATATATATGAAATTGAAAAACCAACTGTGGGGATTAATTGGGGCAACGCTATGCATGTTGTTTGCAGGCATGCCTGCTTTTAGTGCAATTGCTTTCCCAAATATAAATATTGGAATGCAAACAGCGAATACTCCGCAAGAGTTCACTCAAGGCGTGCAGATTATGATTCTCTTGACCATTTTAACATTGGCTCCAAGTATAATCATAATGACAACTGCATTTATTCGAATAGTGATTGTTTTGGCATTGACAAGACAGGCGATAGGAACTACAACATTGCCGCCAAATCAGGTTATTGCTGGGTTGGCAATTATTTTGACGTTTTTTGTTATGTCACCGACTATTAACACAATTAATGAAACAGCTATACAGCCATATATGAAAAATCAAATAACTCAAGATGTAGCTCTTGATAAAGCTATGATTCCGTTGCGAACTTTTATGCTGAAACAAACAGGCGAAAAAGAGTTGGGGTTGTTTATAAGTATGGCAAAAATGGAGAAACCTAAAAATGCCAGTGAAGTTAAGAATTACATTCTAATTCCTGCTTTTGTTTTGAGTGAGCTTAAAACTTCATTTAAAATAGGATTTGTAATATTTTTACCATTTTTGGTTATTGATATTGTTGTTGCAAGTATTTTGGTTTCGATGGGGATGTTGTTCTTACCACCGGCAACCGTTGCAACTCCATTTAAGTTGATATTATTTGTAATGATTGATGGTTGGTATTTGATTACTAAGTCACTACTTGAAGGTTTTATAACATAAAAGGGCGAAAATGGATAATACGATAATTCTTTCTATAACTCAAACAGTTTTGGTTTTGATATTGCAGATGATGGCACCGGTTCTTGTCATTGCGACGGTTGTGGGTCTTGTTATTAGCGTATTCCAGACAGTTACGCAGATTCAAGAGTCAACTTTAACTTTTGTGCCTAAAATTATTGTTTGTGTATTAACTTTAATTATTCTATTGCCGTGGATGGTAAATATTTTTATAGAACGAACCAATGAGTTGTTTGCACAAATACCGGCATTGATACATTAGTGGGGGATAAATGGCTGCAGATTTATTAAACCTTCTATCTCCGAATAACATAATAGTTTTTATTATGGTGTTTACACGATTGGCGGGGATGCTGTCTTCAGCACCGTTGTTTGCAACTTATCCGATTCCTATGCCTATTAAGGTTTTGTTGAGTGCAACCGTTGCTTTTATTGTATATCCTATTGTTTCAAATACAGTAGGATTACAAATTCCTGATAATATGATTGCTCTTACTTTGTTTTTGATTAAAGAGTTTTTCATAGGTTTTTTGATTGGATTTATTGCTCGTTTTTTATTTATTGGAGTTCAAATTGCAGGACAAACTTTAGGAATCCAGATGGGGATTACAATGGGACAAGTTCTTGACCCCTCATCGGGTGGGCAATCTCCGGTTGTTGGGCAAATTTATGTTTATATAGCGACTATTGTTTTTATCACACTCAATGCACATCATTGGTTGTTTACGGCAGTTTATAAAAGTTTTGAAACAATTCCACCTGGGATTGAATTTATTTTTACAGTTGCATTGGTAAAACAAGTTGCACTTTTATTTTCGCATATGTTTGTTATTTCATTTCAAATTATTTTGCCAATATTTTGTGTATTGTTTATAAGTGAAGTGTTAATGGGCTTTATGTCCAAAATGATGCCTCAAATGAACATTTTTATGGTAGCTTTACCAGTTAAAATCGGAATGGGATTTGGGTTGATGCTTATGTTTGCAGCACCAACAATTACTTATTTAGCATATACAGTTGAAAAATATATGGCAGGAATACTTAAGTTAATAATGGGAGGATAGAGCCTGATGGCAGGCGATAATAAGACAGAAGAAGCCACTCCCCGACGACGGCAGAAAGAACGGGAAAAAGGTAATATATCAAAGAGTCAGGATTTGAACTCTGCTGTTACTATCTGTGCCGGTTGTGCATTGATGATTTTTTTGGCGTCTAAAATTATTAATAACACAAGAGAACTAATGTATTATACGGTTACCCACCTTAATCCAAAAGAAATTCCAAGTGATGATATAATTGCAGTTTTGGTTCCTTTTGCCAAAGGAACAGGTGATATTTTGTTGCCATTTTTGCTTGCTTTGGCTGTTTTGACTGCCTTGTCTTTGAGATTGCAAGTGGGGGCACTGTTTGCGATAGAAAAATTGAAGCCCTCATTAGATAAACTTAAGCCTAGTAGTATTATTAATGGGCTTAAAAAAACATTGAATCCTTTTGCTGTAAAAAATATGGTTGAATTGTTAAAGTCATTAGCAAAAATGTCGGTAGTTGCATATGCCGGTTTTTCTGTGTTATTTGCCAGAAAGGATGAATTATACGGGCTTATGGGAGCAAATATAGATACAGGTTTTGCTGTTTTAGGGTCTGTATTAACTCAGATGATTATAACTATTTGTATTGCTATGCTTGTAATTGGGTTTATAGATAAAAAATATCAGGATTATGAATATAATAAATCCTTAAAAATGACCAAGCAAGAAGTTAAAGATGAATGGAAAAATACAGAAGGGGATCCTTTAATTAAGTCAAAAATTAAGTCAGCTCAAATGCAATTTGCACAGCAACGTATGATGTCAGCAATCCCTAAATCTGATGTTGTAGTTGTAAACCCAACACATTATGCGGTTGCAATTAGATATGATAAATCAGAGGCACCTGCTCCAAAGGTTGTTGCAAAAGGTGTAGATTTCTTAGCATTTAAAATAAGAGAAGTTGCAAAACATAACGATATTCCTATTGTCGAAAACCCGCCATTGGCAAGGGCTTTGTATAAATTGGTGAAAATTGATTCGATAATTCCAGCAGAATTATATGTAGCAGTAGCCGAAATCCTTGCTTTCGTGTACAATAAGAATAAGAGTGGGGTCTGAAGAGGTTAAATGAACGTTAATTCTTTAGCGACATTATTCAAAAATAACGATGTAATACTGGCGGTTGGCTTAGTAATCATTATTTCTATGATGATATTGCCACTTCCTCCGCAGTTGTTGGACGTGTTGTTAACTTTGAATATCTCACTTTCTGTAATTATTCTTTTGGTATGTTTGTTTACGAAAGAACCTCTAGAATATTCTTCGTTCCCAATTATTTTGTTGATTTCTACAATTTTCAGATTGGGTTTGAACGTGAGTTCGACACGATTGATTTTGTTGAAAGCAGAAGCCGGCGAAGTTATCAGTTCATTTGGAGAGTTTGTTGTTGGGGGTAATTATGTAGTCGGTTTCATAATTTTTGCGATTCTTGTTTTAATCAACTTTATGGTTATCACAGGTGGTGCCGGCAGAGTTGCTGAAGTTTCTGCCAGATTTACTTTGGATAGTATGCCCGGAAAACAATTGTCAATTGACGCTGATTTAAATTCGGGATTGATTAACGAAGAACAGGCAAAAGCAAGACGGAGAAAATTAGAGAGAGAAGCTGATTTTTACGGTACTATGGACGGTGCGTCGAAATTTGTTAAAGGCGATGCCACTGCCGGTATTGTTATTACGGTCATAAATATTATCGGTGGATTTATCATTGGTGTATGGCAACTAAAAATGGATTTGCTTAATGCACTTAGTACTTATACGATATTGACTGTCGGTGATGGTCTTGTTTCTCAAATTCCCGCCTTATTGATATCTTTTGCAACTGGTTTAATTATTACTCGTGCAAGTGGACAAGAATCGTCTTTATCTCAAGATATTAAAACTGAAATGTTTTCCAATCCTATTGTACTTGGGGTTGTAGCCGGTTTACTATTCTTGCTTGGCATTGTTCCGGGGATGCCAACGTTGCCATTTTTATTAGTTGGTAGTGCTGTTGGTTGGTTTGCTATGCAAAAAAGTAAATCCAAAAAAGCTGAAGAAGAGGCAAAGCAAAAAGAAGAGCAAGAAAAAGCTATTGCAGAGCAAACCGGTAAAAAACGCAAAAAAATTACAAAAGAAAGCGTTATGGAATTGTTGAATGTAGAAACAATAGAAATTGAGATAGGGTATAGACTTGTGCCATTGATTAATGTGGAGCAGGGTGGTGATTTATTGGAACGTATTGCTCAGATTCGTAGGCAAACTGCTTTGGAATTAGGTTTAGTTTTGCCTTCTATTAGGGTAAGAGATAATTTACAGCTTCCACCAAATCGTTATCAAATAAATCTTAAAGGTGTTGCAATAGAATATGGCGAGGTCTATCCAGACAGAAGCTTGGCAATGAATGCTTTGGGTGGGGCGGATGATCCTGATTTAAAGGGGATAAGTGCTATTGAACCTGCATTTGGGCTTCCTGCATTGTGGATTGAAGAAAAAGATAAAGATTATGCAGAAATGAATAGTTATACAGTAGTTAGTCCTTCTGCTGTTATTTCTACTCATTTGACAGAGGTTATTAAAAAGAATGCATCAGAAATTTTGTCAAGAGCGGATGTTACTCAATTGATTGATAATCTAAAAAAAGAAGTTTCAGAAGATTATGTAAATGACTTGATGAAGGAAATAACGACTGCTGATGTTCAGTTAGTTATTCAAAATTTACTAAAAGAAAGAGTTTCTATTCGAGATTTGAGAACTATTTTAGAGGTTATAAGTTTACAGGCTAAAACATCTAAAAATCCTGATTTCTTGACTGAACAGGTTCGTCAATCTTTATCACGAACTATTTGCAAACAAAACCTTTCAGATACAGGTGAACTTTTGGCTATTACCCTATCGCCAGATGTTGAAAATGTTATAGCTCAAGGTATAAGCCCTGATGGGCAAAGCCTTACTTTAGACCCTGATTTTACGAGAAAATTATTGGATGGTTTGAATTACGAATTGGAAAAAGCAATAAAAAGTAATGGTACCCAACCTGTGATTTTATGTTCTTCACCGATTCGACTGCCATTTAGACGATTAATTGAAAGAACATATCCACAAATTTTTGTTATGTCGTATAATGAAATAAGTAATAATACAAAAGCTAAGTCTGTTGGTGTTGTACAAGTAGGTCCAACTAAGACGTCGCTATAAAAAGAAAAGAAAGAAAAATTATGTTGTTATCATTTAAAGAAAATCAAATTATTAAAATAGTGCCACAAGATGTTGAGGCAACTTGTAGTGTTAGAGTTCTTGACAGTTGTGAAGAGTTCCTTTGTGTTGAGTTGGTTGTTCCGCAAGGTGAGAAAGTTTTGACAGGAAAAGCTGAATGTTTTACTAATGCGGATGATGGTATTATTTATTTTAAATCTAAGATAAGTAAAATTGATGAAAATCAGTACAAGTTGACTTTGCCTATAACTCATAAATTATTACAAAGACGTGAATATACTCGAATTTCAGTTAACAACTGTATAGTTTTAAAAGTAGAAAATAGAGAAGTTGACGTGTTAATGACAGATTTATCCGCTGGTGGTATGCGTTTGATAAGCCCGCAGGAGTTATCTTTGAGTGGTGAATATGAATGCACGTTAGAGTTGGATAAAACTCATTCGATTACTACTTTATTTGCCCCAATTCGACAAGATAAGAACGAAAAAGGTTCCTATGTTACTTCGGGCAAATTTAGCAAATTATCCAACAAGGATAGGATTGCTTTAGCTCAGTACTGTTTTAGAAAACAGATGGAGAATATAAATAAATAATGTCAGAATTAACTTATTCAAAACAATTATCAGGAATTTTAGCATCTTTTACAGTAATTGTATTGTTAGGTGCAAATTTGTTTACAACAATGACGATTGATGTATCTACTATGATTTTTGTTTTAATAAAAGTATTGCCTATTGCTTTTGCGATGGGATTTTTAGGTCATATGATTGGTAATATTCTGGATAATCCTAAGGGAAATAAAAAAAGATAGGAGTTCAAAATGGCAGATTCTGAAAAAAAGACTAAAATAAAAATTAGTACACATATGGCATTTGTATCTTCAATTTTAATTGGGGCGATAGTTTTGTTTTTATCTGCCTATGTTATTCTCTTTCTTAGAGATATTTCAACTGAGGTTGATAACAATGCAGGCTCTGTGAATAAAGCTTTATCTACCTCTTTTTTCCAAGTTGTCGGAAATGAAGTTGAAAATCACAATTACTATAAAATTGACAGAATTGTAGCAAATGCACTGAAGACAAATCTTATTGCTTATTTTATAGTGAAAGATAATGATACAAACAAGATAGTTTATTCAACAGTAAAGGGCTTTGAGAATAAAAATTTTTCTGCCAGTATTTTAAGTGGAATTACGTCTAAAGAAACAAATTCACCAATAATGGGGGCTAATACAGGTACTTATTTCGTTTCAGGACCTAAGAAACATACAACAATGTATATTGGTTTTTATTCAAAATCATTGTTGCACCAAAACATAGAAAAATTTATTGATAATATGAGTTATTTGGTGATTTTGGCTCTTATTGTAGGATTATTTCTATCTCATATGCTAACCAAAATTATTACTAAACCGTTGGAATATTTGTCTGAAGGCTCAAAGAAATTTGCTGAAGGTGATTTTAACCATCGTATTTCTTATTTCAATTATCTTGAAATAGATGAGTTGGTTAGTTCTTACAATACAATGGCACAAACTTTACAAGATTTGTATGTATCTTTGGAAAACAAGGTTGCTGAAAGGACTAAAGCACTTGATGAAGCTTACAAAGAGTTACAAAATACACAATCTATGATGGTACATTCCGAAAAGATGAAATCTTTGGGTGAGTTGGTTGCGGGTATTACTCACGAAATTAATAATCCGGTAAATTTTATATATGGTAATTTAATTCATTTGACTAATTACACAAATGATTTAATTATGCTTATAGATAAATATGGCGAATACGAAGGTGAGTTGTTGGAAGAGCATAAAAAAGAAATAACTAAGATTAAGTCTGATATTGATTTGGCTTTTCTTAAAGAAGATTTAGGTGCATTGATTCAAAGTTGTAGGGAAGGTACAGAAAGAACTAAAAATATAATATTAGATCTTAAAAATTTCTCTCGTATGGAAGAAAGAGTGCTTAGCAGCATTGATGTAGCTAAAGAAATTGATACAACATTGAATATACTTCATTCCAAATATAAAAATCGTATTGAGATAAAGAAAGAGTATCAAGAAAAATTACCGCTTGTA
>JAFQTK010000020.1 GCA_017409065.1 bacterium
GTCGTGCCAGCCAACAAAGCTAAATCCGTCGGGTACGGAAACATAGAGAGTTACTGTTCCGTCTTCGTTTTCGACAATATCTATTGTACCGCCGTTTTCAACTTCGTATTTGGGTTCTTTTTCGGGCTGAGTGCCTTCGTATGTAACCACTCGGTTGTCGGCTGCCCAGTCATATACAAGAAGATTTTCCGTGGCATTAACGATTGTTGTCGGCGTTTCCGATACTGCTCCAAACATACCTTGGGACAATGCTGCGTCATTCCATCCATCTCCGAAAACAAAGGTAGTCACCGGTACTCCATACGCAAAATTGTCAAAATATTTGACGTTTGGTGAAACCGTAAAACCACTCAAATCAAGTAAATCAAACGCTTCACTTTCGCTACCGCAGTTAGCGAACATATTACTCATATTGGTAACATTGCTTGTATCAAAGCCATCGCCTAAATCGAGTGTGAATGTTGTGCTGTATCGACCGCAGTGACAGAACATAGTCACCATACTAGTAACATTTCTTGTATCAAAACTTTCACCTAAATCGAGTGCAAATACTTTACTCTGGTAACCACAACTCTCGAACATACCATTCATATCGGTAACATTGCTTGTATCAAAGCTATTGCCTAAATCGAGTGTGAATGCCGTGCTGTTTTCACCGCAGTAAAAGAACATCTTCTCCATATTGGTAACATTTCTTGTATCAAAGTTATCGCCTAAATCGAGTGTGAATGTCGTGCTACTGTAACCGCAGCTACTGAACATACGACTCATATTGGTAACATTGCTTACGTCAAGATACTCAAACCCTACTATGCTATCAACATAGTAACCGTTGTAAAAAGCATATGCCAACGAATCGCCTGCGATAATTTTGCCGTATCCTCCGATGTAAAGAATTGCATTATCTTCGTCAAACCATGCGAGCACGCTTCCATCTCCGTCTGCGGAGTAATCAACGGTGGTAATTTCATCAAGCTGATAATCGTTTAAATCAACAAAAGCAACGCCTCTGATGTTGTCGATCTTAGTAATTAATCCGCCGGAAACAGCCTTTGAAAGTAGTGATTTTGTCACATCGGTAGAAAACAGCTTTGATTCAACCTCAGTCGAGTCAGCTACAACATAAAGCTGCCCGTCATCTTTTTTCTCTATATGATACCCTTCGTATTCGTACTCAAAGTTAGAGGCATCGTTTAGAGAAACATCCGTACTTTCTGTAAATTTGAAATCATTATCAAGCTGACCTTCGTCAGGGTAAACGCTGACAGGAATCGGTCCGGAAGATATTGGTCCATCAACAACAATGGGAAATTCCGGGTAAAGCAGGTAAATGTTATTCGGAGTTTCATTCACAAAGTTATCCTTTATAACCGGTGCCCCTGAAATATGCAAAATTCCTTCGTTAAGCACTGCACCGCCTCCCCATGTGGAAGAATTGTTATCTATAACTCCTCCCATGAGCGTAAGTGTGCTGTGGTAGTTAAATATTCCACCGCCGCCCCAAGTCGTTGAATTACCGCAAATTGAGCCGCCGGTGACTATCATTTCAGCATCTTCATAGTTTCCGATTCCTCCGGCTCCAACGCTTGAAATATTGTCATAAATTTCTCCGCCGTTCATTGTAAACAAAGCATTTTCGTATACATTGAACACACCGCCGCCATTGTTTGCAGCATAGTTGTTATGAATCCGTCCGCCATTCATGGTAAAGGTGGAATTATTATTCATAACACCACCGGCATCACCTTTTGACGAATTACCGACAATATCTCCGCCATTCATGGTGAAGGTTGCACCATTCATAAGTGTAACACCACCGGCATTTCCTGTGTTTCCCGCAATTGCTCCTCCGTTCAAGGTTAGGGATCCTCCGTTTACAAAAATTGCCGAATTGCTGCCACCGGTAATCACACCTCCAGAAGTATATCGCTCTTTGTTTTCGTCCGTAAATCCACCTACCGGAATCCATAAATTATCCGAAACATCATAATATTGCTTCAAATCCTCGCAAGTGTAAATATTCAAGGCAGCTCCCGCAGGAACATTGATATAATAAGAATTCAAGTCAATAACTCTGCCATTGATACAAAGATTTGTCACACCTTGAGGCACTGTCCATATTGCAGAAAGCGTCACTTCGTTTTCAAGGTAATAGTTCCCTGACATTATGGGCAAATCTGTCATTTCCGACCACTTGTCAAAGGATATATCGTGGTGAGAATGGTTCTCCGCTTGCACCGAAAGCACATAAGTACACGAAACGGAATTACTGCCCTGCGTTGCAGTAAACACATATTCTCCTGCATCGGCACTTGTTGTTGCTTCGATAACAAATGCATCCGTGGTAACTCCGGTGTCTGCACCGTCTTTAGTCCATGCGTATGTGATTTCGGACATGCCATCACCGCCGGTCACCTGGGGCTGAAATACAACTTTTTGACCGGCATCCGCAGAAACATTTCCGCCTGCACTTACACGCAAAGTTTCGGTGCTATCAACAACATTGTCAATATCAGTGTCAGTTGAAAGATTTTCGGAAGCAACAAAAATTTCCCATCCGTTACTATTTGTCGATTTGTCATAATCTATATAGGAACCGACAGAATTATAGAGAAGAGCTTTTTCGATTTTATCAAAAGAAAGAGTTCCGCGAGAAATGTAAACGCCGTTAATGGTAGAAGAGCCTTCAACCCACATACCTCCGTAGAAATGTCCCTTGGTTATGGTAAGCGGATTTTCTATTGTTGGAACATTTGCATATGAAATACTGCTTCCTCCTGTATTTGAAGAAGAACGTCTAATTAAAATATCCTTTAGTGTCAATATACCCGTGTCACAAACGAAAACACCATCAGTACCGGTATAACCCGAATATACAAGACTTCCGCCGTTTATGACAAGTTCACATCCTTTACCAACTACAGCTGCTTTTTCAAGAATTGTCAGACCGTCTGTGCACTGAGCACCACCGTAAATTTCAGTTCCCCCGGTAGTTCCGGAGAGTATAACCTTTGCTCCGCCTGTAAGATAAAAGGCAGCTCTTACTCTGGAATCGTATTCATAATCTGTAACTTTAAATCCGCTGTTCTGATTCGTGTTGATTTTCGCTGTACCTGCACGGTCATTGATGTTTACGGTAATGTCACCGACAAAACGCATACAAGCATTGGCAAGAGTGTATCCTTCAAGCTCAATGGTAAGGTTTTTGTCAACATCGAATGTAGTGCTGACAGAATCATTCGCTGTCATCCAGATGGTATCACCGGTATTTGCCGCTTCTACTGCTTCGGCAAGAGTGCTATAACCGTTTGAGCCGATATAGCAAGTATAATCGGTTGCAGCAAAAGCCGCTTGTGACAAGATAATAATCGCCATCATTGCCGTACATAAAAGGAGTGACATTGTTTTTAAAATAGATTTTTTCATAATGAACACCTCGTTTTTCTATATTCTCCGTTTAATATTCTTTCAATCCATTTTGGATTGTTTTTATACCATTCAATTGTTTGACGCATTCCAACATCAAAATCAGTTTGCGGCTTCCAACCAAGCTCGTTTTGGATTTTGCACGAATTTATTGCATATCGTTTATCGTGTCCCGGTCTGTCTTTAACATAGGTTATAAGACTTTCCGGCTTTCCGAGAGCCTCTAAAATAATCTTTACAATATCAATGTTTGCTTTTTCGTTGTTGCCGCCGATATTGTAAATTTCTCCGACCTTGCCGTACCGAATTATTTTATCTACGGCACTGCAATGGTCTTCTACGTAAAGCCAGTCACGAATATTTTTGCCGTCTCCGTAAACAGGAAGACTTTCATCTCGCTGTGCTTTTTCAATCATAAGCGGAATCAGCTTTTCAGGAAACTGATACGGACCGTAATTATTAGAGCATCTTGAAATGGTAACAGGTGTGCCGAAGGTCCTGAAATAGGCAAGACACAAAAGATCTGCCGATGCTTTAGATGCTGAGTACGGACTTGATGTTTTAATACTCCAATTTTCTTCAAACTTCAAATCAGGTCTGTCGAGAGGTAAATCTCCATATACTTCATCGGTAGAAATCTGATGAAACCGCTTTATCCCATATTCGTTTACCGCATCAAGTAATACCTCAGTTCCGATAATGTTTGTCTGCAAAAATATTTCGGGATTTTCGATTGAACGGTCAACATGGCTTTCTGCCGCAAAATTGACGACACAATCAATATTATATGTTTTAAACAAACTGTAAACTGCTTTGCGGTCACAAATATCAATCTGTTCAAAAGCAAATCGTTTTTCACCTTCAAATTCTTTCAGATTGTCATAATTTCCGGCATAGGTCAGCTTGTCGGCACAAACGATTTCATCATCGGGATACATTCGCAATATGTAACGTATGTAATTTGTGCCGATAAAACCAGCCCCACCGGTTATAAGATGTCTCAAATTTCATCACCTGCCAATCTTAAAATATATTTTCCGTATTCACTGTTTTTGAGTTCCATACCCAAATTATAAAACTGTTCATCGGTAATAAACTTATGCCTCCATGCAATTTCTTCTATGCAGGATATGTAATAACCTTGACGTTCCTGTATCATACCGATAAAGTCACCCGCCTCCTGAAGAGCACCGGGACTCCCTGTATCAAACCAAGTCATACCTCGTCCGAAAAGCTTAACCTTGAGTTTGCCACGTTTAATGTATTCATTGTTCACAGCGGTTATCTCAAGCTCGCCTCTCTTTGAAGGTTTTATATTCTTGGCAATTTCAATGACATCATTATTATAGAAATATAAGCCCGGTACGGCATAATTCGATTTTGGCATTTCAGGCTTTTCTTCAATCGAAATCACATTACCCTCTGAATCAAACTCACAAACTCCGAATGCTTCGGGATTTTTGACGGGATATCCGAATACCGTTGCACCATCCAATTCATTGACGGCTTTTTGCAAAATTTCGGTGAAGCTTTGACCGTAAAAGAGATTATCTCCCAATACAAGGCATACATCATCATTTCCGATAAATTTTTCTCCAACCAAAAAAGCATCAGCCAATCCTCTTGGCTTGTCTTGTTCGGCATAGGATATATTAAGTCCGAGAGCACTTCCATCACCGAATAATTTTTTAAAAGCCGGCAAATCATACGGAGTCGAAATAATTAAGATGTCCTTAATATCCGAAAGCATAAGGGTAGACAACGGATAATAAATCATTGGTTTGTCATATACGGGAAGTAACTGTTTTACCAATGCTTTTGTTGCCGGGTATAACCTTGTTCCGCTTCCGCCGGCTAAAATAATCCCTTTCATTTGTATTCATCCTCGCTATATTTTGAAATTCAAGTTATTTATATTGTTATTTTATTAACTACAATAAGTAATTCATTTAGCCATACTATAAAACAATTAAATACTTCTTTACATATAGCATTATAGCAAAAAAATATCTTTATTTTGCCATCTGTCGCAAATGGTATGAAATTTGTCGTAAACGGTCAGTTCATCTTCTTGATGAACTGACAGATGTATGATATAATATATAATGAATAAATATAAGTTAGGGGGCGGATAGAAATGCGTATAGCTATTTGTGATGACACAGTAGATGAAATCAATGCTATTAAGAATATAATAGATTCATATAAATCTGATTTTGAAATCACCTATGATTGCTTTACAAGCGGAGTCGAATTTTTATCTAAAGTTTCGTTGGGTGAATTTTATGATTTAATATTTTTAGATATTGTAATGCCGGTAATAAACGGAATAGAGGTTGCTAAAGAGATATATTCAAACAATAAAGTTTCGCAGATTGTTTTTTTGACAACATCACAGGATTATGCCGTTGAATCTTATGATGTCAATGCTATTGACTATATTATAAAACCGATAACTAAAGAGAGTTTTAAGAGAGCACTGGAAAGATATGCCGAGAAAAATAAAATTCCCGACTCGGGGTATATCATTGTCCAAGAACAGTCAAGTATAACAAAAATTGCTTTACACAACCTATGTTATGTGGAAATTCTGGATCACTATTTAGCATATCATTTGACAAATTCAGATATAATACGCTGCAGGCAGAGTTTGTATGAAATTGAGCCAATTCTTAATCAATATCCAAATTTTTGTAAAACTCATAGAAGTTATATAGTAAATATGGAATACGCCCAAAGAATTGAAAAAGATTGTATTGTAATGAAAAACGGAGAGAGGGCACTTGTTTCACGCAGAAATCACAAAAACATATCGGACATATTTTTGAAAAATATTTTTGAATCTAAACATACGGGAGAGTAATAAAATGGAAAATACATTTTTTAGAGATTTATCAATATTATGGAGTTTGGTGTTTTGTGTTGTTATGTTTATTTCTTTATACGAAAGTAAATATTCACCCAAAAAGACAACAGCAATTTCCATCCCTGTAATAATTGTACTGTCAATTTTAAATATGGCAATTTTGCTGATTTGCGGTGTAGAGAAAACAGCTCAGTTAATTGCGGTTACAATGGTAATACCGACATTAGTGTTATTTTATATATTAGCAAAAAACAGAGACGGCAGATTCTTTTTTACATTTTGTCTTGTAGATACAATGGTATATTGGGTTCTGATACTTACAAACCTGCTTGATGATGTTGCAGGATTGGGAAATTACATAGTTATGTTTATATCAAGACTGATTATATTTCCGATTTTGCTTTTTACTATGTATAAATATATCCGTAAGCCGTATCACGAATTTCAGCGTAAAATAAAAAAGGGCTGGGGTATTTTTAGTGTAATGTCTGCATTATTTTACATCCTCTTACTTGTTGCAACCAGTTATCCCACCGTTATGATGAAAAGACATGACGATTATCCGGTTATTATTTTAATAACAATTTTAATACCCATTATGTATATTACAGTCTTTAAAATTTTATATAGTCAAATCAAGTTGTTTGAAATTGAATCCGAAAAACAAAACCTCGGTATGCAGGTTAAGATAGCACATGAAAGAATTTCCAGCAGTGCAGAAAATGAAACTAATATTAAAACACTGCGTCATAATATGAAGCATCATATGATTGTTTTAAACGGATATTTAGAAAATCACGATATAGAAAACGCTCAAAGAGAGCTTTCTAAGATAACCGAGCAAATCGAACAGAATTCTTATCATAAATATTGCAGTAATGTGGCGATAAATTCTGTATTATCCCATTACAATAAGGTTATGATAGAAAAAGGTATACTTTTTGAAATTGATATTAAACTGCCTGAAATTATTTCAATATCTGATATTGACCTTGCTGTTGTAATATCTAATGCTCTTGATAATGCTTTAAATGCTGTTGAGAATTGTCAAAATAAAATAATAATGCTTAAAGCCTTCCGCAAGGAAGATAAAATCTGCTTTGAAATAAAAAATCCATTTGAAGGCAATATAGAATTTTCTGACGATTTACCAATAACCACCAAAGACGGTCACGGGTACGGAACAAAAAGTATAGCGACAATTATTAAAAACAATAATGGTTTATATTCATTCGTTGCAGAAAATGGATATTTTGTTTTTAGATGTATGATATAA
>JAFQTK010000021.1 GCA_017409065.1 bacterium
CCTGTATTTTTTATAATGCCATTTGTCTTGCTATTGTCGTGGGATGAAAAATCAGATTTTGGACCCGGAATGTTTTTGTCGGCTATTTTCTTTTTCTTAGCTGTTGCAGTTTTGTGTATAACTTTAACTGTTAAAGTTATCAAGGATAATGACAGTAAATATGTGATGTCGTTTATAAAAAATACAGGACAAGCTATGAATGCCAACGATTTTATGAGCATTATTATTTCTTTTTGTGCCTCACTTTTTGCAGTTACTGAATATTTCTTTGCGTTCCAATTTATCAAATACAAATAGAAGAAAGTATATAGAAGCAAGAAATTTAGGAAATTTGATATAAAATTTTCTGAAAATTTTTCCACATCCATTACTACGACAAAGATATACATCCCCACCAAAAATATTGTAAATATATCAAATCTAGAGAATACTTTATCCACAAATTTATTTGTAGGTTTACTAGACTTATTCTTATTCACCAACACAGGAGTAACACAACCTAAAACGATAAAACCTAAACAAATAAAGCTCAAAATATCTGGTTGGTTAACAAATAAAGTACCGGATACTTGAACCATAATGCACAAAAGAAGAAATAACAATCCCCATATTGCAACGACTTTTAAACAATATTTCAAATTATTCTTCAATTCTTCCATTTTCTCAATATCAGCCTTTATTCAATAACTGCATATATAAGGCTTTTGTATTCAGGCTGTTCTGACTTAACTTCAAACGCATTTTTTACTAGAATTTCAGCTGTTGAAAGATTATTATCAGCATTGACATATAAAGTTGCCAAAGTGTCACCAATTTGAACAAAATCACCTGTTTTTTTATTCAAATAAACACCAACAGAATAATCAATATCATCCGTTTTCTTATCTCTACCGGCACCAAGAATTTTAGATGCCTTTGCGATACAAAGTGCATCAATTGACTCTACATAACCTGATTCCGTAGCATTAATAGTTCCTATTTGAGCTGCATTGGGTAACAAAGTATAATCATCTATGATATTAGAATTTCCACCTTGTTTCTCAATCAATACTCTAAACTTTTCCAAGGCTGAACCATCTTCGACAACTTTTTTAATCATTTGAACAGCTTCATCTTCACTATTCGCCATATCCATTTTTAAAACTGATAATGAAGCAAGTTTATATGTTATTTCTTCCAAATCTTTGCTGGTATTTCCTTTCAAAAACTCAATTGTTTCAATGATTTCCACTGAATTACCAACCGCTCTACCTAATGGCTCATTCATTGCACTAACAACCGCCGTAATTTTCTTACCTAAATTTTTTCCAACCTGAACCATAAGTTCAGAAAGTTGTTTTGCTTCTTCCGCTGTTTTCATGAATGCACCACTACCATACTTCACATCCAATATGATATTGTTTGCCCCTGATGCAATTTTTTTAGAAACTACTGATGATGCAATCAAAGGCATACTATCAACAGTCGCTGTTACATCTCGCAAAGCATAGAGTTTTCCATCAGCCGGAGCAAGCTTCGCCGTTTGCGAGGCAATGGCAGCACCTATCTCTTTTACTTGTTTTAAAATTTCTTCCATCGGTAATGCACAATTAAAATTTGGTATAGATTCCAATTTATCAATTGTTCCACCTGTAAATCCCAGTCCTCGACCAGACAATTTAACAATCGGCACACCTAAAGCCTGCAAAATTGGGATTAAAATAATCGTAATTTTATCACCGACACCACCTGTTGAATGTTTATCTATAATATTGTTTGAAATCATTGACAAATCAAGGACTTCACCGGAATTAATCATTGCTCGGGTTAAATGAGTTGTTTCTTCAATATCCATTCCATTAAAATAAACAGCCATAAGCCAAGCAGATATCTGATAATCAGCCGCCGTGCCATTCATTAGAGAATCAATAATAAACTCTATTTCTTCTCTTGTGTGCTTTAAACCTTTTTTCTTCTTTTCAATTAAATCAACTATTCTCATAAAGACCCCAAACATAATACTATATTAATTATACACCTTTGGCTATTTCTGTCTAGGATTTTTTATGCACTATATTTTATCCAAAATTTCAACCTTGCCTGTCAAATGATCAAGATGACATTTTGCAATATATAATTCTTTGTTTTCAACAGCAGCTCTTATTATTTTTGAACGTTCCAACAACATTTGTTCTACCCAAAATGTATGTTTACGAGAAAAATCATTATTGTCTTTAATTGGTGCATATTTATCAAATACAGGACAAACACAATTCATAATAGACTCAAAATGTTCAGGTTTATTCGGATATGCATCACATGCATAATGCATAACACCACAATCATCATGCCCGAGCAAAATCAACAATGGTAGTTTTAACTTCTTAACACCATATTCTATACTTTCAACGACATTAGGTCCTGCAGCAATGCCACCAACTCTAATTACAAAAAGCTCACCAATCCCACAATCAAATATAATTTCCGGAACTGCTCTGGAGTCGGAACAACTTAAGACCATAGCATCAGGTGCTTGGTGAAAAGCAAATTTTTGCAAAGTTTCAACACTCATATTTTTTTCAGTCGGTGTTCCATTTACAAAATTCTGATTTCCAAGCATGAGTCTATCCAACTCACGTTTAGCCTTCTTAAACACTTTCTTCAACCTTTTCTTCTGAATTTTCTACGGCATTAGTTTTTTTCTTTTTTAAAAACAAAACAGCCAACACATAAAATACTACCAATAAACAAGAAACAACCAAAACAATGAGTTTCAAATTCTGTTTAATTGCCTCACCAAAAAACATTAACAAAAGAGAAACAAGAAAGAACCTTGCACCTCTACCAAAAAAACTTATTAAAATAAATAAGAAACAATTCATATTTAAAATTCCGCTAACCCAAGCAAAAACATTATACGGAACAGGTGTCAAAGCCGCAGTTGCAACTGCAATAGTACCATATTGTTTGTACTTGGATTCAACCAATTCAAACATATCTTTTTTGTTTTTAAAAACCCAATTAAAGAAAGGTCTTCCACCAATTTTACCTAACAACCAACCCGTTGCACCACCAAACGCTGAAGCAATAGTTGCTATCAATGCAAAATAAAGTGCTTTTTTTGGCTGTGCTAAGTCCATAGCAATTAACAAAAAATCAGGCGGCGGAATAACCACAAAACTCTCAAGCCAAGCATTCAAGCCTAACCCCAAAGCTCCATGTTGTTCAAACCAATTCTGTAATCCAATAAACAATTCGTGCATAGCTACATTATACATTAAAAATGTTTTTAAACAATTAAATTATTAATATAATTCTGTATAGAAACACCCAACTTTTCAATTGAAGCGATGTTTTCCTTAATTGACATTGAGCAGTCTGATGAAATAAAAATCAAATTTGTAATATCAATTACACGCTCATCAAGATTGAAAAATGCTTTATAATAAATTCTATCAGACTCATCACCTTTATACAGATTTACATTTTTAAAAGTTTGCCTATAAATAGACAAAAGGTTCAAAATAAACGTATTTTGAGGATTAAACACATCAGCTGAAGATGGCATATTAGATACAAATATTCCACCTTTTTTCAAATGAGATTTTATAAGAGATAAATATTCATTTGTACAGAAACGCAAATCAATACCTTCATTTGATGCGACATCAACAACAATCAAATCATATTTCTGCTTTGTATTATTCAAATAAACTATACCATCTTGAAGTACAAAATTTAACTTATCAGATGCTTTAAATTCGAAAAAATTCTCAGCTATTTCTAATATATTGGATTCTATATCAACAACATCTATTTTTTTCAGGGAAGTAAAAAGCTTTTCATATTGATTTACTATTATCCCTGTTCCCATCCCTATTAAAAGAATTTTTTCAACACTAGGATTAAACAAATAAGGAATCAAAAAATAGTTAATATAGGGAATATTTCCACGATAAAAATCAGTATTTATTACCCCTGCCTGATAAGTATCCTTGTAGTGTAAAAAACGACCTACCTCATTTTCAACGACACTTATACTATGAAAATCAGACTCTTTTTGATATAAAATCTTATCATCAAAAGTTTTATTATTAATGATTTTTAGGAGTTCTTTCTGTGGCTTATGTATAGCCAATTCTTCCGGAGTAACTATCATTTTAAAACAACCGATTCAACTAAATTTTTAACACTACGATTTGATTTATACCAATTTTTTATTAGTATGTCAGCAGGACACAATCCATCACTTACTAACTCAATTATTGGTTCTAAAAGATATTCTTCGTTCTGATTTAATTTTTTTAAACCTCTAAAAGAAATCTCACAAATAATTTTAGCATAATCAAGTACTTTTTTCTTTCCTATTTTCGTATTTAAAGCATACTTAGGTGTATCCAAACGCAATTTTTTGTATTCATCATAGGTTATATCTTTTAGTAATTCAAACACTTCATTCAACATTTCAGTATTATATAAAATTCCTTTATATAAAGCAGGAATTGCATACTTCATATCCCCAAATTGTGTATCCTGATTTCTTATCTCAATAATATTTTTTAAGCGAACTTCAGGAAAAAATAAAGTTGAATGTAAATCATAATCAGTTCTTTTAGCCTCAATACCAAGACAATCATTATTCAAAAACTCATAAAAATTAAATTTTCCACCAAATTCGATAATTTTATCATCTCTTTGTACAAACAGCACAGGAACCTTCATAACCGCATCGACATAATCTTCAAAAGAAAAGAACTCATCGTGCTTAAAAAGTTTATCACTTACAAAACCGCAACGCTGTTCATCAGTTTTTAACCACGCTAAAGCTCTGGTTGATTTATACCCCGTAATTTTTCCGCAACGAATAGGTGAATTTGCAAACATTGCAGTTGCAAATGGGGACAACATCATTGCTATTTTATACTTTTTCATTGCGTCATTTTCATCGGTATAATCCATTGCAACCTGAATTCCCGCCGTTTCTCTCATCATGGAAAAACACCGTTCACCTTTCATATATTTAGCCATGGTTTGATAGCGACGCTTAGGAATAATTTCAATATCCAAACCACTGGTAAGAGGGGTTATTGGATATTCAAGCAAAGAAATACCAAGCGAATCCGCAATAGAAACAATCTTTGAATCTAAAAAATCAACTTCATTTTTTAAATCCAATAAACTTTTTTGTGGCCTAATGCTATACTCAATTTGTCCACCTGGTTCTAAAGTAATAGTTGTTTCATCTTTTTTTAACCCATTAATAAAAGTTAAGTCCGCAATATAACGCCACTCATCATTATAAGCAATTTGACGTAACAACCTATACATTCCATTACTACCAAAATAACTTGCCGCCATATAAGACTTCTTGTACACCGGTAGTCGTTCAATTTCCAATCCAACCTTAATATTATTTTTGGACTTACAAGACTTATAGAAATCATCACAAATTTCATTCTTTAAAGCATTTATTTTATTGTTTTCTATTTTTGTTGTGTTCATAGTTGTAACAATATCAAAAAAATTTAATTAAAACATTTGCCTTTTTGTATTATTATAATACTTATATGGATTACTACAACAGAGCAAAACAATTTAGAACAAAAAAAAGACTTGGACAAAATTTCCTAGTCGACGGTTCCGTTATCGACTTTATAATAGATAATGCAAATTTATCTAAAGATGATACTGTCGTAGAAATAGGTCCTGGAGCCGGTTTCGTTACAGAACGTTTAGTGCAAGAGGCAGGTACGGTTCATGCTATTGAACTCGATGAAGATGCGGTTGAAGTTATTAAAAAAATTAATACAAATAACTTAAACATAATTCATAATGACGTGCTGAAAGTTGATTTTGAACAATTTGGGAAAAATCTTAAAATTGTGGCTAATATTCCATACTACATAACAAGCCCTATTTTAGCCCACTTGTTGGGAGAAATTGATGACTTGAATAACAAAAATAGAAACTGTATTGATGAAATTATATTAATGGTTCAATACGAAGTAGCTCAAAGACTTGTTGCAACAGAAGCATCTCCGTCTAAACAGTATGGGCTTTTGACGATACTGGCTCAGTTTTATTCTGATGTAGAAATAATTAAGAAAGTTCCATCAAAATGTTTCTTCCCCAGACCTAAAGTTGATAGTGCATTGGTAAAATTCAAAGTCAAAAAATCACCACTTATCCAATGCGAAGATTATAAATTTTTCAGGAAAGTTTTAAAGGCCGCTTTTGCTGCTCGAAGAAAAAACATTAAAAACTGCTTGACTAATGCAGGATTTGATAAAGCAGCAGTTCAAAAAACACTGGAAGAAATGAATATACCTGAAAACGCAAGAGGAGAAAGCCTTTCGATTCAAACATTCGGAGAATTAGCAGATAAATTAAAGGCGAATTTATGCAACAAATAAAGATTCAAACCCCCGCAAAAATTAATCTTACTCTTGAAGTTTTAAACAAACGAGATGACGGGTTTCACAACATCCAAAGCATAATGCAAGCAATTTCATTATCTGATTTTTTAACAATCAATGTTGAACAAAATAAATCATCCCAAAATGAAATAATACTTAGAGGAAACAGTACAGAAATTCCTTATGATGAAAAAAATATTGTTTTCAAAGCTGCAAAATTATATCTTGAATCAGCAAGTATAACCGATGCAAAAATAAAAATTTACATAGAAAAAAACATCCCTGTTTGTGCCGGATTAGCGGGCGGCAGCACAAATGCAAGCGGAACATTATATGGATTAAACAAACTATTTAACAAATTTAATCATCAACAATTACACAACATTGCCGCTACGCTAGGTTCAGACCTTAATTTTTGTCTTGACGGTGGATGTGCAAAATGCACAAGCAGAGGGGAAATAACAACTAAACTTCCAAGTGCAAACCTTAAACTATCACTTATTAAACCCAAAAACCTTGGCATAACAGCAAAAGAGGCCTATCAAAAATTTGCACAATTAACTGACAAATCAAACCCAAATAACACAGAAAAATTGCAATATTTATTGCTAAACAATAAATTTGATAAAAATTTAATTTATAATAGCTTAGAAACTGCGGTATTGAACGACTATGAACAAATCAAACTTATAAAAGAAAAACTCCCAACTGCCCTTATGTCCGGCTCAGGTCCGACTTTTTTTGTGCTAGACAAAGAAATAGACCCAAAAGATTGGAATCCAAATGAATTTTTAATTTACAACAATCTTGTATCTGTAAATTTTGGTTCAAAAACGGTATAATTAAAATATGCTAGATGATTTTCAGATACCCAAAATCCGAGAAATGGAAGACATACTAACTTATCCTGCCTATGAAACAGGTATTTTTGATAGGGATAAAGCCGTCTACCGTCTAAAATTGGACAAAACCAAAAATCCCAATATGATTTGCCCCTATCTTTTAAAAGATGGAGAAGATTCTATCGACCCTGGATATTACGAAGTTGCCTTATCTGATGATAAAAGATATTTACTGTTAATTCAATCAAGAGAACTAAAAGCACTTGTTCCCGCAATAAAAGTCATAGAACAAAAACATTCAAAATCATATGAAAAAAGAGTTGCTGAGATTGAAGAAGAAAAGGCAAAATTAAAGAAAAAGAATAAAACCACAAAAAAACTCGATGATGAACTTGCTAACATGCAAGAATTAGAGCTAAATGCCAAGATATATGATTCTAAAAAAGGCTACTATATCATAGAATATAAAAAGTTTAATACCTATGCTTGGGGTTATATACCATATTAATACAACAAAAAGATGACCGGTACTAAACCGGTCATCTTTTTTCATTGTTTCAATTTATTATGTATCAATATTTGTCGCATAAACGGCATTTTCTTCAATAAAGTCACGACGTGGCTCAACTTTGTCACCCATTAAGATATCAAACAACTGGTCACAAAGCATTGCATCTTCGATATTAACCTTTTTCAATGTTCTTGTTTGAGGATCCATAGTTGTTTCCCACAACTGCTGAGGCATCATTTCACCAAGACCTTTGAATCGTTGCAACGTCAATCCTTTTTGTCCTCTTTCTTCAATAATCTTTTGAATATCATAGAAAGATTTAATTTCAACAATTTCAGCACCTGTATCCATATAAAGAAGTTTTTCTTCTTCTATTAAGTAATTTCTGATTTGTGGATATGCATCTTTAATTCGTTGATATTCGTGTGATTTAATCAAGTTAGAAGAAATTCTGATAGGTTCTGAATGACCATCGCCCAAATCGATAACAAGTGTAAACTTATTATTTTCTGTATTAAACTTGAGCGAAGTAACATATTTATCAGCTCCCTCAATACCATAATTCTTACCGTGGTCAACAACATAATGTTGCAAGTATTCATTGATTTCGTTCATTCTTTCTTGACTAGAGAAGTCTTCTTCTTTGATATCAGAACGAATCAATCCACGAATAACAACACTTGGAATCGGATTCAAAACAGGGTTGTTAAATGAATTATAGTAATTTGACATACCAGCCAATAATACACTCAAAGCTTCTCCATCAGCTGATTTTTCTTTCTTTCTATCGTACAAAGTCAAACCTTTAACCCCACGTTCACGGAGAGTTTTTTCTAAAGCTCTTTCATCGTACAAATACTCTGATGTTTTACCAATCGTAATTTTAAACAACGGAGGTTGTGCAATATAAACGTGACCGTTCTCAATAAGTGGTTTTGCATAACGGAAGAAGAAGGTCAAAAGAAGAGTTCTAATGTGAGCACCATCAACGTCCGCATCGGTCATTATGATAATTTTATGATAACGTAATTTTTCAAGTTCTACTTCATCTTCATTTTTACTTATATTTATACCGAAAGCCTGAACCATAGCTTGAATTTCATTATTAGCATATATCTTATCAAGTCTTGCTCTTTCAACGTTAAGAATCTTACCTCTTAAAGGCAAAATAGCTTGGAACATTCTGTTTCTGCCCTGTTTTGCAGAACCACCAGCAGAATCCCCCTCTACAATGTAGATTTCACATTTGTCTGCTTCCCTACTTGAACAATCAGCTAATTTACCAGGCAAAGTGGATGTTTCCAATGCAGTTTTTCTTCTTGTCAACTCTCTTGCACGTCTTGCGGCTTCTCTTGCTCTTTGTGCTTGGAGTGTTTTTTCAAGAACGGTCTTAGCAACTTTTGGGTTAAACTCCAACCACTCTTGGAATTTATCACGAACAGCATCTTGCACCGCACCCAAAGCTTCTGCGTTACCTAACTTTTCTTTTGTCTGCCCTTCAAACTCAGGATTTCCGATTTTAACAGAAACAATAGCTGTCAAACCTTCACGAACATCATCCCCTGAAAGATTTTGTTCACTATCTTTAAGTATATTATTTTTACGGGCATAATCATTCAATACACGAGTAATTGCGTTTCTAAAACCTGTTAAGTGTGTTCCGCCGTGATGAGTATTAATATTGTTTGCAAAAGACAAAATACTTTCTGTATACGCATCTGTGTACTGCATAGCAATTTCAACAGTCATACCATCAACCACTTTTTCAATATAAACGGGTTGCTCAAACAATACTGTTTTATTTTTGTTTAAAAATTCAACATAACTCGCAATACCGCCCTCATAATGGAAAACGTTTTCTTCATTTTTCTTCGCATCAATAAAGATAATTTTCAAACCTTTATTCAAAAATGCCATTTCTCGAAGTCTATTGCAAATAATATCTCTGTCAATCTCAGTAGTTTCTGTAAAAATCAACGGATCCGGCCAGAAAGTTGTCTTGGTACCGGTTAATTCAGTTTCTCTAATTTTTTCAACTTGAGAAACCGGTTCCCCTCTAAGGTACTCTTGTCTATGAACCCAACCTTGACGAGAAACTTCAACAACCATTTTTTCAGACAATGCGTTTACAACAGAAGCACCTACACCGTGCAATCCGCCTGATACTTTATAACCACCGTCCCCAAATTTACCACCTGCGTGCAAAACCGTATGAACAATTTCCAACGCAGATTTACCTGTTTCAGGTTTTATATCAACAGGAATACCACGACCGTTATCGATAACAGTAACGCTTTCATCTTCATTAACAATAACTTTGATAGTATTACAATATCCTGCAAGAGATTCATCAATAGAGTTATCTACAATCTCATAAATACAGTGGTGTAAACCACGCTGAGATGTTGAACCGATATACATACCGGGACGCATTCTAACAGCTTCTAATCCCTCTAAAACCCTAATATTACTTGCATCATAATTTTGTTGTGTTTGTGTAGTCATGTTATCTCCCCAAAGACTCAATATTATACCTAAATAGTAGCATAAAAAAGCCCAAAAGGCTAATAATTATTAAATGTTAAGCACTTTCTTTACATTATTTTCAGACTTTTTCATCACTAAAGTGTTACATTTCTTAATGTTATTTTTCTAAAAAGGCATTTTTTAAGTCTAAATATTTTTTATATATATGAGAGAGATTATATATTTATGGAGAGAGCATGACAATTCCAGTAAATCCGGAACAACCAAAAGCACTGCAAATAAAAATGTTGCAAGAGCAGCAAATCGCACAAATGCAGCAAAAGCAGGGGAAACAGCCTCAACAACCATTAGACACATCCTTGTTTATGCAACAGCAGAAAATCGCACAAATGCAATGGAAACCGCCTCAACCATCACAAGGCCAATCATTGTTTATTAAAACAATTGCAACGAGTATGTTTAATGGAATAGGCAAAGAAGAATTTACAGAAGGTTTGGCATATCACCAGAGCTACAACAGCGTATTCAAAAGCATGAATGATGTTGGTGCAGACATTATGTTTGACTATTTTGATACAAATCAAGACGGCACGATTTCACTGGAAGAAGCACAAGAAATAGGAAAACTCA
>JAFQTK010000022.1 GCA_017409065.1 bacterium
CATTTTTGTTGTATTTTGTAATTGTGAATACGCTTTTTTAGCCCCTGTAACATATGTTTGTTTGTCAATATTGGACATCAATGTCGGTACAGTCATAGCTGCTATAACACCAATGATAGACAAGGTAATTAGGGTTTCTGCAAGTGTGAATGCTTTTCTTTTTAAAGCTTTTACCTCAAAAGCCTTATTGTTGTAGGGGGGGGGGCAGGCTGAATGTAAAGAAAAGGTCGGTTTTGTTTTATTACTTGCGTGTGAATCTATATGCATAAACAAATCTCCATTCTACTAACTTACGAAGACTATATATCAAGATTGGACAAAAAGCAACCATTTTTTGGATGAAAAGAATAAAAAAACATTGTCATTCGGAGTACATTGCTAAGTAAATGTGACCAAATGTCATATTTACGAGAGGGCGAAGAATTTTGCATTAGCGAGTCTAAATTCCATGAGATTCTTCGCTGATGCTCAGAATGACAAATGGATGTTAAAAAAAGCCCCGAATTTCGGAGCTTTTTGAGTATTTATTGATTTTAACTAAATTTTATTCTTCGTCTTCACTTTTTTGAGGTGCTTCTCTAAGCGGTTTGCAATTTTTTGTAAATTCTTGGATTGCCTTGGAAGCGGTTTTAATGTTATTGATACATCCGTTTCCTCCGATACAGCCGCCTTCACAGCACATAACTTCAATTAAATTGCCGCATTCGCATTCACCTTTTTTTGCATAATTTTTGAGTTCACGAATGCTTTGTTTGTTTAAGCCATTTATAATATGAGGCTTAATTTCAGTTTTACCTTGATCCGCAACTTCAACTGACTTAGCAACTCCGCCTAAAAGTCCGAAGTTTCTTGCTTCTCTGGAAGATTCAGTTTTGAATGGAGTTGGTTCAAGTTCAGCTACATCGATTTGTTTGGCAATAAATAATGCACCCATTTCTTCGTAGCTTAGCAAGTAATCTACGTTAGGATTTTCTTGGCTTTCACGTCTTTTTGCAACACATGGGCTAACAAAAACCGTGATAGCATCAGGTGATTGTTTTTTAACTAACTCTGCTGTGTAGTAAAGCGGAGTTTTTGTTGTTGAAACAAATGGTTTTATTTCAGGTAAATGAGTCGCAATCAAGTTATTATATCCGGCACAGCAAGAAGTGGTCATAAATTTTGCACCTTCTTCAAGTCTTTCTGCAAATTCTTCTGCTTCGTTTACTGCAGTAATATCTGCACCTTGTGCAACTTCAACAACTTCACTAAATCCTGATTTTAGCAATGCTGTGTGTAGTTGATAAATAGTTCCCGGTAATTGACCTGCGATTGATGGTGCAATCATAGCGATAACTTTTTTACCCTCTTTCATTCTGTTAAGAATGTCGATAATTTGTGATTTTTCGTGAATTGCACCAAATGGGCAAGAGGCAACACATTTGCCGCATGTAATACATTTGTCAAAGTCAATTGTAGCGTGTCCACTGGAATCTTTTTCAATTGCACCAACAGGGCAAGCGTCTTCGCAAGGAACAACAATTTTTACAATTGCGTGGTATGGACAAACTTGCATACATTTTGTGCAGTTTTTGCATTTAGAACCGTCTATTACAGAACGTCCGTTCTGAATCGAAATTGCTCCGAATTTGCAACTCTCAACGCAAGGACGAGCTACACAACCTTGGCAAAGGTCTGTTACAAACATTCTACTAGGTACACAAGCTTGGCAAGCTGATTCCAAAACGGTCAAAACTTCTTTTTCCAATTCTTTACGTTCACTTGCTTGTTTTGCGTAGTTAGAAATTAATTCTCTTTCATCAAAATTTTCCATTGAAAGCCCGAGGTTTGCTATAATTCTGTGGCGAATTACATCCCGCTCTTTGTGGATACAGCAACGGTAAGGAACTTCACTTCCTTTTGGTCGCATATCATATGGTATTAATCTGGTATTTTCTTCAAAATTGTCAGAGAAAAATGCTTTGATTGTTCTGACTAAAATTTCACGTTTTAAATGTGCTGTTTGGTTATTCTTGTCCATTTTCCAATAATCTCTCTATATGCTTAAGTACTTTTTCAATTGTTGCATCGGCAATGACATCGTCATTAACCTTAACGTAAGGAGCATTTGTGTATTTTGATGCATCAGAACACAATTCTAAACATGTTACCCCTGAAACTTCAACTTTATCAGGATATTTTTCAGGTAGTATTTCAACCAATTCTTGTAAATGTGCTGCACCCATTACAAAACAGGTTGTTCCCATACATATTTTTACTTGTATCTTACTCATGTTTTCTCCTTATATATATCTTACAATTACCTTTTTGATATATTTATCTTCTAATATTTTTGCCATTTTTTTGATTATATTTTTTCTGATTTCTATTTCGATTGGCAAATTCGGGTCATAGTGTGCTTGGTTTAGTTTTGCACCTACCATAAACTCAATACAGTCACTATTTAAAAGAAAATCCATAAGCTCTGATGCCGCATTTTTTTCTTTTTCTTTAAAACCATTTTCTAAGTATTCGACTGTGCGAGTTAGTGTCAAAATCCCCTCAGTTACGAGGTCTATGCCTTCCATTTTTGAAACTGCGGGAAGCTTTCCGACACTACCTGTTATATCACACAAAACAGGAATATTCAATTCTCTGGAAATTAAATTTGCAGTTGTTCCCCCACAAATGGCTTTTTTCCCTTCTGCTTGTTGAAATTCCAATGCATAATGTCGGTCTTTTTCCATATGGTATGGCGGACCTGTAAATATTAATGCTTTTCTGGGATGTCTATAATGTATTACGCAACAAGAAATATCGTCTTTTGCTTGCCTGTCAACTTCTGTGTTTTTCGCTATTCTAACAATATTTTTAGATAATTCACTGCTTGAAATGTCGGGATTTTCATTTATTTTTTCTAGTAAACATTTTATTAATCCGCTGCGTCTTAACCCCAATTTAAGTTCCGGATTTCCAAGCCCTGATTGCGTAACACCATCAGAGCAGAATACTAACCTGTCACCTAATTTTAATTTTAGTTTATAAACATGCATGTGTCTGTTTTTGAATGTTTCAGAGTCTATAACCGTAAATTCAGGTTCAACAACTTTTCCGTCACTTATATAAACAAATTGAGGATTCCCTTCTTCTATGATTTTTACATCCCCATCTTCATTGCATTGTGCCATTGAAAAAGTTGAGTAACTTATTTTTCTGACTTTGCATACAGGTAAAGCGTTCATTATGACTTCGCAGGTGCGTTTAATGCTTCTACCTGCTTCGACAAATTTTATGAGCATGGTTGCCGTCATTGATGCCAAAATGTTTGCTTTGATTCCACTTCCTAATCCGTCAGAAAGTACTGCAATCAATTCACCTTTTTCCGGATAACGTTTTGACATAAAGCAATCACCGTATGTGTTTTGATTGTATTTCTTTTCTTGTGTGCAATCAATATCAATAAACATTGTTACTGTTTATCCTCAGTTTTGTCATAATCTTGTGCAATCGTGCTAAGTAGCAATTCGGTTTCTACCATGTGTTCTCCCAATAGGCAAGCTATTTCTTGAACAATTGCAATGTTTTTAGATATGACTTCTTGTGCTCTATGTGCAATTTTTTCACGTCCAAGTTCAGTTTTAGTTACGTCTGTAATTACAGCCCCAACGAGTTCATTTCGTTCGATTGAAAACGCTGTAATATCATATAACTTATCCCCGACCGGATATCTGTCCCTGTGAATATCTTTGGATGTTTTTAGTGTTTGTCTGAATATATCGGAAAATTCTACAATTCTGTCAATGCAAGCACCATTTACGCCTTCGGGTCTGTCAGCAAATACCTCATACATTTCGCCGCAAAACATTCTCATAAAAGCTTCATTTGATTCTACTATTTTTAAGTCACTATCAACCATAACAATAGCAGATGGCATACATCTAAGCATTGCTGCGGCTTTTCTCATTGCTATTTTTCGCATATAAGAAACACACATTGACGGTTCGGCTTCGCCGGAAAGCATTGCAGTAACCAATTCTCGGCAAGTATTGTATCCGCAACCGCCGCAATTAAGCTCGTCTTCAACAGAATGTTTGCCTATTTTTTTTAATGTATTTAGTATTTTTTCGGTACTATATTTTGGTGTTTCAATAATATGTTGTTTATATTCTTCTTCTACAATTACTTGAGGTTCAACAGGTATATTTTCTCTTTCTTTGGTTTTTGATAATACATCAGAAACTCTTAAAAGTTCGGATTTTTTTGTTGAACTGCAAGGACCTGAAAGACAGCCGCCGTTGCAGGCTAAAGCTTCAATAAAAATTTTGCTTTTTAAGCTTTTTGTATCAAAGCCAATTAACGCTTTTTCTAAGTTATCAATTGAACTTATGTTTAATAATTGTACATCTGAAGCTAATCCGCCTTGTTTTAGTGTTTCATTCATTCCGCCTTCTACTGCGTATAATGCACCTTCATATGCTATGTCCGGAACAAATTTTTCAGTGCTGTTAAATTCGATTGTTTGGGTAGAGCCAAATTCTTCTGTTACCCATAATTTTAATTCCTCAAATGTAAGTGCTGCATCGAGTAATTCCGGATGTCTGTCCGATTCATTTTTTTTGGCAATACAAGGACCGACAAAGACAACTGCAATTTGGTTGCCGTATCTTTCTTTGAGTAGCTTTGCATGTGTCAAAGCCGGCGATGCTATTGGAACTAAGTTGTCAATGTATTTTGGATTGTAATATCTTATATAGTCGACAATAACAGGGCAAGCACTTGAAATAAATAATCCTTTTTCTTGCTGTTGCATTATTTTAGCAGTTTGAATAGAAACTTCTTGAGCCCCAAGAGCAGTTTCGCTCACTTGAGAAAACCCAAGTTTTTTTAAAATGGAAATCATTTTTTCAGGGCTATGTGCAAATATTCCTGCCCAACTAGGAGCTAAGGATACATAGACCTCTTTTTTTGCACGAAAAAGATTCTTTACTTTTTCTATATCATTGCGAACACGTTTTGCATTGCTGGGACAAGTTTTTACACAATTCCCGCAGGCAATACACTTGTCCGGAAGAACTGATGCGTGACCATTTTGGATGCTTATTGCTTTTGCGTGGCACTCTCTTACACATTTGTAGCAGTCGTGACACTCATTTTTTAAGGTGTAGACAGGATACAGTTTGTCCATATTAACCTCTTATTTTATCTAAAATTTCCTTTAATTTGACTGAAGTCATGTTATTGTAAACAGTTCCGTTTATAACAATGTTAGGACCATCTGCACATTTCCCTACACAACGAGAACCGGCGATATCTATTTTGGCATTAAGGTTATGCATATTCACATAATCTTCTATATAATTGAGATGGTCTTCATTTCCTCGTGCAAAACAAGCACTACCTAAACATACTGTTATATTGATTTCTTTGTCCATTTTCCACCTGTTTCTATCTTACTACAGTATAGATTAACAGAATTTTAAAAGCAAGATTAGTAATAATATATGATTAAAAAGATAATAAACACAATAAAAAAGACCGATTTAATATCGGTCTTTTTTTACAATGGTGGAGTGTTACGTACGAATTAGCACAGCAGATTCGCAAAATAGCTATCTAGTGCTTCTTTTAGCCCTATCGAAAGACCGCATTTTTTGAGCCAATATCTGGAACAAAAAATTTCTGAAAAATGTGATTTATTACAATCTATCTAAATCTATGAAATTATCTCCCACAGTGTACAAAATCTGATATGTTCCTGCAGAAATTTTACCATCATTGACTTTTACATATAATAATGGCAAAGCTACCCAGAAAAACCAACCCACATTTACCCATGCTCTATTAGTACCTTTATTTGTTATATTACCTCTTAAATTAATAATTTGATTAGAATCACTAATTCTAAAGTTACCAATTTGAATTTCACCAGGTATTCCTAATATAGAATTGTTTTTTAATTTTACAACTTGTCCTACTACTAATGTTCCAGATTTAATAGCTAATTTATCCTTAATATACACAGGGTCTTGTACTATGAAATTAATATTTTCATCAACTTGAACATCGTCTGCATCTATTTCAGCATCAACATAGATTGTAATCGGTGTGCCAGCTGGGATTTTGATTGTTTGAGCTAACACAGGTAAATTTTGCATGCCGAATAAAAGTAAACATAATAAAATAGATAAAACTTTTTTAAGCATAATATACTCCTTTAAAATTGGACTGCTATTCCTGTAGATAATAAAGATTATAGCTCATAATTGGAATATGAGTCAAGATAATGTTTTATCAAATAGAATTATTTTAGCAAATAATGTAAAAAGATTGCGTTCTAAATTGAAAATCAAAAGAGAAGAGCTGTCTTTAGCACTTGGATTTGACAATTCATATATTTCTAAATTAGAAAAAGGGAAAATTAATATAACAATTGATAAATTGTCTGTTATTGCAGATTATTTTAATGTTGACTTAGTAGATTTATTTATAAAATCCTAAATTGCATTCGCAATTGGAAGTCCAAATGGGGTTTATTTCGGACATTTGAATTGTAAAAATAAGGCTATGTTGCCTAACGTGTTTGAATATTAGCGATTGTTTAGAGATTGACTGAAAATTCCAAAATTGTCCGAAATTACCTTTTTCTGTCCTCAAATTTCCTGTATAAAATTTTGACAATCGCCAAAACTCAAACACTGCCTATAATGTGGCAATAATGAATTTTGGACACAAAAGACCCATTTAAATTACAATTTTTTAACTCGGAAGTAAGCCGGAAGTGCTTACCACGTCTAAAATGTAGTAAATTTTGCACAAAAAACACATTACAAAATAATTGAAAACTTTCTCAAAAACTATCAGTTTCAGTCAAGATTTTTTTATTATATAAAATCTAAATTTTTTGTATTAAAATTATCAAAAAAAGGTGCAGAATGAAAAATTTTCAGAGTTTTACAATTTTGGATATTGAAGACGCGTATAGAAAGTTAAAAACGCATTTTTACTATGATAATACAAATCATCATATGAGAAGGAAAATTGCTGAATTTGAAAATAATCCTAAATTTTTAAATAATTTAGAAATTCTAAAAGAAGATTTAAATAATTATTACAAAAGTAAAAACTTCAATATTCACAAATATGGAAAAATAAAATTTTACACTCAGCCTAAAAGTTTTAAAAATAATATTGTAGAAGAAAAAGATAGTCTAATTGTAACTAATCGCTATGTTTCTGAACAGTATGAAATGAAAAATTTTAATTTTTTTATAGATATACCTATTGAATTACATATACTTAATGTATTATGGATAACCAAGTTAGGCTATTTGTTAGATTCAAAATATTGTCATTATTCTAATAAAGAAAAAAGTTATTGTTATGCAAACAAACTTCAAATTGATGAAAATACTGGTAAGGTAGTTTCTGGCAACAAACTTTTTAAAACATATGCTTATCAATATCAACAATGGCGTGATAATTGCATTAAAGAAGCTGAAGATTTATTACAAAATCACAAAAAAGATGTGATAATTGTATCTCTTGATATAAAAAGATATTATCCAACAGCAACATTAGATTATTCTTTAGTTAATGAAGATTTAAAAGCAATATGTAGTAATAAAAATATACTAGAAGATTTTTCTAAATATTCATTTCTAACAGATATATTAGGAAATATTCGTGACACATATTTTATATTAATAAAAAGATTGCTTAATAAGGATAACAGTAATAGAAAATTCGAAGATAGTATTACATCAACTAAACCAATTCCTATAGGAATGTTATCTTCTAATATTCTTGCGAACTGGTATCTAAGAACTTTTGATGAAAAAGTTAATCAATATGTAAAACCCGCTTTTTATGGTCGATATGTAGATGATATTCTTATTGTATTAGAAAATCATGGTGATTGCGAAGAACTAACAAAAGAAAATTGTATATGTGATAAAGCTTGCTGTATAGAGAAGAAGAAATTAACAATACATAAAGTACTAAAACAATATTTTTGTGGTTGCAATAAGAATGAATGTTCATTAAAAATTCTTGAAGAAGAAAAAGTTAATGAGAATGATTCTAGAGATTTATATAATTATTGTATTAATATCAATGGTAATCGATTAAAAATTCAGGGAGATAAAGTTAAATTATTTGTTTTTGATGCCGATTCTACTAAAGCAATGCTTAAAAAATTCAAAGATACGATAAAAAAGCATAGTAGTGAATTTCGATTTCTGCCCGAGGAAGATAGAATACAAGAAGATTTTGTCCAAGAAACATATTCTATTGACTACAATGATACTATTAATAAACTAAGAAGCATTGACAAATATCAACTTGATAGATTCAAGATATCATCATATTTGGCAAAACAATTAATGTTGGCAAAGTATTCAAAGAAAAATTCAAAATTTAATCAAACTAAAGAAGAAATATTATATGCTTTTAACGGTCGTATGGGATTAGAGTTAGCAGCTTTTTGGGATAAAGTTTTGACTTATTTTTTATTAAATAAAGACGAAGCAGCTTTTTGCGAATTTTCAATAAAACTTCTAGATAATATACAACGTATCAATTATGACACAACAGAAATTTTAGATAATATTAAGATAAATTTATTTAATCATTTATTAGAATCTATTTATCTGTCTTTAGCACTAAACCCAACTTTTATATATAAAAAAGGTTCAAATAAATTAACAAACAAAAACTTTACTAATCTTGAGAAAAGTTTTTCAAAACTATCTAGAATTTCTAGTAAATTTAATAATATATTTAACGCTAAAGTTTACAAAACTAAGGTTGATTCATTATTAAATTCTTTAATGATTAAACATAAGTACTCTTATATGCCAATTCTTAATTATGTGCAATGGGTTTCTGATAATAGTTATATTAACTTAACTGATGAAAATATATTTACTGAATTATCACAAATAGAAAATATTTTAGATTGTAATTGTAACAAACTGAAATTTAACCCAAGATATTTTTCTTTTGAAGAAGTAATGTTATTTGAAAACTATAAATTTATTAACAATATAAACAAAATAAATACTCCTATAAATAAAGAGTTATTTAATAGTGTTTATATAAATACGATAAAAACGTACATTTGTCTAAACTATGGTCAATACAATCAAACAGATAAAGATACAGAAGATTTAAAAAAGAATATTGAACAATATTTTTATGGATTAAAGGATAGCTTAAATGATTGTAACTTTAAAAATAAAGAATATTTTAAATTAAATTCAAATGTTAATAATAAAACTGTCAAACTTTCAGAATTTATAATTGGTTTATATAACACAAAAGTTACAGATGAATCAATTTCACAAAACCTAACTAAACCTCAATCTCCAACATTTGAAGAATTACAAGATTTCATAAGATTTTTAAATTTAGCTATACAAAATAAAAAATGCAAATGTAATATGATTGTCTTTCCAGAAGTTTGCATACCACATCAAGCTTTAGGTTTACTTGCCGATTTTTCTAAAAAACATAATATTGCTATTGTGTGTGGTTTAAAACATATTTCTGTTGATAATACTGTTCTAAACTTAATAGCCACAATACTTCCTTTTAATATAGGGTGCTTTACAAATAGTTTCATAAATTTAAGATTAAAAGAATGGTATTCTCCTGCTGAAATTAAAGAAATAAAAAAATACGGTAAAGATATACCTTATGATCATAAAACTAAAAAGAATGCAGAGGGGAATAATCTTTTTGTTTGGAATGGATTGTACTTTGCGACATATGACTGCTTTGAACTAGCTGATGCCAATTATAGATGCGAATTTAAATCAAATGTAGATTTAATAATTGCATGTGAATGGAATAAAGATCTCGATTATTTTAATAATATAATAAAATCTGCTGCTAGGGATATTCATTGCTATGTAACCCAAGTAAATACATCTCAATTTGGAGACAGTAAAGTTATAGCACCTAAAAAGTCTAGCGAAATGACTTTGCTAAATATAAAAGGTGGAGAAGATAACATTTTAATAGGAAAGTTAAATATTGAGGAACTACGAGAATTTCAACGTAAAGAAACAGAATATTTAGAAGAAAGTGAGAAAATATTTAAACCATTGCCTCCGGCTTTTCAAAAAGAAACAAATAGATTAACCGATAATAAAATTTAAACATTGTTTGAACCGAAGCATTCAAACGAGACTTTTCTTTTAAACCAAATTTTATATTTATTTCCCACGGTACTGATCATATAAATATTGAATATAGCCATCAAGATAACAAGTTGCATTGTATGAATCTTGATACAAATAAAATAATCTTGTTTCTATTTCAACATAATTATCAAAAATTTTTTCATCTGTTAAATTTTTGAATTTTTCAACTCTTTTCTTTATTTTGTTAATATCTGCCCATTTTGGATACACTTTTTTATTCTTTTCTATAAAATCTCTAATACTCGGCAGTTCCTTTTTGCATTCTGTATCTTCACCAATTAAACGATAATACATGTGAACTAACAAGATAAAATTTATATCTTTGCAGTCTTCTTTATCTTTCTCTTTAACGAAGCTATAGTATTCTGTATCGTATAGATAATTATACTCTTTTAAAGTTTTCTCTAGATATTTACTGGAATGTTGAATTCTTTTTATTTGATTTAAAATATTTCTTTTGCAAGTTTTGGCAAGATTCCTCCTTATTTTCCATTTTTGTATAATATAATCCCAGGTTTTAAAATAATATTTCTTGTGGTCAAAAGGGAAAGTTTCTTCTATTAATCCTTGTCCAAAATCAATTTGTTCATCATCAATGTTACTTGAATATATTCTAAAACTTGCAGCTTTTTCCCATTCATCTCGTTTTTTACTAATAAATATATAATACAGTATTATTGATAATTCTATATCGTTCTCGACAAACTGGTTTTCATGATATATTTTATTTCTTTGCTTGTGGGCAAATTTCAATATTTTTTGCTCAAAAATATTAATTAAATTTTCTTTTTTAGCATATTTTAAAATATCCTCAAAATTTTTTATTTGGCTATGACTATATCTATATAAATCTAATTTATTAGAATCTTTATTTATAAACATATTGTATGTTAATAAATGATAAAGGTGTGTTTCTATAAGATTATCAAATAATATCACAGCAAGTGCTTTTTCTGATAAATATTTTGAATTTGAGCAATCTACAGCTTTATTTAAACGTATTAATAAACGATTAGTATTTCTCATTTTTTATTGTTAAAAATTATTTAAATTTTCTATTACATATAACGGCAAATCAATAAGATTATCAGTTTTTTTATAATCAGCCAGAGATGTTCTCAACGCTAATTTTGGCTTGAATTGTTCCATATATATTTTTAAACTTCTAGCCTTTAAATTAGTTGCTGCTTTTACTTCTACAGGAACTACTTTTGAATCTACCTGAATTACAAAATCAACTTCAGAGCGACTTGTTTCGTTTGTCCAATAATAAACGGGTAAATCCTTAATTGTTTTAAACTGTTGCAAAACATATTGCTCTGCCATTGCACCTTTAAATTCTTGGAAAATTTCATATCTATCCAGAATAGTTTTTGCATCTAAATTTACCAAAGCCCCTAAAAGCCCAACATCAAGTACAAAAAGTTTGAAAGAATCTAAATCCTCATAAGCACCAATTGGCAAGCCAGGTTTGGTAATTTTATAAACTTGATATATTAAACCGGCATCTTTTAGCCAAGTTAAAGCTGTTTCAAATTCTTTAGCACGAGCTCCTTTTTTAATTGCGTTATAAATAAATTTTTTATTATCTTTTGCTAATTGTGTTGGTACAGAGTTCCATAACATTCGAACTTTTTCTACCGTATTAGCTGGTATATGTTTTGAAAAATCTTTTTCATAAGAAGAAAGGATTCTTTTTTGAATAGTTCTTACTTTTTTGAAATCTTTATTATTTACAAAATCCTGAACAACTTCTGGCATACCTCCAATATAAGTATATTGTTTTAATAAGTCTTCGAATTTTGTATTGAAAAGTTTTATCATTTCAAAGTCTTGTTTTTCAATAAGCTCTACAAATTGTTCTTTTCCCATTGCATCCAAAAACTCTGTAAAACTCAGAGGATAAAGCCTTAAAAATTCAACTTTCCCCACAGGGAATCCTGTGCCAAAGTGATGGGCAACACCTAGCAAACTTCCAGCAGCAATAATATCATATTGAGGAGCATCTTCATTAAAGTATTTTAGTGAGGTTATAGCCCTTGGACACTCCTGTATTTCATCAAATATAATTAGAGTATCTTCTGGTGTAATTTTAAATTCAACATCTAATTCTATAGCTGTAATAAGTCTGTTCGTATCTAAATCTGTTTCAAAAACTTTGCACATCTTCTCATTTCTATCAAAGTTTATATATGCAACTTTTTTGTATTGAGTCCGACCAAATTCTTTCATTAACCAAGTCTTACCTACTTGCCTAGCACCTTCCAGAACCAATGGTTTATGGTTTTTATCATTTTTCCATTCAATTAAATTATTTAATAGTTTTCTTTTCATTCTTACACCTTTTTACTCTTAATATTAATATTATTTTACACTTTTTTACGCAAAAACTCAATACATTATTACACTTTTTTACGCAAACAAGCATGCTATATTAACACTTTTTGTTATTTGTTACAATATCTCAAATCATCTAGCTTATAATTTTCTAATCCCATTTCTTGTTTTATTTTATAAAAATCTTTTCTTATTTTTCTCTTTAATGATTTCTTTTGTTGTTCATTGCCTGTTAAAATCGTGTTCAAAGGCTGTTTTAATGTATTCATTTTTTGAACAATTGGAACAAGATAAGGATACTTTCTTTTTGTTATCTTAAAAAGTAGCGCAAGTTGCTCAGGTGTTAAAACCTGTTTTTCTCTTTTAGGTATATTAGCGATTCTTTTTACTTCAAAAATACAAGTTCTTTCAATGTAACCTTCGTTTTGGAAATGTTTTATTATCTGATTCAAGAGTGCCAGAATATTTTTAATTCTTGGCTCTGCAACTTTATTTTCTTGTAAATATTTTTTGAAATTATGCACATCCTGAGTAGTTATATCTTTAAGCAAAAAGTCTTTAAAATACGGAATAATTTTTGAATACACGAAGGTTTTATACGCTTGATAGGATTGTTCTGTAAGCATTTGCTGTTTTGTTTTTAAAAACATTTCACAAGCTTGAACAACTGTAATATCAAAATTTTTGCATTCAATATTTTTATCAACAATTTTGAATTTTTCTTCCGTTTTTACTAATTCTACGTATTCAAATTTATTTCCTACAGGCTTTATATTTTCTGACCTTTGCAAAAATCTTACAGCTGTGGTTGTTTCTATTTCGCAAAACATAACAATATCATCGAGAGTAAATGTTTTTAATCTTTTCGCAACTTTAAGTATTTTATCCACAAAGTACCTCCTTGGCTATATTTTCATCAATCTGAGTAAATCCATTTGCTTGTGCTACTTTTTCTAAAACATCGATACTATTCACAATTTGTCTGAAACTTTTTGCCTTGTTATGAATCAGATATACTACCTCTTTTGTAATTTCGACCTCTGAAATTTCTTCGATAATTTGTTTAATATCTACGTATTCAAACTCAGTAAAATTATAGATTTCAGAGATTCTATCAAACAGATGCGTATGTTTTTTGAGCTTGTGTTTTGCAAGTTGCATCCCAACTAAAACTATCGGAACACCTGTTTCGTCGTGCAAATCTCTCAAAGTTTCAATTGTTCTGAAATCGGCGAGCAAGTAATCAATTTCATTAACGATAATCATCTGTGGATTTGTTTTTAATGCATTTACACATTGTCTAAAAATATCTGCTGTATAAAACCTTGGAATTTCATCAAGCTCTTTTGCAATTTCTTCCAACATCCACTTTGGACTCATGGAATTTGTTGCCCTGATATAGATTGCATCATATTGAATTGATAAATACAAAGCTGTTTTTGTCTCTCCAAGTCCTGCATTTCCGTAAACAAGACCAATTCTAGATATATTATCCGGTTTGTTTTTTAGGTTATGAATAAGATTGATAAATCCTTTGACATTCTTGGTTTTAACAAATAACGGTTTCATATTTTCCTTTCTTGGTTGCCGGCGTTAAACGGGCACGCTGACGCTTCAGCCCTCTACCGGCAATCCGCTATACTCCTTTGAATCTTTATATGCCCTAAGCCAAACTCTGTCATCATTACAAGTGCAACCATATTTCATTAAGTATTCATATCGATCTCGGCTTGTTTTGAATAATGGTTTGACAGCAGGGTTATATTTTTCTGGTTTTTCTTTTTTGACTTCTATTTTAGGGGGTAAATATATCTCTTCAGCCTCATCTATCTCACACTTCAAAATCTCTAAATCCTCAATATTCAAAAACTCCTTACAAGCTTTTATTGTCTTATTTTTAAGCTGTTTTTGTTTTTGAATTTTCTGCTTACAATCTTCAATATCCTTAATTTCGCCCGTATAATGTGCAAGAGGATGAGTGAGAGTTATCCTATCAGCCCTGCATAAAAACTTACCACTTGTTGTATGAACATTGATATAACTCAAATCAAGCAGACTGTATTTTATTATTACTTTTTGCCTCAAACCATAAAGTGCGTCGTTGTAATAATCTGCTTTCAAAAACCTTATCCCCTGACTTGTAATGGTTTTGATTTCTTGAGCCATCATTAAATCATCAAGTTCCCTTGGATTAATTTCTTGTCGCTCAATACTATCAAGTATTTTTTTGATGCTTCTTGTTCTATCATTCGGACAAGGCAGAGAATTTTTATACTCCAGCCAACTGTTTATCATTTGTACGGTTTGCTGAATAGTCGGGATAAATTCAGTATGAATTTCGCTATGGAACTTTTCATTTCTTCTTAGTCTTGCAGGCTTATTTTCTATGCTTGTTCCAATGTAGCTTGGTAACAGCTTTTCAAAACCTTCCTGCATTTCTAAAAAGAATCGCTCAATTACTTTTGCTCTAGCATTATATGGATTAGCAAAAACTGTTGATATACCTAGTTTTTCATAAATTCCTTTCAAACCAATCTCGTCAAAGCTAGAACTGCCCATAAAATATTTACCCCTGAAAGCCTTGCCATTATCAAGATAAACAAATTTTGGGATTTTACCTAAATTCAAAATCGCATTTCTTAAAGCTGATGCTATATTTTGAGTATTTTCTTCAAGCATTATTTCATATCCGACTAATGCAGTTGATTTCCAATCCAAAAACCCGATTAATGTTGCTCTACAAGGCTTGCCTGTGAACGGATTTATTACTTTGAAATTTAACCGTTTGCCGTCAGCTACAAGAACTTCGCCAACTTCAATTTTAGAAATATCTCTTTTAATATGTGGGATAACCTCTTCTTTTAATGCTTTTTCTCCCTCACGCAATAATGTCCACTTATCAAAATAATTCGCCTTGTACCAATTCGCAAATCTTCTAAAAGTTGGAGGAGCAGGAATATATTCTTGCCCTTGAGATTTTAGAACATATTGAGTCAAAGAAATAGCTTTTCCAATACTAAATTTATTCGGATGTAAAAGTAGTTTTAAAAATATCTGTTTTTCATACTCCGTAAGACAAGTTCTTGAATAATATTCATAATGATAATTTGGGATTAAAAGTTCGTAATTATTACTATTTCCTAGAACTCTTTTCCATCTTTGAAGAGTACCTATTGAAACTCTACCCAGTTTTGCATAAATTTCAGGATACAAAACTTGCGCATTGTAGGCACACAAAAAATCGGTATCAAATTGTGTTTTATTCTGTTGATTTTTGTGCTGATTTTTCCAAAGATTTAATAAATCCAATCTTGCAAGTGCAATTGTTTTAGCCTTATCTGGCTTATGAAAATCAAATGGTGCAGGGAACTGTTTTTCAGATAAAATCGGAATAAATTACGAATAATATTTTTCTTGCAACTCTGGCTCAATGTTTGATAGCAAAATCTCAAAACTTTTTCCGCCTTTGACTGTAATTTCTCTGGTAATGTATTTATCTTTTGATAGTCGAATAGCACGGTTGCTTACGCCTTTAAGTTCTGCTAATTCTTTAATTGTAATATATTTTTCTTCGTTCATCGTACTAACATATATCACTCCGAGCTCGGAAGATTGGAACTGTTTCCGGCTTGTTTCGTATCAATTAGACACACTTGCTTTCGGTCAAAACAGAGTTAGAATGTGAGTACTAAAATCATTTACTCCAAAGGAATTACCCCATGAAAAAAGAACTGAGAAAACAGACTGAACTGCTCGAACAAAAAATGTCAAAGAGTCCTAATGATATGAAAGATGGCGGAAGCCATTTTCTGTACCGCAGGGAAAGAATGATACGCTTCAAAATGCTGCAGAAAAATATGCCGCAAAAAATGCTTGCCAAAAGACTGAACCTAACAGAAAGCTATATATCTAAACTCATCACCGGCGAACGTTATAACCAAGACTTTGAAAGATATATTATTCATATTTTGGATGTGAATTATTGTTGTTTATAATAATCCTATACTTGCTTGATGTACAAAATGCCAGAAAAATTGTATAATTAGCAAAGCATGGAAGAGAAAGATTTAAATATTTTCAAACGATTTTGGATTTATCAAAGTGAAAGATTTCCGTTATTTTCATACGGGTTAATGGTTTTGACATTTGCGTTTTCAGCTATGTCGTATTCAAAATTCTTACGCGGAGATTTTAATTTTTCTTTTTTGACTTTATTAATTGGTGCTATGACGTCATTCGGGTATTTCTTTTTATTAAGGCTTTTTGATGAATTTAAAGATGCCGAAGATGATGCAAAATATCGTCCGTATCGAGCAGTACCAAGAGGATTAGTATCCTTTAAAGAATTAAAATGGCTGATATTTATTATAATTACTTCTCAAGGTATTTTAAATGCTGTAGTTATTCCCAAAATGATCTGGATATGGTGTTTAGTCATAGTTTATATGTTTATTATGGCAAAAGAGTTTTTTGTGCGTGATTGGTTGCGCAAACACCCTATTGCCTATCTTGTTTCGCACATGATGATTATGCCTGTAATTGATTTTTATACAACGGGCTTGGATTGGAACAATAGCAGCACAAATATGCCAAATGGTTTAATTATTTTCCTAATTGTAACTTTCTTAAACGGTGTAGTAATAGAGATTGGGCGAAAAATAAGAGCCAAAGAGGCAGAAGAAGTTGGGGTTGAAACTTATTCATACATTTGGGGCGAAAAAGGAGCAACAATTGTTTGGCTTTGTGTTTTGTTTACAACATTTGTTTTCGCAAATATCGCTTGTTTTTATGCAGGATTTGGCAAAATGACATTTATATTTTTGGTATTTTTCTTGATTTTTTGTGCAATTCCTGCGTTAAAATTCTTGAAAACAAAAGAACAAAAAATTGCCTCAAAAATCGAAACTATGGCAGGAATTTGGACTTTAGGTATGTATTTGTCGTTAGGCGGAATCCCTATGATATGGCATTTTATAGGTGGGTAAATGGAAGAAAGAGTAGTTGGCGGGAAAGCTTATAACCTTGATATTTTAACAAAAAACGGAATAAATATTCCAAGATGGTTTGTTGTAACTTCAACAGAAGATAATTTTGAGGTTCAGGATAATAAATTATATGCAGTTCGTTCGTCAGCAGTTGGTGAAGATGGGAGTGGAAATTCTTTTGCAGGACAAATGGAATCGTTTCTTTATGTTAAACCTGAAGATATAAAAGCTCGAATACATGATGTTATAAATAGTGCAAATTCAGACAGAATAAAATTTTACAGGAAACAAAACGGACTTTCTAATGCCGATATAAAAGTTAGCGTGATTGTTCAGGAGATGATTAATTCAGAAGTTTCCGGTGTTGCATTTTCATCAAATCCGATTATGGGAAAACGCAATGAGATTATTATTTCAAGTGTTTTTGGACTAGGTGAAGGACTTGTCTCAGGAGAATTTAACGCTGATACGTATTCTGTTGAAGATAACAAAATTACAAAAAATATCGCAGAAAAACCTTATAAAATTGTTTTTGATGAAGAAAAAGGATTTGGTACAAAACAGGTTAAAAACGAGAACCCGTCGGCATCTTCTTTAATTGATGAACAGATTAAAGAAATTGTGCAGGAAGTAAAGAAAATTGTTGAGATTTACGGCAAACCTCAGGATATTGAATGGGCTTATGAAAGCGGAAAACTCTATATTTTGCAGGCAAGACCGATAACAACTTTGGAAAATATACCAGATAAATCACAGCAAGAAGTTATTTGGGACAATTCAAATATTATCGAAAGTTATTCAGGGGTGACAACACCTCTTACTTTTTCCTTTATTAAAGATGTTTACACCGAAGTCTATAAACAATTTCTTTTGATTATGGGAGTAGAACAGGAATTAATCGAAGAAAATTCGGATATTTTTCAGATGTTAGGGTTAATTGAAGGCAGAGTTTATTATAATCTTCTTAATTGGTACAGGCTTCTTCGCCTTATGCCGGGGTATGAGATTAATGCACGCTTTATGGAATCAATGATGGGGGTGAAACAAAAACTCAATCAAGCTCCAAAAGTTAAACCAAGCAAAAAAAATAAATATTTGCGTCTTGTAAATTTGATAAAATCTTTGATAGTGAATCTTTTTAAACTTCCAAAAGATATTGAAAAATTTTATGTACATATAAATAATACCCTTACCCCTTACGAAAACGGTAAATTAGAGGACAAAACTTCAAACGAACTTGTAGAAATTTATTTTGAACTAGAATCTAAATTAATGAAAAAATGGCAAGCACCTTTAGTCAACGATTTTTATGCAATGATTTTTTACGGGCTTTTGAAAAAAACTTTATCAAAAATTGACCCAAAAGGAACTTTGCAAAACGATTTATTAACAGGCGAAACAGGGATAATTTCAACAGAACCTATAAAAAGAATTAAATTGATTTCAAATAAAATTTGTAAAGGTGAAAATTCCCAAAAAGATATTGAAGAATTTATCCAAAAATTCGGCAATCGTTGTATTGGGGAATTAAAACTTGAAACAATTACCTATAAACAAGATCCGTCTCTATTGCAATTTATAATAAATTCTTATGTAAAACAGGGTATTATTGACCTTGAAAAAGAATCTGAACGAGAGCAAGAAATTAGGCACAATGCAGAAAAAATTGTCAAAGAAAAAATTAAAAATCCGTTGTTTGGTTTTATTCTGAAAAATGCTCGCTTGCGGGTTAAAAACAGGGAAAATTTGAGGTTTGAAA
>JAFQTK010000023.1 GCA_017409065.1 bacterium
AGGGAAAAGGCTTCTTGACTAAATGTATAATGGTTAATCCAAAGGCAAAATTGAGTTTACAACTTCATCATCATCGTTCTGAGCATTGGGTAGTTCTTGAGGGGAAAGCTTACGTTGTGAAAGGCGATAAAGCTTATGAGCTATTGCCAGGTGAACACATCGATTTGGCAATAGAAGAAGTTCACTCTTTACAAAACCCATATGATGAACCTGTTAAAATTTTGGAAGTTCAACGTGGTGATATTCTTGACGAGAATGACATTGAGCGTTTAGAAGATATGTATGGGCGAGTATAATACTTAAAAACATTTACTCAGTTTTAAAGCTGGGTGGATTTTTAAGTATATCGAATAGTGCTTTGATATTTCTTAAACGTCTTAATTTTGCATTTTCAGCAGCAGTCATTGGAGGTTGCAAGTTTTTAGCTTTTTTACCTGCAGCTTTTTGTTTTGCCTGAATATTTATAGTTGAATTTTTTCTTTCAAGCGAATATAATTCAGCGAGCATTTCTTTGCTTGCTTCTTCCAATGAAGCGTACTGTGTGCCAAATGATTGATTTAGTAATTCTAAAACTCTTGCTTTTGCCGCATCGCAGAGTTTGCCATCACCAAACATCAACATTTCTTCTGTTCTTCTTATAAGAAGTCCATTTTTAATTTCTTTAATTGGCTCACCATTTTCGTCGCGTATTATATTTCCTTTCTTATCAGTTTTATTTGCCCAAACCGCATCCATCTTGGCTTGAGCTTCTTCAAATTTACCTTCTTTGATGAGGGCAAAGTATTCAGATTTTGTAACGGCTTCACCGCCGGAGTTGAAAGCCATACTTACAAGTGCTGCAAGTTGCTTTTCGTTTAAGTTTTTTACGGAATCCCCGAGTGCCGTTACTACTTCGTTATAAGCTTTTTGTAAATCTTTAGCTAAAAGTTCGGCAGCTGCTTTTTTGGAGAGGGTTGTAAAATTTTCACCTTTTTGAATTTTGTGACCATAGCCTATTGTCCGATAACCAGCATCACATACGTATTCTTTACTTCTGTAACTTTCTTTCTTTTTAGCGTGTTCGAATACTAATTTTAATGTTTGTTGTTTTATTTTTTTCTCGTCCCAAGGTTTTGCTTCCGGTTGTTTTGCCGTGTTCGTTTGCTCCGCTTTAGTTGTTTCCAAAACGATAGTAGGTTCGCCGGTCGCTGATTTTTCAACTTTGACTACTTGATTATTTTGTGCAGAATCATCAATTGCGGACGTCGGTTCTATATCTGTTTTGTTAGGGTAATTCAGATTTACTTCAGAACAGTTTGCGTAATTTAAGTTATCGGAAAGTGGCTGTGTGGAGGTCGGAATAATAAGGGTTTGCCCCTCTTTTATCAATGAAGAATCTTGTGGAATATTGTTCGCTTTTTTTAGTTCATTAACAGAAACGCCGTATTTCTTTGCAATAGCACCCAAAAAATCGCCTTTTTTTACTTTATATTTTTTCCCTTCTGTTTCTTGAAATTCTTGATTTGCAAAACTTGCGTATTGTTGAGATTCAACCCATTCTTCTGTACCGTTTGAGTGCTGTTTTACTTCAAATACGCTTACTTGTCCGTTTCTTTCAACAATTTTAATATCCGGTCGTTTTCTTGCATCATTGTCTAAATCAACTAAAGTTATTTTTTCAGTGATAGTATTCCCCTGATAAGAACTCCAGATTGTAGAATTAAACCCGCCTAATTTACCGATAATCGGGGGTGTTTGTGTATTAGTTGTTAACAATGATAAATTTATTCCATCAGTAATAGTCATAATTATCCATATCCTTAATCGTGTTATATAGGTATAAAAACATTTTTGAATAAAAAATTGCGTTATCTGTAAAGATATATATAGCAAAAAGCACTTCAAATTTTTGAAGTGCTTTCTTATTTAATAAATAATGCTTATTTATTATAAGGTGTTAGTGATTCTGTATAAATAGCGGCAACTGTTTCCTTAGTTGCTTCAGTTGGTGCTATGCCAAGAAGTCCGTCTAAAGAAGGTGTTGTAAATGCAAGATTTGTTAGTTTTTCAACATCTGCTTCGCTAAATCCTTCATCTGTAAGTTTTTGTGTTATACCAATACTGAACAACCATTCTTCAACTTTTTGAGCCGCATATTGAGCTTCGGAAACCTCGCCTTTTAGTTCTTCGGTAATCGGTTCAAGAATATCAGCCAATACATTTGCTTTTTGAGAGTAAATGTATTTAACAACAGCAGGAAGCAAGATTGCTAATCCTAAACCGTGAGAAAGTTCGTGTTTTACTGCACTTAGTGGGTGTTCCAATGCGTGTGTATAGTGCAAAAGACCATTGTCGAAACTTACACCACCTAGTAAAGATGCATATGACAAGAAATATCTTGCTTCTAAATCTTCAGGATTTTCAATAGCTTTTGGTAAATATTTAGCAACCAATCTGATTACTTCTTTAGCCAATGTGATTGAATAAGGTGAGGCAACTTTTGAAGTTGCTGCTTCTACAACGTGGTTTACCGCATCAACAGAAACGTATAATGTTTGTTTTGGAGATAACTTTGTCATCAGTGCAGGGTCGTCGATAGAAGCGAACGGATAAATACAATCGTAGGCAATTGCAGGTTTAAAGTCTTTTTCAGGAACTGTAACTACTGCGAATCTGTTTGTTTCTGAACCTGTGCCGTGTGTTAGGTTAATTGCAACAATTGGTGCAGCTTTTTCTGCCGCAAATTTAAATTCATATAAATCATTACAATTTTTATCAGGGTATTCCATTAATATTGCAGTACTTTTTCCTGCATCGACAGGTGAACCACCACCAATAGCAATAACAGCTTTAGCTCCAAAATCCAATGCCATTTTTACGGCTTCATCAACTTGATGCGTTGTTGGGTTTGGTGTTACTTTGTCGTAATTAATGTAGCCAATATTGTTTTCAGTAAGAGCTTTTTCGACATAATCCCAGGCTCCGGTAGCTTTGTATGCTCCACGACCTGAAACAACAATGACCTTATCTACGTTTTTTTCTGCTTTAAGTGCTTTGACGATATCGTCAATTTTTTTTATAGCACCAACACCAAAATAAACATTAGGTCTTACACGAATTTCTCTTACTTCGTGAATGTTAACATCTTTTTCCCACATAAAAAATCCTTTCCAATAAACTACAATAAAATTTTACCGCAAAGATTTATTGGAACAAGTATTTTTAGGATGATTTATTGATATCCTTGCATGTTAAGGAAACCTGAATATCCACGGCAGAATAATGCAGTTGCATCATATTCTTTGAACAATATACCATCTACCGTGCTTTGTGGAATGATTTCTCCTTTTTTATTCGTTATAAAATTGCCGTTTGCATCCATTTTACGTTCATTTGTGTTGCCTTCCATTAGGACAACTTTTCCGTTATTTACTGCAACAACAACAGCTGTGTGACTTATATTTCCGTTTCTGTAAACCCCTCCGTCGGCTGCTTTGTATAAATAAGGTGTGTCAAATATAATTACATCTCCTGGTTTGAGGTTGCCCATTTGTGTTTGAATTTTATCTAGGGAGCCAGCCTTATTATAAATTCCGTTGTTTATTCCCCAGCGTTTAATTCCGGCTACCATAGAATTGTTTCTACCATTTATAGCCATTGGATTAGTACCGAGAAGTTGTTGATAGAAGTAGTTAACCATATCTGCACACCAAGGTTGGTAATATTTTTGGCCTGTTATTTTTCTATCACCGCCGTTAGCTTCGCTTAAATGAGCCATTCCACGAGCTGTTTGAAAAACTTTATTGTCGCCATAGTTTTGCATAATTGTTTCCGGCGATAGAGTTTGAGGTTCTACGTTTATTGGTTTGCCTTGATACATTTGTATGTTTTGAGGTTGGTTCTCTGTTGGTTGTTCCTGTGAAGGTTGAGCTTCGTCGGTAGGCTGTGATGCTTGTACCGTCGGTTGTGTATCGGGTGCTTGTGTAGGTTGGTTTGATGTTTGCGGTGCAGAAGTTGTCAATTTGCCAAAATTGGGGAGAGAAACTCCGGCTCTTGCAATAGCGGCACTTACATCAACGGCTGTGCCATCGGCAACTTGAGTTGCTACGAATTTTTGACCGTTTATCATCTCATTTTCCATTTCACGGTGAATTTTAGCGATGTCTGCCTCGCTATAACCCATATTTTGCAAGCCTTGCCAAACTGAAGTAAACGTGTTGTTTTGGGTGTTTCTGGTTGCATCTATTTTGATAATGATTGGTCTTGTGGCTGTTGTAGCCGCAGTTGTTGCCTGTATAGTCATGATACTCTCTTAAAAAAATACTCTCATATAAATAAAAACATTTCATACAAAAAAATTGCCCTAAATTAGGGCAATTTTTTAAAATTATTAAAATTTATTGCATAATTTCATTGAGTAGACTGATGTAAACCGTATAGGTTCCATAAGTTGAGGAAGTGTTGTCGCTACCAAGTTTATTTTTTGCATCAACTGCAACTTTGGCTAATGCAGCCTTCGTCGTATCTGTTAAATCATTTTTATCGAATGGAGATACCGTCAATGCTAAATTATCTATTAATGTATTTGCCAAATCAAATACATCTTCATTGTTTACAGATTTTACAGCAAGTAAATCGGCATTTGTTTTGTTTGAAAGTTTGTCTATTATTTCGGTTTCGTTCATGTTTGCAACTGTATTTGAGAGGGTGCCTGCTGTTTCTATGTCTGTTTGAACAGAATTTGTAATTGTGTTGATTTGTTGTGTAGGCTTAATAAGTTGATTTTGTTGCCCATTATTAATATTTATTGCAGATAAATTAGATAAATTTAATTTTTGTCCATTTATGAACATTAAAGTTGCTACTACCACAACGAGTACTACGGACACCATTGAGATAATTTCTATTGTATTTTGAGCCTTTAGTTTCATGTAGCCTCCAAAAAAACTGCCTCTATTTATAATATACCCATTTTTTTTAAAATATATCGATTTTTCTGTTATTTATTTACATAAAGTAAAATAAAGTAGTATAATTATTAAATAAAACGATATAAGAGGAGTTTTTTATGAGAAGTGATAATGTAAAAAAAGGTATAAACAAAGTTCCGCATCGTTCATTGCTTTATGCGACAGGTGTGAGTAAAAAAGCAATGAAAAAGCCATTTATCGGTATAGCCAGTTCATTTACCGATTTAGTGCCAGGACATATCGGAATGAGAGATTTGGAAAGACAAATTGAAAAAGGTATTCATTCAGGCGGCGGGCAATCTTTTATTTTTGGTGTGCCTGCAATATGCGACGGTATTGCAATGGGACATTCAGGGATGAGATATTCATTGCCATCTCGTGATTTGATAGCAGATTGTGTTGAAAGTGTTGCCAGTGCGCATCAACTCGATGGTTTAGTATTGCTTACTAATTGTGACAAAATCACTCCCGGCATGCTTATTGCTGCGTTAAGATTGGATATCCCTTGTATTGTTGTAACTGCCGGCCCAATGTTGGATGGTAAATGTAAAAATGAAACTCTTACAATGATTCGTGGTTCATTTGAAGCAATTGGTAAATTTAGAAGTGGGGAGATAACAGAAGAAAAACTTTATGAAATGGAAGCGGCGTGTTGTCCTTCAGCAGGTTCTTGTCAAGGTTTATATACCGCTAATACAATGGCTTGTTTAACCGAAGTGATGGGGATGAGTTTGCCATATTGTGCAACAACAGCAGCAGTATCTGCTCAGAAACGACAAATTGCTTTTGAAAGTGGTTTGAAAGTGGTTGAATTGGTTGAAAATGACATAAAACCATCTGATATAATAACAAAGGATGCAATAAGAAATGCAATAACTGTTGATTTGGCTTTAGGTGGTTCTACAAACTCAATTTTGCACCTTCTTGCAATTGCAAATTCCGGTGATATTGATATAACACTTGAAGATTTTGCTGAGTTATCAAGTAAAATAAGACAAATTATTAAATTAGACCCATCAGCATTGCCGACAATGACTGACTTGCATAATGCAGGCGGAATCCCCGGTGTTTTAAAAACAATGTCAGAAAAAGATGATGTGTTGAAAGACTTGCAAACATTGTCCGGATTGAAAATTAGTGAAATAGCAGAGCATGCTTGGGTTGATAATAATATTATTCATAAGATGGATAATCCGATTTCAACAGAGGCAGGTTTAGCCGTATTAAAAGGTAATATAGCTCCTGATGGTGCTGTTGTAAAAATTTCAGGGGTTGAAAAAGAATGTTGGACGTTTGAGGGAACGGCAAAAGTTTTCAATTCCGAAGAAGAAGCAATGGAAGGAATTGAAAATGATAAAGTTCAAGCCGGTGATGTTGTCATAATTCGTTATGAAGGACCAAAAGGCGGCCCGGGCATGCGAGAAATGTTGGCACCTACTTCGCTTTTGGTTGGTAAAGGTTTGGGCAAAAAATGTGCGTTGATTACAGATGGACGTTTTTCCGGCGGAACAAGAGGACTATGCATAGGGCATGTATGTCCGGAAGCTCCGGATGGCGGGTTGATTGCTTATATTGAAGATGGAGATAAAATTACAATTGATATTCCAAATAGAACGGTGAATTTGGAAGTTGATGAGGCTATTATCGAAGAAAGACGAAAAAATTTCGTATCTCCAGAACTTCATAATGTAAAAGGATATTTGAGTAAATATCGTAAAACCGTTCAAAGTGCGAGTCTTGGAGCAATTACGAAGTAATGTAAAAAAAGTACTTGACTATAAACTTTGTGCTTGCTATCTTATAATAGCAGCCGATAAAAAGTTAAGTGAGAGTTAACACTAGATTTAACGGTTTTGATTGAAAATTAAATAGTTTTTTATATTTATAAAAATGCGTCACTAGCTCAGTAGGTAGAGCACTCCCCTTTTAAGGGATAGGTCCCGCGTTCGAATCGCGGGTGACGCATTTTTTTATTGTCTAAATTTGCTTTTTTCGGATTCTTTTTTTAAAAAACTTAATATATTATTCGAAAAACAGATAAATAAAATAAGTTGTGCTAGAATTGAGTAATAAAAAGCTAGCAAAATAATAATAAAATGGGCATAAATACTGAAAATAAAAATTTGAAAAGGATTGGGATACCTAGGGCGATTTCTTATTATAATAATTACCCATTCTATTTTGGTTTCTTTAAAGCGTTAGGAATTGATATTGTACTTTCTGATAAAACGACTACAAAGCTTATAAATCAGGGTTCTCAGTGTGTAGTATCTGATACTTGTTTGCCTATAAAGGTATTTGTTGGACATGTTATAAATTTGTTAGACAAAGGCTGTGACACAATTTTTGTTCCTGCGATTCAATCATCAGCCTATAAGGTTAATAATTGTAGTAAAATTAGAGGATTGCCTGAGATTATCAGGAATGTAATAAATCGACCGTTTAGAATGATTGAACCAACTTTAGATAAAACTGAAAACATTGGTTTTAAAGATTTTTGCAAACAAATAGCAAATGAATTTGATATTTATGATGAAAGTAAAATAGACTCGGCTATTGTGGAAGGATGGGCTGTTTATAATTCTTTTGTCAAAATGACAAAATCGGGTTTGTCTTTTGAAGAAGCATTGAATTGTTCAATTGAAGGACATGTAATAACCAAAAATGTAGAAGTTGTTAAGCCTGTATCAGTTGTAATTATGGCACATGGCTATAATCTTTTTGATGAACGTATTTCAATGAGATTAATCAAAAAACTTGAAAAAATGGGGGTTAAAGTCTATACAGGGTTGAATGTGACTAGGGAAGATTGTGTAAATTCAATTCACGCACTTGATGAAATACAATATTGGGCGAATGAATTGGATTTAACAGGTGCTGCTGCATATTATATGCTACATAATAAGGTCGACGGAATTATTGCCTTGTCGGCATTTGGATGCGGTCCGGATTCATTGATGGTTGATGAAATTCAATATCACGCCCAAAAGAGAAATATGCCGATGATTCATTTAACTACGGATGAGCATACCGGAGAGGCAGGGTTTGTTACCAGAATAGAAGCTTTTGTTGATATGCTGGTTAGAAGAAAACGTAAAATGCTCGAGAATCGAAATATTCTTCAATTAAATGCAGGTGTTCAGAAAAATAAAGTTAGGGATGAAAAGATTTTAACAACTTCTCAAAGATAAAAATTATGGTTGAAAGTGAGTATTCAAAACTTAATAAGTATATTTCGAATGGTGTTATGCACGTCCATTCTGTATTTTCCGACGGTTCAGGTGACATTAATGAAATTACTTTGGCTGCGAAATCAGTTGGTTTGGAGTGGATTATAATAACAGATCACAACACTTTTGATGTGAAAGAAGGAATTTATAATGGTGTGTGCGTTATCAAAGGTGAAGAAGTTTCTCCTTTGAATGGAAACCATTATTTAGCACTAGGAATTAATGAAGTTATATTGCCTGATGATGATATTCAACTGGTAATTGATAATGTTAAAAAACAGGGGGGATTTGGACTTGCAGCTCATCCCGATGAAACTGTTCTTCGTAGGAATGTCAATAAACCTATTCGTTGGATTAATAAATCAAAACTTCCTGACGGAGTAGAAATATGGAATTGGTTTTCCGCTTGGGCTGATAATTTAAACGACAAAAATATCTTCAATTTGCTATATGCCTTTTTATTCAGACATAATTTGGTAAAATTTGCACCTGATGATTCATTGAAGTGGTGGGATGAATTAAATAACATCAAGTCCGATATAGTTCCTGCAACAGGTGGGGTTGATGCTCATGCCCTTAAGATAAGAAAGTATTTAGTGCCATTAACTATTTTCCCTTATAAAATGATGTTTGGTACGATTACAAATTTGGTTTATTTAAATGAACCGTTAGCTGAGGAATTTGAGGATAAAAAATCTCAAATACTTTTAGCTCTTAGAAATGCAAATAATTTTATTATTAATAGGAGTGTGTGTCCTGATGTGCCATTTTTCAGTATTTCTAATTCTCAGTGTAATGTCACTTGTGGGGAACAAATTAATTTGGACGAGAAAACGTTTTTAACAGTACGCACAGATAAAGTGGTGGACATAAGAGTTATTTTGAATGGTGAAAGAATCAGTCAAGTTAGGACAAAAGATTTGCAAATGCCAATAAATAAAAAAGGAAAATATAGGGTCGAGATTTTTCTTAAAAATAAAGCTTGGGGTTATTCAAATCCAATAGTGGTTTGTTAGGTGGGATGATGAAAATGATAAAAGAAAGCAAAAGGCAGCTTAATAGATTTTCTCAAATGGATGACAATATTGCGGCGAAGGATAGAGTTGTTGCTTGGCCAAGAATGGGACGGATTGATATTCCTTTAAAGGCTTTGTTAGTTACATTAGGTGCAAAAATAGTCATTCCTCCAGCAAATAGTAATGAAGTTCTAGAGTTGGGTGTGAAAAACAGTATTGAGGGAATTTGTTTACCCTACAAACTAAATTTGGCAAATTATATTATGGCATTAGAAAATGGTGCAAATACGTTGATGATGTTTCAGGCCCCAGGGTCTTGTCGTCTTGGAAATTATACTAAAATGGCACAAAAAACGCTTCAAAAAATGGGGTATGAGTTTGATATGGTTATTTTTGATATGTACCAAAGTAAAATGAAACAAACGGTACAAGCGTTCTGGCATGTAACAAGATGTTTGAATCCTATACGGTATATAAGAGGGTTTGGCTTAGGGTTTACAAAGTTTTTTGCTATTGATGCAGCAGAAAAACATTTACTTTATTATCGTCCAAGAGAAATTAAACGAGGTTCTGCTGAAGCTTGTTATAAAAAGTGGCTTAATAAAATTGATGAAACAAACTCGTTATTTAAGTTTTGTTTTTTGTTTGGAAGAATGAAAAAAGACTTTGCAAAGATTCAAATTGATAAGACCAGAAAGGTTCCTATTGTGTATTTGTTGGGAGAGTTTTTTGTGCTTTTAGATCCATATACAAATCAAAATATAGAAAAAGAACTTGGGGAAATGGGTGTTGAGGTACAGCGACAAATAATGTTTAGTGATTGGTTGGCACATGTTTTGACTCCGTCTTTTTTGAACAAAAAAGAATCCCACAGGGAACGTTGTGTTCGATATGCTGAAAAATATATGAAAAGAGCAATAGGTGGTGAGTGTATAGAAACAATAGGCGATACGGTTTATGCTGCAAAGCACGGTATTGATGGTGTTATTCACATGATGCCGTTTTCTTGTATGCCGGAGATAGTTTCTCAAAATATTTTGTCAAAGGTTAGTAAAGAAGAAAATATTCCGGTTTTATCATTGGTTTTTGATGAGCAAACAGGTAAGGCCGGTTATATGACAAGAATTGAAGCTTTTATTGATTTAATAAAAAGAAAAAAATTTGTAAATGATAAGAAAAATATAATAGAACGAGAGGAAATGATAAAATGTTAAAACAAGAATCAAGAAACAAAATGACATTTGAACGTATCAGATACTATCGTCATCTTTTTGGCGGTGCGTTAGAATGTATTCAAAGTAGATTGTCTAAATATCCAAAACCGTTATGTTTTTCATTAATGGTTACGAGTAAATGTAATTGTGATTGTGATTTTTGCTTTTGGAAATCTAAAAAAGGTCAAGATGATATGCCAAAAGAAGAAATTATCAGGCTTCTTACTGAAGCAGGTCAATTAGGGTATATGGACAGTATTCTTTGGGGTGGCGAACCTCTAATCAGAGAAGACTTTGCGGAGATTTGCAAAGCCTCTCATGATGCGGGATTGTACACTAAAATAGCTACTAATGGATGGTTTTTGGAAACTAACCCTGATTTTGCAAAATACACTGATTTGTCATTTATTTCATTGGATGCAATAGGCAAAGCACATGATGATATTCGACATATGCCGGGAATTTGCGACAAGGTAATGAGCGGTATTGAATATCACAAAATCCATTCACCTAAAATGAGAATTTATATTTGTTGTACCGTATCAACTCAAACTAATTTTGAACAAATAAAAGAAGTTGCTCAATACTGTAAAGATGCTGATATCTTGTTATATTTTACGGTTAATAAAGCAGCATCAAGACCTGAAGAAGCTGAAAATGTTGTTGAAACAGAGCTTGAAAACGACCAATTGTCAGAAATGTTTGTCAAAATTAAAGAGTTGAAAAAACTAGGTTATCCAATTAGAAATTCTTATTATTTTATGGATTATATTATTGAAAAGAAAAACTATTATGAATGTCATTGGCCAAGAATTGCTACTGTTATTTACTCTAATGGCGAAATGCTTAGATGTTATGATAGAAAACCATTTATTGATGTGAAAAACAGACCTTTGAAAGAAGTTATAAAAGACCCGTTATTTATAGAAACCGTAAATAAATGTAAAGATTGCAAATTGGCTTGTGTGGGTAACTATGCCCTTGATGCATCTGGGTTATGGCGACTTGAATGGCCTGCAATTAAGTCGTTAATGGAGATTGCAATTACATAATATTCGGAATATGATTTATGTAAAAAAGAAAAGGAACGCCATGAGAAAAAATATTATAGCCACATTTTTGATGTTATCTTTTGTTGTTAGTTCAACTCCTGTTTTTGCGTTACCGTTTAAATCAAGGACAGTAGATGTTGAGCAACAAGAAATTGCTGATATGCAAGTAAAAAAGAATGATGCATTTGCTGAAAGTTATCAATCAACGAATAAACCGTTTATTGGCGGCTTGAGTGCGGTAGAGTCAATTTTTAACGGCAAAGATGCGTTGTTAAAGAATAAAACTCTGTTGCAAGTTGGGTATGATTTATTTACAGCTCCGGCTGCATCAAGTAGTGCTTCTGTCGGTAAATTCGATAATAATTACACATTGAGTGTAGGTGAAAAAGTTAGCATCTATTTGTACGGAGATTCTGTTGATGTGATGGCTATATCAGGGGCTAATTTGCTTTCTCCGGTAATCAGTTCTCAAGTTGATTCAAAAGGCAATATTTTTGTTCAAGGTTTGGGGATTGTTTCAGCAGAAAGTCGTAAAATTAGTGATGTTGAAAAAGATATAAATAAATTAGCTAAACAAAAATACAATAGCTTGAAAGTTAAGCTTAATGTTGCAGGTGGTCAAGATTTTTCTGTATTCGTTTATGGACAAGTTAATAAACCCGGAAAAGTGTTGGTTAGCAATAATTCCTCTTTGATGGATGCATTAGGTGCTGCCGGCGGGGTTAAAAAGACTGGTACATTGAGAAAGATTACTTATACATCGGGCAAAAAAACTAAGGAAGTTGATTTGTACCAAACTATATTTGCAGGACAAGATGATGATATTATCTTAAAACCAAATGATAAAATTTTTATCACAGGAATTGGTAGTGTCGTGGCTTTAAAAAATGGTGTTGCTGTTCCCGGTATTTATGAAACGAAAGATGGCGAATCTTTGCAAAAAATAGTTTCTTATGCAGGTGGACTGCTCCCAGGGACTCAGGCAAATGAAGTTACGATGACTACGCTTGATAGAGAAACTTTGGAACGAAAAGCAAGTAATGTATCTTGGAATCAAGCTAAAAATATTAAGATGAATAATGGTGATTCTGTTGAATTTAGAGAACTCTACAATATGGCGGAAAACACTGTTACTTTGCAAGGCAACGTAAAACATCCCGCTACATATGCCTATAAAGATGGTATGAAGTTGTCTGATGTTTTGAAAAATAAAAAAGAACTTTTGGAAGAAACTTTTACAACGCAAGCGGTAATTAGAAGAATCTCTGATGATGATAATTCTGTTGTTACTATTCCTGTATATTTAAAGGAATTTTTTGCAGGTGGAAACGACCCATTGTTGAAACCTAGAGATGTTATTAATGTTTATAAAAATACCAACTCTGAATTTGTTGATGTTTATGGTTGTGTGAATAATCCAAAACAGCTTACTTATACAAAGGATATGCGTTTGGATTCTGTTTTAACGGGTATTCAATTCGTTGAAACTGTTGATGCAAAAGAACATTCTGTTTCAAATACAACCGCATCTAATCAAAAAACTCTAGTTGGCGGTGCATCTAAAACGAATAAAGTTATTTCAGCAGAAAAAGTTGCGGTAGAAATTATTAGCAAGGATGGAACAGTGCAGCTTTATTATCTGTATGACATAATGATAAATTC
>JAFQTK010000024.1 GCA_017409065.1 bacterium
AACAGTTACTTTAACAGTAAATCAAATGCCTAAACATAGTCATACTGTATATAGAAGTACAGAAACAGGTAGTTTCTTTGGATTAACAGGTGTTTCTCCAAATCAAACAACTCAATATGCTGTTAACACAACAGAAGCTGGTAATAGTGAGGCTCATAATAATATGCCTCCATACTTGGTTGTATATATGTGGAAACGTACATCTTAATTAGATAACACAAGACTTAAAGCCGATTAATATGATGATTAATTTGGATTTTATTTATCCTATAGGAACAATTTATGAAACTACAAGTACAGTCCATCCAAATACACTATTTGGTGGAACGTGGGAATTATATGGTGCCGGACGAGTAACTGTTTGTCGAGATTCTTCTCAAAATGAATTTAATACTATCGGAAAAACAGGTGGCAGTAAGTATTTACAAAGTCACAATCATAATTTATGGCAAGCCGCTGGTTCTGAGGTCAGATTAAATTATGGAGAAGGTGGAACCTATAATAAAATAGGTTTAACATATAATTGGGCGGCTTTTCCAGATGAAGGCTCTAAAATATCTACAACGGATGTTTTAAACTTAACTACTGGAAATTCAGGTAATCTTCAACCATATATTGTAGTTTATAGATATAGGAGAGTGGCATAGAATACAGTAGAAATTCTATGAAAAATATTTTATTAAATGCCCTTATGTGGGGGGGGGAGAAAACCCTACAATTCAACACAAGAAAGGAGGTTCAGTTATTTACTAGAACCTCTTTTCAACAAAGAGAGCGAGGTGACAGATATTTAATATCTGTAGCTCTTGGAGGTGTTATTTATGCTGATTAATACAGATTTAATATATCCAATTGGTAGTATTTATATTAGTGTTAACTCTACCAACCCATCGAAATATTTTGGTGGAACTTGGACTGCTTTTGCAACAGGTAGGACTTTAGTCGGTGTTGATACAAATCAAACAGAATTTAATACAGTTCAAAAAACTGGAGGTAGTAAATATTTACAAGAACACGAACACTCTAAAACAACAGGCTTATATAAATATGAATATTCATATGGAATTGATGGGCAAGTATATAAAGGAACACAAAAACTTCAAGATATAACTGTTTGGAGTGGAAATGTATCAAATGTTACTACTGGCAATGCTGGTAATCTTCAACCATATATAACAGTTTATATGTGGAAACGTACTGCATAAATAACATAACAGATATTAATATCATTTATTATGATAATTAATAAAGACTTTATTTTAGATTTTACATATCCTATTGGTTCAATTTATATGAGCGTCAATTCCACTGACCCTTCAACATTATTTGGAGGTACGTGGGAGAGAATACAAGGACGTTTTTTATTAGGAGCTAGTAGTTCATATACAGCTGGTTCAACTGGAGGAAATACAAGTAATACTCATAAACATTTAATGCCTTTGATTTATGATAGTAATATAGGTAATATAACTAAATTAGGCTGGAATAGTTGGGCTTATTTTGGAACAGAGCCATCAAGGGCAGTTTCTACAAATAATATAACCCAATCAGCTAGTACAGACCAATTTGATGGTTATAGATATTTTACCTCAGATACTACAATTGATATAATGCCTCCATATCTAGCTGTTTATATGTGGAAAAGAGTTAAATAACCTCGCTAATCTAGTATCTAACATAAGATACTTATGATAATTAATAAAGATTTAATAATTGAAAATAAAGGATATTCCTTAGGTGGTCTATGTGATAATTTTATTGGATTAAAAGGAACTGTATTATGGGAAAACACAGGGAGTTTTACTAATTTTACAGAACAAGATATCAATATCTCATCATTAGCAAACTTTTTATATATTGAAATTATATATTGGACAGAAACAGTCGTTCCTAATTGGAGTTATTTAGAGACAACTGGAAAAATTCCAATATCAGCGGGACATCAATATTTTATAGGAGGATATGTTCCTACATCAGCATATGACGGTGCTCCTCAATGGTTTGGTAGAAATTATATTATTAGTAATGATAAGAAAAAAATCACTTTTGGTTCAGGTTGTAATAGAGATAATAATGGATGGAATACTAGAAATAGTGCAGCCGTTCCTTTATTTATTGTAGGATATAATGCTTATTAAAAAAGGAGGAAACTATGAATGAATTTTTAACTTGGGAAGTTTTATTAACTTTCACTGGTTTAGTAACTACAACTTATATGGTTACTGAATTTACAAAAGAAATACCATTAATAAAGAAATTACCAACAAAATATTGGAGCTATATTATAGCTTTAATATTATTATTTGCTGTTAATTTAGTTACTGGAAGTTTTAAATATGAAGATATAGTTTTATATTTATTAAATGCAATTCCAGTTAGTTTATCAGCTAATGGTTTAAATAATTTTAATAATGGTAAGAAAAAGGAAGAAGCAGGGGTGCAAATTGAAGAAGGAATCGGAGACGATTCTGAAATTATCGAAGAAGACGTGTAAAAGCGTCTTCTCTTAATATAGAAAAGAAGGGTGTGGAATAAATTCACATCTAAAGGAAAGGAGATTATATTATGGAATATAATAACGAAGCATTTAAAAATATTGATACTGGTTGTCCTGCTGCTGCTAATATCGGCTTAGGAGCCATTATTGACACAGCTTATAATCAATTAAAAACAACTAAAACATATACGGGTGAAGTCCTAACTGATGCTCAAGTTGAAGCCCTAGACAAAATGTGTAGTGCCTCAGACATCACAGACATTGCTTACATTTTAAATAACATTTTAACTGCAAGTAAGAGCCAGGGAACTGTTGATGAACTAAGTGAAGAAATTATTGATAAAATTAACAACGGAATTTGCGGAATCTTTCAAAGTTGTGCCCTTGGAACTAAACTTGAAGAAATGATTGAAATAGTTAACGATGCTTCAGATGACACAGTTGCTGATTTTAAAACATTTAAGATTGGTGAATATATTGGCGTTGTAGATGCTACAAATGCGACTGTTGCTATTAGCGTACCTTATGGAACTGATGTAAGTTCTGCTGTTGCTGAATTTACTTTTGTAAATAGTAAATCAACTGCTAAAGTTGATTCTACAGCTCAAGAAAGTGGCGTAACTACAAACGATTTCTCTTCTCCAGTAACTTATGTAATTACTGCTGAAGATGGAACAACAACTAAAAATTATATTGTAACAGTAACAGAATTAGCAAATACTGAAGCAAAAATAACTGCTTATTCACTTGCTAGTGTAGATGGTGTTATTGATGAAACAAATCACACTATCGCTGTTGAAGTACCAAAAGATACAGATGTGACTGCTTTAGCTGCTACATTTACTTTATCAGCACAAGCAACTGCAAAAGTTGGTGATGATGCACAAACAAGTGGAACAACTGAAAACGACTTTACAAATCCAGTAACATATATAATTACTGCCGGTGACGAGGAAACAACTCAAAACTATGTAGTAACTGTTACGGTAGCAGAATAAATTAAAAATGCTTAGGATGAATTAAATAGGCGTTTTTTATTTTTGTATAAAAGGAGGGATTTAAATGGAAGAAAATATGAACATTGAAATGAATGAAGAATTATTACAAGATTTCAGAAATATGGAAAATGTTGAAGACGGAATACAAACAACTTTTAACGAAGATTCTCTTGAAGATATGAATGATGATTCAGTTAAAATTGAGAATGAAAATGAAGAAGAAGTTGAAGGTATTGGTGCAGACGGTTTCTCAATGAGAACAACTAAACCTAGTGGAAACTTAAATTTTATGACAACTAGCACAGGTGGATGGTCTACTTGTATTATGGGTTCACCTAACGACCCTAATGCAACTGTGCTTAGTAATTGCGTTGGGTAAATTAAATAATTAAATAAATTATATTGTTCTCTATTTTAAATGGAGTTGATTATATGAATAACAATATGGTCTATTGTCATATTAATAAAATAAATGGCAAGAGATATATAGGAATAACAAAAAGAAGTTTAAAAGAGAGATGTGGAACAAATGGCGTGGATTATAAAAAGAGTACACGCTTTTATAATGCAATTCAAAAATATGGTTGGGATAATTTTGACCATATCATTTTAGAAGAAAATTTAACAAGAAAACAAGCAAGTGAAAGAGAACAATATTATATAAATCTATATAATACAATGAATGATAGGTATGGATATAATATTACTTCTGGAGGAGATGACAATTTTATTAGAAATCCTTTAACAGAAGAACAAAAACAATTAGTTTCTGAAACTACAAAGAAAGCGATGAATGAGCCTAAACTTAGAGCTCATATGTTAGAAGTTTATAAATCTGATAATTGGATTAAAAAGAATTCAGATTCTGCAAAAAATCAATGGGCTACTACAGATTTAAAAACTAAAGTTCAAGAAGCTAATGGAAGAAAAGTAAAATGTATTGAAACTGGTAAACAATATATGAGTATATTAGAAGCCAGCAAAGATACAGGAATATCTAGTTATAAAATATCACAAAGTTGTAAAATAGAAAATTATATAGCTGATGGAACACATTGGCAATTTATTTAATTAGTGCCCTTAGATGTCTATATCGGTTAAAAGGTGGAGACACTTCAGACCGAGGAAAGACCTGGAAACAGGAATCCGTAACGACTGCAGGGTCTTGGTGGTAACATCAAGGCTGAAGACATCCTTACGAAAGTAAGTAATATACAGTCTGGACTACGACTATAATCTTATAATGAAATCGTAGAGTTAGGATTAACGTCCTAACCGCCTAGAAATAGGTCACAAAAGTAACAGAATGACGCAAGTTCGAGATTTAATGAAATCATTAATTTAGCGAGAGGAACATCTGGATGTACTTATAAAACATTAAATTGTAATGCAGAAAACTTCCCAGAAAGAGCTGCAGCAGCAGGATTACAAATGGGTTCTACTCCTAGACGTGGAGCTATAATTTGTTGGCAAAAAGGTTCTTTATCTAGTTCTGATGGTGCTGGTCACGTTGAAGTAGTTGAAAGAGTTGATTCTAATAATCAAATATTTACATCTGCTTCAAATTATGGAGGAACAGCATTCTATAATTCAACAAGAACTAATAATAATGGAAGATGGAGTTTAAATTCTCCATATGCTTTTAGATGTTTTATTTATTTACCAGCTGATGTTCAAGCTTGGGTAGATGGTTCATCACCAGCTCCAGCACCAACTCCAAGTGATAAATATAATATTGGAGATAAGGTAGTTATTAATGGAGCTCTTTATGTTAGTTCAAATGCTGCTACACCAGCAGGTTCAGTAAGTAATAAAGTAACAAATATTACAAGAAAGAATCCTGGAAGTGCACATCCATATAATACAACTGGTGATTTAGGTTGGATGGATGAAAGTTCTATTAGACCTTATGAAGAACCAAAACCTACTCCAACACCAACACCTGTATCTGAAAGAAAAGGTTTAGATATTTCTAGTTGGCAACAAGGAATTAGTTTTGATGCTATTAAAAATAGTGAATATAATCAATTCGTAATTTTACGTGGAGGATTTACTGGTTGGGGAACTGGAGTTTCTTATAATAAAGATAGCTGTTTCGAAGGATTTTATGCAGATGCTAAAGCTAGAGGAATTCCAGTAGGAGCATATTGGTATAGTTGTGCTAATACTTATGATAAAGGTGTTGCTGAAGCAAATTATTTCTATGAAAATTGCTTAAAAGGAAAACAATTTGAATATCCTGTTTATATGGACGTTGAAGATTCTCATTGGCAAGTTGGAAATAAAGATGGCGTTACAGCAGCAATTAAAGGTTTCTGCGAAACATTAGAAAATAAGAAATATTATGTAGGCATTTATGCTTCTGATATTTCTGGATTCCAAGAAAAGATGTATGTAGACCAATTAAAAGATTATGATAAGTGGGTTGCTAGATATGGTTCTAAACCTCAATATGTAACTTCTTATGGTATGTGGCAAACTGCATCTAACGGTAGAATAAATGGATATGGAGAAAACCTTGATACAGATATAGCATATCAAGATTATGAAACTATTATTAAAAATGCTAAGTTAAATGGATTTGATGGAGAACAACCTACTCCACCTACACCTCCAACACCACCTGCACCTACACCAAGTTATAAATATAACATAGGTGATAGAGTTGTTATTAATGGAGATTTATATGTAAGTTCTGATGCTTCAAGACCAACAGGATACGTTTCAAATAGAACTACTACAATAACAAGACGTGTTGACGGAGCTTTACATCCATATAATACAGAAGGAGACCTTGGATGGATGAATGAATCATCTATTAGTCCTGCAGGTTCACCTACACCAACTCCCACAGGGTTGTCTGTTGGAGACACTGTTAAAATTGCGGGCTATGGTAAAGCGAGTGCTGATGGCAGTGGTGCGACAGCTGGAGGAATTGGTTGGACACGACAAATCTTAAAAGTTTATAGTGGAAAACCTTATCCTTATCAAGTAGGTAATTCTTCAGGAACTACAGGTTTCTATAAAGCTGACGCTTTACAAAAACTATAAAATGTAGGTAAATTAAAGAGGAAATGGCAAAATTTCTTGTCATAGTCCTCTTTTTTTACCCGCTAAATTATACCTTAAAATGAGATACTTTTCTCTTGACAAGTGTCTGATTTTATGATATAATCGCATTAATAATAGTAGAGGGGTAAAAGAAAGAGAGGAACACGAAATATGAAAGAGGAACATATTATTGAGGTAAAAATTTTACCTAAAGAAGAATTTAATGAAGATAATTTAAGTTGGTCTAAAGGAGTTCCAATAGATGAATTTATTCTACATCCACACGAAATTGAATTTGAATGGGAGGAAGAAGGATTAACACTTCCTTATAATGATTTTATATTCTTTGGTAATGAATATTATTATGGAATATTTTTAGATGGTAAAGAAATTTAATTATAATTTGACATAGAGAGTTCCTTTATTACATTTAACTCGTGCCGAGTTTTTAGGCATTCTACTGTCCCACCGGAGACGCTGATGCAGTCCGGTTCACTCTCCGTCAAATTTAAGATAAATAATAGGCATAAGAACTTCCTAAATTTAACAAATGAAAGATAAATAAAAGGAGGGTTGTTTAGCAACCGTTTAGTTCTCGCCTTTTTTAATTTTAAAATATAGGGGTGTTAATTTGAAAAAGTTTGTTTTATATTTATTAAGATGGCAACTTAGTACGCCAATTTTAGCATTAGTATTATATTTGTTGCATACTAATGAAATTATAGAAACAATAGTAGCAAATCTAATTGGAGGAGCTATATTTTTCTGGGTTGATAAGAAAATATTTAAGTAAAAAAGGAGATTTTATGAAAAAGTGGGTTAAAGACATTGTAAAAAATAATCGTACATTTAGATTAACTTTTTATGAAGATTCTACAATTCAAGGTATGTGGAACTGTATAGGAGAAGAGATATATCATAAAAAGAAAAATATATTTGATTTATCTTGGAAAAATGAAATTTTTAGATTTTATACTTACAATACAAATATTATACAAAAGGCTTTAAAGCAAATTGATAGCGTATTAAAGGACGAAACAGATAGAGGATATATTATCAAAGCTCTTGATAATTTTGTCGAAAAAGGTGTAGAAAATGATAAATGATGAATTATTTGACGAACTATTTCCTATTGGTTATTGGTATTTAAGTTATATAAAAGAGCCTCCTAAAAGAGGGAAATGGAAATATATAGGAATATATTGTTTAATGGCTTATGTATATGAAAGAATAGGTTGAGGTGATTAATAATGAAAATATTTAAAAGAAAAAACATAAATTTTGATGTTAATGCTATTGAGATGCCTTCTAAGCACGTTTTAAAGACCATAGAGCGACTTTATCGTCAGGGATATGCAAACCCTAATGCTAACTATTTAGACGGCAGAGAAGCGGCAGAAATGATTGAAAATGCACGTAATAAGATTGCTGAATCACTTCATTGTAAATCGAATGAAATATTTTTTACGAGTGGAGCGTCAGAAAGTTTTGCGTGGGTATCTAAAAATTTTAAATTATCTATAAATAAAAAATCTCATCCTAACTTAATTTTAAATGAAAATAATAAATTTGGTGTTATTCCAATAATTGCGTTTCCTTTAGTTGTTAGTGAGACTGGAGAAAATTTATTAAATAACTACAATTTAAATATGCAAGGAGCTAATTATTTTGTTGATATAACTCAAGCAATAGGTAAAACAAAAATTGATTTATCTAAATATCCTAATATTAAGTTAGCTTGTGCTAGTGGACAAAAAATTGGTGGAATATCTGGTTGTGGTATTTTATATATAAAAGAAGAATATCAAAACAATATTAAACCTTTAATTTATGGTTCTCAAGAAAATGGCTTACGTGGAGGAACTTATAATGTTCCTGCAATTGTAGCGTTTGGAGAGGCAATAGAAGAGACAACTAAAAATATGTCTAAATATATTAGTCATAAAGGTAATATAATTAATTATATTGTAAAGTATTTAAAGAAATTTCAGGTTGAATATCAAATACATACAAATGTAATAAATATTACTTTTAAAAATATAAGTGCTGCTACAGCAGTTGAATTATTTAATAAGTTTGGTTTCAACGTTAGTGCTGGTTCAGCTTGTCATTCAGGAGATGAAAAACCATCTCAAGCCTACCTTGAAAGTGGTTACACAGAGGAAGAAGCAATGAAGACAATAAGAATAAGTGTTGGACGTGGAAATAAATTAAGAGAGGCAAAAAAATTCGTAAAAATATTAAAGAAGATTCTTGACAATTACGATAAATAATGCTAATCTTATTTTAAGCTCGAAGACGGCATATCGAGCACAGCATATTAAAGAAGGAGGAACAAATAATATGGGGTCTTTTAAAGACCTGACCAATCAAAAAATTGGTAGACTAACAGTCTTAGAAAAGACAAATCAAAGAAATAATCAAGGAAGTGTTATTTGGAAATGTCAATGTAGTTGTGGTAATATTACATATTTACCAACACAAAGTTTGACACGCAAATCACGACCAACAAAATCCTGTGGTTGTTATAATAAAGATATGTCTATTCTTAAAAATACTAAAGATATAGTTGGTCAGAAATTTAATTTATTAACAGTTGTGAGAAAAGCCGAGAAACCACTAAATGCTAAGCAAACAGGTTCTTGGTGGTATTGTAACTGTGATTGTGGAAGAAAGGATATTTTAGTTAATGGAAATCGTTTAAAAATGGGTATTACCAAATCTTGCGGATGTTTAACTTCTTCAGCAGAGGTTTCTATTCAAGATATTCTTAAAAGACATAATATTAAATTTTTAACACAATATACTTTAGAAGATTGTAGGAGTCCTCAGACAAACTGGTTATTAAAATTTGATTTTGCTATTTTTAATAATCAGAATTCTTTACAATTTCTTTTAGAATATGATGGAGAACAACATTTTTATGGTGTTAGATTTTCTAAAAATATATCTAAAATGGAAGAGAAGAATAAAAGAATACTTATAAATGATAATTACAAAAATGAGTATTGTAAGCAAAATAATATAAAATTATATAGAATTCCTTATAAGCAAAAAGATGCGTTGGAAGATATAATTTTAGACATATTGAAGGAGGAACAAATAATATGCAATTTCAAGCAAGAAAAGCTGAAAAGCGAAAATTAGCTGTTAAAGTTTTATGTGCAGGTTCAAGTGGTAGTGGAAAAACATATTCTGCATTAACTTTAGCAACAGGTATAGTTAAAAAATCCGGAGGAGAAATATACCTAATTAATACTGAAGGAGACCGTGGAGAAATGTATGCAAATAAATTTGAATACAATATTATAGATATGCCAGAACCACGTTCTCCAGAAAATTATATTGCAGCAATCCAATATTGTATTGACCAAGGAGCTGCAGTTATTATTGTAGATAGTTTATCTCACGAATGGAATTATTTAAATGAACAAGTTAATAATATGGCTGGAAATAGTTTCAATAACTGGGGTAAACAAAAACCTAGACATAGAAAATTAGTTGATTTTATTGTTGAATCAAAAGTTCATATCATTGCTACTGGTCGTGGTAAAGATGAATATGTAATGGAAATGAATGATAAAGGAAAACAAACTCCTAAAAAAGTTGGTGTTGGTATTCAACAAGAGAAGGATACTGAATACGAATATATGGTAACTTTTAATATTTCTCAAGATAATCACGTAGCTACGGCTATGAAGGATAACACAGGATTATTTGAAGGAAGATATGATGTTTTAACAGAAAAAGATGGAGAAGCGTTATACAACTGGGCAAATTCTGGAAATAAACCTATAGAAAAGCCTACTTATAATATTGAAAAATTAAGAGCAGATATTATAGCAAGAGCAAAAGAATTAGGTGGAAGTAAAAATCCTAAAGTTAAAGAACCTTGTGAAAGATTAATTGGAACTATCAATCCAAATAAATCTGAAGACGGAGAAGCTTTAACTAAATTACTTGAAGAGTTAAAAAATGTTGAGTTAGAGGAGGTAAAATAATATGGCAAAACATTACTATACTGTTTGGTCAGTAGACTTTGAGGGAGAAAATAGAGCAAAAGTATCTTTATCAAGAAGTCGTAAAGTTAAAGATAACAGTTATGATAAACAATTAGAAGAAGCCGGTGGGGCTAAAAATGGTTATATAACTGATTTCAGCGACTCTTATGTTAACTTCGTTGGTAAAGCAGTTAATCAACTTAAGAAATATGACATCAAAGAAAAAGATAGAATATATGCCGATATAGAAATATCAAATGAACCATATGTAAAAGATGGTCAAGTTGCATATATGAAGGGTTACAAACATACTGTATATGAGTTTGAATTACCTGGAAGTTCAGAAGATGATTCTCAACCTGCACAAACACCAAAGAATATTGATAGAGCACCTAGAGTTGCAGAAGAAGAACCTTATGAACCAGAATCTGATATAGAAGATATTGATGAAGAAGAAAATCCATTCTAATATTAGAATAACATTTTGATATTAGAGAGGATGGTGATTGAAAAAATGTTAATTCCACAAGAAAAGATTGATGAAGCAAAAAGATTATATGATGGCAAAGCAATGGAAGAGATTGTGGATTACTTAGGTGTCACTAAATGGGACGAAAGAGCCAAAAAAGGCTCTTGTCCTTGGCACTCTGATAGTAACCCTTCATTTATTTGGAATGAAAAAAATAACTCATTTCATTGTTTCTCTTGTAATCGTAACTATGGAATAATAGATTTATATCTTGACCAAGGTTTAACTTACATAGATGCTGTTAAAAAACTTTTTGAAGAGACTGGTATTGAATATAACTTCTCAATGCAAGGAGTTCATTCAAAACCTTCATACAAATATCCTACACACGTTGATAGTCCAAATAGGGATGTTGTTAATAAATACTGGAATTTAAGAGGTATTAGTGAAAAGACATTGAATTATTTAGATATTCAACAAGATGATAAAGGAAATACTGTTTATCATTATTATAATGAAAATGATGTGTTATTAACAGTCAAGTATCGACCATCTCATAAAACAAAACCTGGTGAGTCAAAATGCTGGTCTCAAAAAGACGCAGACTTTTCTCCTATTTTATTTAATATGAATAGGTGTGACCCATCCAGACCATTAGTTATAACAGAAGGGGAGCCAGATTGTATGTCTGTTATTGAAGCAGGATATACTAATGCCGTATCTGTCCCTAATGGTTGTAACAATATGAAATGGATAGAACAATGCTGGGACTGGCTAGAACAATTCCCTAAAATTATTGTTTGGGGAGATAATGATGAACCTGGTATTAAAGCAAGAAATGAAATTTGTAATAGACTAGGAACTTGGAAAACTTATTATATTGAACCTAAAGAAACAGATATAATTAAAACTGAAAAGGGTAATAATCCTTTAGAAGGTAAAGTACCTAAAGATGCTAATGAAGTGTTATATTTCTTTGGTAAAGAAAAGGTTCTTGAATATGTTAATAATCCAATTGAATTACCTGTTGAGGGAGTATTTGATTTAGCTGGAGCAGAAGAATTCGACATTCAAAATGCAGAAGGCTTATATACTGGAATAAAAGATTTAGACGACAAAATATATAAATTAGTATTTGGAACGTTAAATATTATCACAGGTAAATCTGGAGAAGGTAAATCTGTATTTGTTAATCAAGTAGCAATATGTCAAGCACTTGAACAAAATTACGACGTTTTTGTTTATAGTGGTGAATTACCTGCACCTGTATTAAAAAATTGGGTTGAAACAAATATGATAGGTCGTGAACACATTACTATGTCTGATGGAGGTCATATTAGACATTTTGACCCGGCATCAAGAGAAAAGATGAGAAAATGGTATTCTGGAAGAGTTATGATTTATGATGATAATGTAGATGCAACTGCTACAACATTATTATTAAAAATGGAAGAAATGGCTCGTAAATTTGGTACTAAAGTATTCTTAATTGACAACTTAATGATGGTAGATTTAGAATGTGATAGTGAAAGTAGATTACAAGCAGAAAAAAAATTCATAAAAGATTTAATTAACTTTGCTAAAAGATTTAATGTATTAGTATTTTTAGTTGCTCATCCTAGAAAAACAGGAGAAATAATGGTAACTAAAGAAGATATATCAGGAAGTTCTGATATTGTTAACTTAGCACATATGGTATTTGGTGTTCATAGATATTCTGATAATGAAAGAGCCGGAGAATTAAATGAACGAGGCAATTATCGAAGAGGTAAAGAACCGATTAAATATGAAAGTGTTGTAGAAGTATTAAAAAATCGTATTACAGGTTTAGTTCCAAAAGTAGAATTATTCTTTGATTATCCTTCATACAGATTTTATAGAACGCCTGAAGAAATATGGCATAGATATAAATGGGATGATAATAAAAATCCGCTTAGAAAAGATGACCCTAATGACCATCAAATTCCAGGAGAGGACAAAACACCATTAAATGATGAATCTTAATAAGGTCAAACAAGAATTGGCAAAGTTTAATAGATATAAGTTTTATGAAGAGCCACATATTTATACTTATCAAGAAGATGATGGCTCTGAAACACAAGTAGGAATCTCTGTCACTACATTAGTAGGACAATATGAAAATCCTTTTGATGAAGAAAGAGTTGCATATTTTAAATCTATAAAGGATGGTATTCCAAAAGATGATTTAATTGCTATGTGGCATTATGATAGAGATTTTGCTTGTTGTAAAGGAACTCATACTCACGCATATAATGAATTTTTATGGCGTGGTGGAGAACTTTATGACTATGATAAAGAATTAGTAATAAAAGAGTTTGGCTATGATGTTATAGCACCAGTTTGGGAAAAACTTAAATATATATGTGAGAGTTTTTATAAGAAATTTAAAGATAAACTCATACCTTTAGGATTAGAACAGATAGTTGGTAGTCGTGATTATGATGTTGCTGGTTCAATTGATTTTTTAGCATATTCTAAAAAATTAGATGCTATTATAATTATTGATTATAAAACTAATAAAGAGATTAAATTTAAATCTTATAAAGACCAAAAAATGCTATATCCTTTAAATAATGTTCCTGATTGTAATTATTATCATTATTGTTTACAATTAGCTACTTATAAATGTATATTAGAACACGAAACAAATTTAAAAATATATAATAAAAAGTGGTTAGTTTGGATGAATGAAATAAATAATGATTTTGTATTATATGAATGTGAAGATTTAGATAAGGAAGCAAAATTAATATTGGAAGCAAGGAGAAGATAATATGCCTAATATAGACATAGAAGAAAATAAAGATAAGTTTCAAAAATTATGTCATATGTGGATTAAGAGAGATGGTATAGATGATTTGCTAAATTGGTTAGATACTACAGATTTTTATACTGCTCCTGCTAGTACGAGATTTCATTTGATGTGTGAAGGAGGTTTATGTCAACATTCAATTAATGTATTTGAACAATTATGTGATGAATATAAAAATGAAGGAATGTTTGATTTTAAAACGCAAGAAGATACACAAAAAATAATGGAAAGTCTTGCTATTGTAGGTTTATTCCACGACGTATGTAAAGCTGATTTTTATAAATTGACAACTAGAAATGTTAAAGATGAATATGGTAACTGGACAAAAGTTCCTTATTATACTATTGAAAATCAAGGCATTTTAGTTGGACACGGATATAAATCCGCTAGAATTGTAAATAGATATATGAATATAACAGATGAAGAATATATGGCTATTGTTCATCATATGGGCGTAGAAAGCGATTGGAATATTGCCGAAGTTAGCGAATGTTTCAATAAAAATGTGTTAGCATTATTATTACATATTGCTGATACAAAAGCTGCTTATATTATTGAAAAGGAAGTTTAATATGGAAATATGGAAAGATGTTGAGGGATATGAAGGATTATATCAGGTTTCAAATTTAGGTAGAATTAAAAGTTTAAGAACGAATCGTATTTTAAAAAATATTAAAGATAAAGATGGTTATGAAATTATATTTTTCAGTATTCATCAAAATCAAAAATGTTTTAAAGTACATAGATTAGTAGCCGAAGCTTTTATTCCTAACCCAGATAATAAACCTCAAGTCGACCATATAAATTCTATTCCTGATGATAATAGGGTTGAAAATTTAAGATGGGTAACTTCTCACGAAAATTCAATGAATAATAATACTACCTCAAGAAGAAGTAAAACATTAAAGAAACAAATCTCTTTATATGGTAAAACAAAAAGCCCAGTAATTAAAGCTATTAAAGTTAAAGACGATAAAGGCGTTATTTACGACTCTATGTCAGAAGCAGCGAGAAAATATAAAGTTTCAATTGATTATATTAAAAATCATTTTGAAATATTAGATGAATAAAAGGAGATTTATATATGTTTGAAAATAATAGAACAGAAAAAAGATTATTAAAAAGAAAATCTATTATGGATGCTATTGAAAAAGCAAAAGAAGAAGGTATTACTTGGAAAGTTAATCAATTAGAATCAAAATTATATGATTTTAATCGAAAATATTATCCAAATATAATATGGAATAGTGCTGAAAAAGGTACATATAGAAAACCAAAGGAGGTTAAAGCATAATGGATTTAGATGAGTTAAAAGGATATGGTATAGCTGAACAAATTGCCAGAGTAGTTGAAGAAGGATTCAGTTATAATGAAGAAACAGGAGAAGTATATTTTACAACTGATGATTTAGATGCTTTAAATATGGCATTTGAAGAAAAGATTGACTCTTTATCTGGATTATATGAATTATATGGAGATAGAGCAAAATCATTAAAAGAAAGAAGCAAAGATATTGCTGACAAAGCTAAAAGATTTGAAAATAAATCTGATAGTATTAAAAAATATATAGATTCATTAATGAAAATTGCTGGTAAAACTAAATTAGAAGTAGGAGATAAATCATTATCTTATAGAAAGAGCACTTCAAGTGAAGTTTATGATGAAATAGCTTTAAGAAAATATATCGAAGAGGATGAAGAAAGAAAAGCTACATATTATAAAGAATCTGTTCCAGAAATAAGAAAAAAGGAAATTGGAGATGCAATTAAAGCAACAAAACAAGTTGCAGAAGATGGAACTATTACATATGATTTAACTATACCTGGATTTAGATTAGTAGAAAATAATAATCTACAAATTAAATAAGGAGGATAAAAGAATGAATCAAGAACCAATTATAACCTTACAATTAGAGGTAGAAGAAGTTAATAAAGTGTTAACTGGTTTGAATTATTATAAAAATGATATTGATAGAATAGCACAAAAAATAGTTCAAACATCACAAATTCAAATTAATGAACATAATAAAAAATTACAGGAAGCAGAGAAAAAAGTTATAGAAGAAGCAAATAAAAATAATAAAAAGGCTTCAAAAGAAGAAGGAGAAAATAAATAAAATTTATGCAAGAAAAAAGGGATGAAATCATAGTTTGTAGAAACTGTGGAAAAGAATTTACATTTACTGTAGGAGAACAAAATTTCTATGAAGAAAAAGGTTTAAAACCACCAGTAAGATGTAAAGAATGTAAAGCAAAAAGAAAAGAACAACAAACTGAACAATCTAATAATATTGTTCAAGTAAAATCAGCAGAGGAAAAGAAAAATGACTTTGAAGAAATGTTAGAAAGATTCAGAGCCAATACTATTCTATTTGAAGAAGAAATAGAAAGACGTAATAAAAAAAGAAAATAAAAGCCAAGAAATTTATCTTGACTTTTTTCGTATTTTATGGTATTATCTAGTTATATGATAGAGAAGGGTGATACGAATGAAATATTATAATTATCATTGTCACTCATACTATGGAAACCCTGTTTCTATGGATGTAACGACAAGTCCAGAAGATTATTGTAAAAGAGCGGTAGAATTAGGTCACGATGCTTTTTTTACTACTTGCCACGGAACTCAAGGAGATATATTTTTATCGACTACTTTAGCACATCAATATAATTTAAAAATGATTGTTGGTGCTGAATTATATTATGTAAATGATAGATTTGAAAAAGACCGTAGCAATAGACATATTATTATTATTGCATTAAATCACGATGGTATTAGAGATTTAAATAGAATAATATCAGAATCTTTCACTACTGGTATGTATTATAGACCAAGAATAGACCACAAATTATTATTTTCTTTAAATCCTAATAATGTAATGATAACAACAGCTTGTGTTGCTGGCTTATGGAATAATGAGGAACTTATTAAAGAAATGAAAGATTATTTTGGTTTTAATTTCTTTTTAGAAGTTCAAAATCATAATGAAGATATTCAAAAAGAAGTTAATAAAACAGTTTTACAATTATCTCAAAAATATAATATTCGAATTATTCACGCAAATGATAGTCATTATATTTATCCTACCGAAAAGAAAGAATATGATAAAGTAACTATTAATAATAAGGAATATGAATTAAAACCTGCGGACAGAGATTTATTCTTAGAAGCCAAAGGGATTGTTTATGAAGAAGAAACTAATTTTATATTAGATTATCCTGATTATGATGAAATAGTTAAAAGATATGAAATACAAGGAATATTAAATAAAAATCAAATAAAGGAAGCACTAGACAGCACATATATATTTGAAAATGTTGATTGTAGTGATTATATTAATGATGATATTAAATTACCATCCGTATCAGAACATCCAATAGATAATTTAAAACAAATATTAAATCAATCTTGGCAACAAGATAAAAACAGAATACCAAAAGAGAGACATAAAGAATATTTGGATGCTATTAGGTATGAAGTAGATATCATTGAAAAAACTAATATGGCTAATTATTTCTTAATTGATTATAATATTGCAAAAATAGCAAAAGAAAAATATGGCGGAGTTTTAACAAATACCGGAAGAGGTTCAGCTCCATCTTTCTATGTAACACGACTATTACATTTAACAAATATAGATAGATTAGAGTCTCCTATCACATTATTCCCAACTAGATTTATGTCTATTGAAAGAATTTTAGGTGCTCGTTCCTTACCTGATATAGACTTAAATACAGCCGATGCTGAACCATTTATTCAAGCGAGTAAAGATTTACTTGGTGAAAATAATTGTGGATGGATGATAAGTTGGAAACCTTTACAAGAAGCTTCAGGGTTTAGATTATATTGTAAAGCAATTGGAATGAATATTGGTGACTATAATGAAATCGCTAAAGATTTAGATAAATATAAAGAAGACCCTATATGGTCAAAAGTTATTGAAGCAAGCAAGCCATTTATTGGTGTTGTGGAAGGTGTATCAGAATCTCCTTGTTCAATGGTATTATATGATAAAGATGTTCGCAGCGAAATAGGAATGATAAAAACACCTAATGGTAAAATATGCTGTATGTTAGATGGATATAATTGCGATAAATATAAATATCTTAAAAATGATTATTTAACAGTTACAGTATGGGCAATTATTAGAGATGTTTGTAAATTAGCAAATATTCCTATTCCTAGCATTAATGAACTAGATAATTTATTGGATGATAAAACATTTGATGTTTATAAAAAAGGTTTAACTTGTTCTATAAATCAAGCAGACTCAGATTATGCGACAGGTCTAGTTATGAGATATAAACCAAAATCTCTTGCTGAAATGTCATCTTTTGTTGCTATTATTAGACCAGGGTGTGCAAGTTTATTAGATGATTTTATTGAAAGAAAACCATATACTACTGGTGTTCAAGCATTAGATAATATCTTAGAAGATAGTGAACACAGATTAATATATCAAGAATCTATAATGAAATATTTAATTTGGTTAGGTATTTCGGAACCTCAATCTTATGATGTTATTAAAAAGATTGCCAAAAAGAAATTTAAAGAACAAGAATTAAAAGATTTAAAAGCACAACTTATTGAGGGATGGAAAAAACAAGTTGGAGAAGAAAAAGGATTTAATGAAACTTGGCAAGTAGTAGAAGATGCTGCTAAATATTCTTTTAATGCTTCCCATTCATTATCTTATGCTTATGATAGTCTATATGGGGCTTATTTAAAATCACATTATCCACTAGAATATTATACTGTTGCATTAAATTATTATAGTAATGATGCTACAAGAACAGGAAAATTAACTAAAGAATTGAAAGCTTATGGTATTTCATTAGAAAAACCACAATTTAGATATTCTATAGATGAATATTTTATGGATAAACAAAATAATAAAATTTATAAAGGAACGGGAGCCATTAAATTCTTAAATAAAGAATGTTCATTATTCTTATATAGTCTTAAAGATAATAAATATGATACTTTTATAGATTTATTATCTGATATTACAGATTCTAAAGATGAGCAAGGTCGAGCTTATGTTAATTCACGACAAATTGACATATTAATTAAATCTCAATATTTTCAAGAATTTGGTAATAATAAAAAACTTTTAACCGTATATAATTATTTTAAAGAATTATATGGAAGAAAAGTATTATCAAAGGCTAAAGCTGAAGAATTGCAAATTCCTGATAAATATTTAAATCGAGAAGATGTAATTCAAACAGAAAAACAGTTTAAATTTGAAAATATATGTGATATACTGAAATTAATAGAGTATGACACCCCAGATGAATCTTTTAGTGTAAAAGAACAAGTTGAATTTGAAATGGATGCTCTAGGATATATTGGTATGACTTATAATGTAGATAAAAAAGTATGTTATGTTTTAGATGTAGATATAAAATATACCCCTAAAATCACATTATATTGTCTTAACAATGGTAAAACTGTTCTTTGTAAAGTTAATAAAACATTATTTAAAAACAATCCTCTTAAAAAAGGTATGATAATTCGTGCGATTAAATTTGAGGAAAAGAATAAATTAAACTATGTCAACGGCGAATGGCAAAGAACATCTGAAAAAGAGTGGTGGATGAATGGCTATCACGAAACGACTATAGAGGAGGAACAAATAAATGAAAATTGATTTTTTAGATGTAGAAAATAAATCTACAGAAGAGAAAAAACTAAAAAAGGAAGAATTTATAGCGAGATTAAAAGCTGCTATAAAAAAGCA
>JAFQTK010000025.1 GCA_017409065.1 bacterium
GTTTATGAATCATTAGTTCGTATGGCTCAGCCTTTTGCTACACGTTATTTGACAATCGACGGGCATGGAAACTTTGGTTCTGTCGACGGTGACTCAGCAGCTGCTATGCGTTATACAGAAGCTCGTATGCACAAAATTACTCAATCAATGTTGGCTGATATCGATTGTGAAACTGTTGATTTTGAACCTAACTTTGACGGTTCGTTAGAAGAACCATCAGTTTTACCTGTTAGATTGCCAATGATGTTATTGAATGGTGTTGCTGGTATTGCTGTTGGTATGGCTACAAACATTCCTCCTCATAACTTGGGAGAAGTTGTTGATGGTACAGTAGCGTTGATTGATAATCCTGATATTGCGGTTGAAGGCTTGATGCATTACATTAAGGGACCTGATTTCCCAACTGCAGCAACTATTGTTGGTTTAAGTGATATTAAACAAGCTTATATGACCGGTCGTGGCTCTATAAAAATGCAAGCTGTTTCTCAGTTTGAAGAAATTCCTGGTGGAAACGGACGTCAGGCTCGTACTGCAATTATTGTTACTGAAATACCTTATCAGGTTAACAAAGCTGCACTTATTGAAAAAATTGCAGAATTGGTTAGGGATAAAAAGATTGAAGGTATTTCTGATTTGAGAGATGAATCAGACCGAGAAGGTATGAGGATTGTTATTGAACTTAAGAGAGATGCAAAGCCTGAAGTTGTAAAAAATAATTTGTTTAAATTTACTCAACTTCGTACTTCTTTCGGGGTAAATATGTTAGCGTTAGTTGGCAAACAGCCTCGTTTGATGAACTTGAAAGATGTTCTGACAGAATTTGTTGAACACCGTGTTGAGATTGTCACTCGTCGTACGGTATTTTTCTTAAAGAAAGCACGTCAAAGAGCTCACATCTTGGCAGGTTTATTGATTGCTTTAGGTAGCTTGGACGAAGTTATAGAACTTATCAAAAAGTCTAAAACAACTGAGGATGCTCGTAACGGTTTGATGAGCAGATTTGGGTTGGATGCAGATCAGGCAAACGCTATCTTGGAAATGCAATTAAGACGTTTGACAGGATTAGAACAAGACAAAATTAAAGCCGAATATGACGATTTGAAACAAAAAATCGCCGAATATGAAGCTATTTTGGCTGATCGTCAAAAAGTTTTGAATATTATTAAACAAGAGTTGTTGGAAGATAAAGAAAAGTATGGCGATGATAGACGTACTCAAATTGTTCCGGAACAAGATGAAATGACAATTGAAGATTTAACTCCGAATGTTGCTATGGCTGTGTTTATAACTCGTCAGGGCTATTTGAAACGTATTTCTATGGATACTTTTGAACGTCAAAACAGAGCAACTAGGGGTAAAGGTGGAATTAAGACAAAAGAAGATGATGATGTTGGACATTTCTTTACTGCAATGATGCATGACAAAGTATTGTTCTTCTCCAGCAAAGGACTTGTTTATAGTCTTAATGTTTATGATTTCCCTGAAGGTCAACGTCAAGCAAAAGGTTTGCCTATTGTTAACGTACTTCCGATTGAACAAGATGAGAGAATTACAGCAGTCGTTCCTGTATCTAATTTCGATCCTAACCAAAATCTTATTATGCTTACTCAGAACGGTTATATTAAGAAGATTGGTTTGGATAATTTCTCAAATATCCGTCGTTCCGGTATTATTGCGATAGGCTTAGAAGAAGGTGACGCACTTAACTGGGTTAAACTTGCAAACGAAAATGATGAAATTGTCATCGGTACTTCTTGTGGTATGGCAATCAGATTCCCGCTTAATGAACTTCGTCCGTTAGGTCGTTCTGCCAGAGGTGTAAACTCAATGAAACTTCGTCAAGGTGATAATATCATTGGTTGTGATATTGTTCCTAGAGATTATGATGCGGATTTGTTGGTTGCTACTTCTGACGGTTTTGGAAAACGTTCAAAATTATCAGAGTTTAGAACTCAAAATAGAGGTGGAATCGGGCTTATTGCTACTAAGTTCAAGACTATCCAATCAAGATTGGTTGCTTTGACGATTGTTGATGAGGACGATGAAATTATGGTTGTTACAGCGAGCGGTGTTGTTAGCCGTATCAAAGCATCTGACATTTCTCGTCAGGGTCGTCCTGCTACCGGTGTTAAAATGCAGAATCTTGGTGCCGGTGATTCGGTTGTCACTATTAATAAGATTGTTTCTCCTGATGAGGATGAATCAATCAAAAATATGGACAATGAGTCTGATGTGTCAGATGATTCAAGTCAAATTAAACTTACAGATATTTCGACAGAAGACAACGAATAATAAAAGGCTCCTTATGGAGCCTTTTTTGTATTACTTAAAAACTTTGTTTATAAATTTGCGGATGAAAGATTGTTTTTTTGGGGGATGGTATTTAATGGGTTCTTTCGGTTGAGTTAGTGTGTAAATTAATTTTGGTCGTTTAGGATCTAGTATTTTTATTCTTTTTTTTGCTGTGCTTAAAAAATTTGAAAAAAATCTGTTTTCAAAGTTTCCAATATACCTCCCATTAAAAAGAGCATAAGTTACCCTTTCTTTGTATAGTTTTCCGTCCAATCTTTTTTGGTATTCCCAAGTTGGATTTGTAAATGTTACAATATCTTTTGATGTGCCGAGTTTTTCAAGTTGTGATTTTGCTAATCTTATGTATTGTTTTCCATACAAAGTTTGAGCATCTCTAATTAGTGTTCTCAATGCTTTATTATTTTTTACTGTTGCACCAAATGTGGGGGTATTTTGTTCTGCTAGTTTCATTTTTTCCTTTGTTATATTTGCGTTGTTGTTTTGAAGTGTAATTTTGCAATATGTTTTAATTTTTCTCTTGAGTATAGATTAACAAATTCCTTTGCTTTTATTAATACTTTGTCAGATGCACCTTTA
>JAFQTK010000026.1 GCA_017409065.1 bacterium
ACTATAAATAGCCTTTTTTATTTACATTTTATGTTTTTGAAGTACGATTGAGGAGTCTATTATTTTAGATTTGAGGAGAATATAATGGAAGCATTACATGCACTTGTGGCTGAAAATGCGGTTATGATATCTGGGATAATCCTTTTAATCGCTTATATTTTCATTGCTACAGAAAAAATTTCGAAAGTTACGGTTGCTCTTATCGGTGCATCTTTAACTATTTTATTGGGGCTTGTTACCGCAAGCCGTGGACAGGAATCTATTCCGCCACATTACTTTGCAAATTTCATTGATTTCAATGTTATTTTCTTATTAATCAGTATGATGATTATTGTTCATATTGCTGCTCAAAGTGGTATGTTCAATTGGGTTGCAAATGAACTTTTAAGATTTACAAAAGGTCATCCGATTAAAATTTTAGTTGCACTGGGTATTTTTACGGCAATAGCATCAGCATTTTTGGACAACGTAACTACTGTAATTTTAATTATGCCTGTTACTTTTGTTATTGCTAAAGAACTTGAAATTGACCCGATTCCATATTTGATGACAGAGATTTTAGCGTCAAATATTGGTGGAACGGCTACTCTTATTGGTGATCCGCCGAACATTATTATTGGAAGTAAAGCTGGTTTCTCATTTATGGATTTTATCACTGAGTTAACTGGTGTTGTTGCTGTTATTTTGTTCATTACTATTGCGATTTTAATTGTTGTATTTAAGAATAAACTTAAAGCAACTCCTGAAAATATGAATAAAGTTGCAAACTTGGATAACTCAAAAACAATTACAGATAAAAAACTTTTGATTCGTTCAGGTTTAACGTTGTTGTTTGTAATTATTGGTTTTATGTTGCATGATATAACTCACATTGAAACATACTTGATGGCAATGATGGGGGCAAGCTTTTTGCTTATATTTGAAAAACCGCAAGGAATTTTGGAAGCAGTTGAATGGAATACAATTTTCTTTTTCGTTGGTTTGTTTATCATTATCGGCGGATTAGAGGCTTCAGGCGGTATAAAGCTAATGGCTGAGTGGTTGTTGGCTGTTACAAACGGTTCTGAAAGTGCTACTGCAATGATTATTTTGTGGGGGTCTGGTATTTTATCAGGTATAATTGATAATATTCCATACACAGCAACAATGGCTCCGTTGATTTATCAAATCCAAGTTTCACAAGGTGTTGATTATGCGTATCCTTTGTGGTGGTGTTTAGCATTGGGTGCTTGTCTTGGTGGTAACGCAACTATTATAGGGGCTGCTGCTAACGTTATTGTTTCTGAAACGGCTGCGTCTAAAGGACACAAAATTACATTTATGCGTTATTTAAAATATGGTATAAGCATAATGTTAATTTCGTTGATTATTTCAACAGTATTTGTGTACTTTAAGTATTTGGCACACTAGTTTAATAATTTGCGAACTGAAAGACCTGCCGTTTGGGTGGGTCTTTTGTTAATATTATCTTAACATGATTGATATTATTGTTTCTTATTGTATAATGATTTGAGGAGAGAATAAGGATTTTCAATGTTAATTGACAGTACCATAGCTTTTAATTTAATAATTGTTGTTATACTTTTATTTGCAAATGCTTTCTTTGTTGCATCTGAGTTTGCACTGGTTAGTGTTAGACAGACCAGAATGTTGCAACTTTCAAAAGAAGGTAATTCAACTGCAACGATTGCAATCCATGCACTGGAACATTTGGATAGATATATTGCAGCTGTTCAATTGGGTATTACGATTTCCAGTTTGGGTATAGGTTGGTGCGGTGAAGGTGCGTTAGCAAAACTTATTGCACCGTTATTCTCTTTCTTACCGGTTGGTAAAGATATTGCAGTACACTCAGTATCTGTAACCATTGCGTTTTCATTGATTACTCTTTTACATGTTGTGATTGGTGAACTTATGCCAAAATCTATTGCGTTACAATATCCGGAAAAAACTACTTTGTTTGTAACAAGACCAATGGCGGTTATTACAAAATTGTTTACACCGTTTATATTTATTTTGAATGGTTTTGGTAATTTATTGTTGAGAATGTTGCGTATTCCGCCTGCCACAAGCACTCACGTTTCTCATTCGGCTGAGGAATTGAATTTGATAATAGATGCAAGCTGTAATGAAGGAATGTTGAATGAAACAGAAAAGGATATGTTACAAAATGTCCTCAAGTTTTCTGATTTAGTTGCTAAACAAATTATGGTTCCAAGACCTGATATGATTGCAATTGAGTCGATTATGACATTGGATGAAATAGAACAAATTGTTTCTGAATATCAATATACAAGATATCCTGTATATGAAGAAGATTTGGATCATGTTATCGGTATTTTGCATGTCAAAGATTTATATGCTTTGCGTAGAGCAAATAAAGAGTTTAATATTCATGATTTGTTGAGAGAGCCTTTGCTTGTTCCTGAAACGGTAAAAATGGACCAATTGGTTCGTGATTTTAAAACTACTAAGAATCAATTAGCAATTGTTATTGACGAGTTTGGCGGCACTTCAGGTTTGATTACTCTTGAGGATGTTTTGGAAGAAATTTTTGGTGAAGTTCAAGATGAATTTGATGAAGAAGAAGCTGACATAAAACAAATTAGCGAAGATGAATATATTGTGAATGCAATGCTTCGTATTGATGAGTTGGAAGAAATGTTCGAACTCGGTAATCTTGAAGAAGAAGATGTTGATACTGTTGCCGGTATTGTTGTAAAAGAACTCGGCAGAATTGCAGAAGTGAATGATGTTGTTATATATGAAGGACTCGAGTTTACCGTTATAGAAATTGACGGTGCAAGAATCATGAAATTGAAAATTAAAAAGCTTCCGCAGGTAGCTAAAGAGTCAGAAGAAAACAATTAATCACTTTTATATTTTTTATTTTCGTGTTATCCTGTGTACACGAATAGACTTAAGGAGAAATTTATAATGCAACTTTTTATATGGATTGTTCAGATTGTAGCAGCTGTTTTGTTAATAGCTTTAGTTTTGATGCACTCACCAAAGGGTGATGGTATTGCTTCTTTTGGCGGGACTTCTCAGTTGTTTTCATCTCAAAAAAATGCTGAAAAGGGTTTGAACAAACTTACGATGTATGTTTCCATTGTATTCATAATTTGTTCATTTATTTTGGCATACAATATTTTTAAATAATAATTTTATGGATTAATTGGGAAAGCACCGTTTACACGGTGCTTTTTTAATATCTAAATTTGTTTACTATCGGATAATCTCTGTTTAACAATGCTTTTTTGCTTATTTTTAAACAGTATGTAAATTGGTTTCTTTTAAATTCCATAATATTGAGTTTGTTTATTATATCTTTAACCAGTGTTTCATCAAAGTCCTTTGAAATTTGCTGAACTGATTCGTTATTTTCTATGTATCTGTATAGTATTTCATCTAGAATAGCGTAATCAGGCAATGAGTCTTGGTCTTTTTGGTCGGGTCTGAGTTCAGCTGATGGTGCTTTTGTAATCGTGTTTGTCGGAATTATTTCTTTTACTCTATTAATCCAGTTAGAGAGTGCGTAAACTTCCTGTTTATATAAGTCAGAAATAAGGTTTATGCCCCCGCAAGTATCACCGTAAAGTGTGCAATAACCAACGGCACACTCTGATTTGTTACCGGTAGTTACAAGCACTCTATTTTCTCTGTTTGAGTATGCCATTAAGATATTTCCTCTTAGTCTGGCTTGCAAATTCTCCTCTGCTAAATCAGCGTATAATTGTCCTTGGATATCATTTATAAATGTATCAAACAGCGGTTTAATAGGAACTGTTTTGCATTCCATCCCTAGGTTTTTAGCTAAATCATAAGAGTCATTCCAACTGCCTTCTGTCGAGTATTTGCTAGGCATTGTTATCCCCAAAACATTTGCTGCACCTATGGCATTGCACATTATAACTGCCGTGAGAGCAGAATCTATTCCACCTGATAGTCCGATGAGTGCTTTCTTAAAATTATTTATCGTACAAAATTCTTTAAATGCATAAGTAAGGGCTGCGAATATCTGTTCTTCTTTACATTTGTTTTTGTAAATAACGGTTTTGTTTGAGTTTATGTCTGTGATTAAAAGCTTTGCTTCAAATTGTGGAGCTATTGCAATTAAATTATTATTTATATCTGTTACAAAAGATTCGCCTTGATAAATGTTTTCCTGAGATAGTCCGATATGGTTAACATAGATTGTGTTTTGGGTTAATTTGCTTTTTATCTCATATTCTTTTGTATATGGTTGTGAGTTAAGTCTGATGATATGACAATTATCAATATTTGGTAATTCATCATTTCCTAAAACTGCACAAAATTTGATTCCGTCAATTTCAAAAACTTTGTTTAGATTTTTACCTACAAAATATTTTTTGTTTTCATTTTCGATATTTTGCTCATAGGCAATGGGTGTTGCTGAGTTTTTTTTAAGCAGGTATGCGGTGTTAAGAAGCCCGTCGCTATTTTTTTCAATGCCACCTATTACAATGTTTATATCATTAGAGAATGGCATAAGTTCGGAAATTAGCTTTTCTGCTTTTTCTATATATTCAGGGATAAGGAGCAAATCTTTTGCCCCTTTTACGGTTGTTGTTAATTCAGGGAAGATAATTAACTGAACTTTATCATCAATTGCTTGATTGATATAACGTTTGATGTTTTCTGTATTTAAAGAAAAATTTCCTATTTGAAGGTTGATTTGACTTATTGCAATTTTCATTTTTTACTCCAGTTTAATATAATGGGCTTCTTCCCAACGTAAGTCTATATATTTTACGGGTTTATCCATTTTCTTTACTTGTGCAAGAATAGGAGCAATAGCCCGAACTCTTTTAGTAATTGTACTGTTAAATTCTCCTAATCGAAGATTTGTTGTTTGTAGTTTTACATAGATATCTTTTGGATCACGCAAATCAATGTATTCAATTTTTTCTCCCGAATTTGATTCAATCATTCTTGCTAATTTCTCTATGCGAGATACTTTTTTTTCATCCCAATTTCTGTAATCATCTCCTTTTGTTCCGTAGGTTAGAACCAAATAAGTTTTGAATGCCGGATTAAGCGGTAAATAATCTCTGCCTATTAGAACTCCACCCTGAGCAAAAAACGCTATTGGTGCAACATCTTCGCTAGGTGATATTGTTAAAATTGGAAGTCGTTCGTCAACCATGACGACAAATCTTGCCGGCCACCAAAATCTTCTTATGAATACTTTTTTAATAGGTTTTAATGTTTCAATATTTTCTTCTAATTCTTTTGTCTGCATTAAAAATATTGGCACTTTGCCAATTTCACTTCGTCTAATTTCATTTAAAATTTTATAACTTGGTGTGATTTTATTCCCAACTATTTTAAGTGATTGATTTTCAACAGAATTGAAGGCATTCGCACTTAAATACCACATTTTACAGTTGTACAATCTATATCCGCCATAAAGTAAAACTAAAATTACAATGATTCTTAGAAATGCACGCAGTCTATTCAGCTTAAGTTTTGCACGACGAATGTTTCTGTGCTTTTTGTAAATTTCAACTCTTCTTTTTACAGCAATTTCAGAGTTCTTTTCATATTCGTCATTTTCGTAGAAATCATCTGTACTCATTAATATTCTCTTATTTTTGTAGTCCAGCAGAGTTAAGAATTAGTTGTACAAGTTGGTCGTAGGATATGCCAATGCATTTAGATTGGGCAGGTAAGTCGCTTAAATCTGTCATTCCAGGGCTTGTGTTGATTTCTAATACATATGGTATTCCGTCAACAACAAGGAAGTCAACGCGGGACAAAGAATTGCATCCACAAGCTAAGTGTGATTTAATTGCCAGTTCTTTTATCTTCGATGTCATTTCATCTGAAAACTCAGCAGGGAGAATAAATTCTGTCATTCCTTCAGTATATTTTGCTTCGTAATCATACCATTCTGTTTTGGTTCTAAATTCAAGAATTGCCGTCGCAAAAAGTTCATCTTTATCTTGCAAAACTCCTACTGTTGCACAGGTGCCTACCAAAAATTCTTCTATTAAAATGTCTTGATTTAATTTTTCAGATTCTGCAAATTTTTCCAAGAGTTCGTTTTCATTGTGTACTTTAAACATACCAATACTGGAACCTTCGCAAACAGGTTTAATCATCATTGGATATTTTAGTGTTTTTACTTTTTCCAAAAGGTTTTCACCTTTTCTGACAAATACAGAATTTATGAGTGGTATTCCTGCAGATTTTAGCATTTCTTTTGTATAATATTTGTTCATGCAAAGAGCAGAAGACATAACCCCGCAACCTGTGTATTTAATACCAAGAATTTCTAAAATGCCTTGAATGCATCCGTCTTCTCCAAATTTACCGTGAAGGGCATTGTATGCAACTTCTATATTATTTGAACGTAAGTTTTGAACTATATTTTCATCAACATCAATCATTATTGCATTTTTGTACCCAAGTCTTTTAAGTGCTGCCAAGCAATTTTTACCTGAGCGAAGTGAAACTTCTCTTTCATTTGACATTCCGCCTGCTAGCACTGCTATATTAGTATCTGTATTTATTAATTGTTCAAAAGTTCGTTCCATATTTCTCTTTCAACCTCATTCATTTTACCGATGAATCTTACTTCCGGTTTTAATTTTATCCCAAATTTATCTTTTACTTCATTATACATTTTTTTCATTAATAAAGAAATATCTGTACTTGTTGCGTTGCCGGTATTAATGATAAAATTAGCGTGATTTTCGAATACTTTAGCATTTCCTATGCAATAATTTTTTGCTCCAACTAATTCTAAGAGCCTTCCTGCTGAATCATTTTCCGGGTTTTTAAATACGCTTCCGCAGTTTGGTTTGCTCAGGTTTGGTTGTTTGTTTTTTCTAAATTCATTGTTTTTGTTCATTCTGTTTAGTATTTCGTCTTTATTGCTTTTATTAAGTTTAAATTTAACGTTTAAAACAATATGTTGTCCTAGCAGTATTTTGGATTTTCTATATGAAAAATCCATATCTGTTATGGCAAATGTTTTTATCGTCTTGGAGCTTTTATCATAAACTTCAGCAGAAATAAATATATCTGAAATCATTTGTCCATGAGCCCCTGCATTCATTGCTACAATTCCCCCGATTGAGCCTGGAAATCCACACATAAACTCCATTCCGCTTAATTCTGATTCAGCTGCTGCTTTTGAAACTAATGGTCCCATAGCTCCTGCTTGTGCGGTTATAAATTCATTGTTAATTTCAAAATTGTTATATTTTTTGGTTAAAATAATAGGATTATCAATCCCGTTAGAGGAAATTATAACGTTAGACATTCCGCCTAAAACAATAGGACTTTCTAATGTTTTAAGTAATTCAACAAACTCTTCTGTTGTTTCGGGGAAATAAGCATTTTTTGCGATACCACCAATTTTGAAGCTTGTATAGTTTTTTAATGAAAAGTCTGTGTAGTGTTGCATTTTTATACCTTTTTTCTTAAAACATCTGCAACAGCAGGACCAAGTTTTGTGATGTCACCAGCTCCTAGAGTTATTGCAACACATTCAGAATCCATGTGTTTAGCTATATCTTCCGGTATATCTGCAATTTTTCCGGGGATATATAGTACTGTTTTTTGTGATTTTTTCTGTAAATCCTTTGCAAATTCTTCAGAAGTGTGTCCGCCGATTGGTTCTTCGCTAGCTGCAAATGTGTCTAGCACAAGTATTTTGTCTGCATTATCAAAACATCCCAAAAATTCGCTGTATAGTCCGTGTAATCTTGTGTATCTGTGGGGTTGGAAAATTGCAACAATTTGTTTATTAGGATTGCAATTTTTTGCACACTCTAATGTAGCCTTGATTTCGCTTGGGTGGTGGGCGTAGTCATCTATTATACTAGTGCCTTTAACTGTTGCAATAGGTTGATACCGTCGTCCCATGCCGGTAAAATCTTCAAAATATTTCGCAATAGTATCTATTTTAATTCCGGCTTCGTGAAGTGCAACTGCTACTGCCATTGCATTGCAGATATTGTGGTTTCCGTGAACGGATAAATTAATTTGGCATAAAATATCGTTGTTATTTACTATTTCAAAAGATGTTTTTCCATTTTTGAATGATATGTTTTTAGCTATGTAATCTGCATTGTTAAAGCCATAGGTGATGAATTTTTTGTCCTGATTCATCGCAATTAGTTTTTTGTTGCCTTCACAATCATTATTTATCAAAATTTTAGATGTTGGCTTAAGGTTTTTTATAAATGTTGTAAATGTAGACAGAAGTGAATCCATACCATTTTTGTAAAAATCTATGTGGTCGACTTCGATGTTATTAATTACAGTAATATCGGGAGTGTATTTTAAGATTGTGCCGTCGGATTCGTCTAATTCTGCCGCAAAATACTTACCTGTTGATGCTTGAGCATTAGTATCAAGTTCAGGAACAATGCCTCCAACAACAAAATCAGGATTCAAATTTGCTTTTTGCATTACAAACGCAGCCATTCCACTTGTAGTGGTTTTTCCATGTGTGCCTGAAAACCCTATAAATTTCCCTTGAGTGTTTTGAAAGTTTTCGGCAATAAACTTTAGTAAGTCTGAACGGTGAAATTGTTTTAGGTTAAGAGATTTTGCCTTAATTAGCTCAGGGTTGTTTGCTTTTACAGCGGTACTTGCAATAACTACTGAAGAAGGAGGTAAGTTTGATGCGTTGTGTCCTACGAAAACTTTTGCTCCTAATTCTTTTACTTTTTGAAAATATTTGCTATCAGAAATATCTGAACCGCTCACCGAATAACCTTTTTCTAAAAGATATTTGGCAAGTCCACTCATGCCTACTCCGCCGATAGCAATAAAATGAAAGTTTGTATCCCTGTTTATTCCGTCCATGAAATAGATTTTCCTCCGCTGTTTCCTTAATTTTAATACAAAAAAGGTTATTTTAAAATTACTTTTAATAATGTAAAATATGTGCTTTTTTAATAAAAAGTATAGCATTCTTTTCGGAATATGTTATACTGAAAATATGATGAGTAGATTTATGCAATTGAAAAAATATTTTTTCTTTGTGAGTTTTTTGATTCTCCCCCTTTTTCTGTGTGGTTGTCAAAAAAAGCACATTGTTACTTCAACCGGTGAAGTTGGTCATAGAGCTGAAAACTTACAAAAAATGATGCATAGTGGAAATTTGAATGTGCCTCCATCAAAAGACACAAGAGCCGGTGTTATCTATCTTGGAAGAGATTATGAAAATAATCATTTTGGTCCGCCTAAATTGAAATTTGTTTTTGAAAAATAAATTTTCTATCCCCGTTATTGCTAGACTTTTTTTCTTTTTGATTTATTATATTTGTAACACACGAAACAAAGGAGTTTTTAATGAGCATTTCGCATGGAAGCCTTGAAAATACTATTATGAATGCTATTTGGTATATAGAAGAAAATAAACTTTCAAATGCTATCACGGTAAGTGATGTTTTTGATATGGTTCAAAGAACTGAAACCCCAAGAGCTTATACGACTATTAAAACAGTAATGGACAGACTTGTTGATAAAGGTTTATTAGTTCGCACTAAACAAGGTAAAAAGTTTTCGTATTGTACTGTTAATTCACGTCATGAAACTGCTCATAAAGCAATTTTAAAGTTGGCTAATACATATTTTAATAATGATTTAGGATTGTTAAAAGAGGCTGTTCAGGGATTATGCAGTTCTTCAAAAATATATGTGTAATTCTAAGTAACTTTTTATTAGAAGTTCACAAAAAAACAACACAAAAAACTCAACGCAAATCTGATTTTATCCGTGAGCGTAAGCTTGTTGCTAAGCTTATTATGGATGTTTTGGTAGAAAAGCTTTGTGTTCGAGAAGCTTTATTGAGGTTCCCTAAAAATTGTGATGATAAATGTATAAGTGTTGCTTGGCATGCATTAATGCACTTTGAGGCTGATGAGGATATATCAGTAAGAGATAAACTTTTTAAGGATGTGCAGGTGGATTTTTTAGAGGGTTTATATAATATCTTAAGTCAGGGGCATGACTTGCCAGAAGAACTTATTGATGGCTATAATATATATCATAGTGGTGTGGATACCTGCCAATGTTCAGGGAGTGAGTATTTTTGGCACATAATGAAGAAAAATATAAGTATTCAAGATTAATTTTTAGTAATGCATGTTCAGCACAAAGTACTTTAGAGTTTGCTGTTGTTTTTCTAATCTTATTTTTTATGATTTTAGGTATTTTTGAATTAGGGTTTATGTGGCACCAAAATAATTCTGTTGAATTTGCTGCACAAGATTTGAGTGCTAATCTTGCACTTTTAGAAAATTGGGGATGTAATGATGCTTCAACTCCTGATATTGTCGCCAGAAAGACTTCAATACTTGCCAGTGGTGTGAATTTAACTTTTAATTCAAATACAGAAAACTTTGTTACGACTTATGAGTCAGAGCAATTATATGGTGGAAAGCCCTTTGTGAGAGTAAAGATTAATTGTACACCGCCAAATATTAATGGGGGAAGTACTTCTGTTGCCCCTGTTGTACAAATTCAAAGTGTTCACAAGTTACTTTTTATGGGAACAAGTTTACCAAATTTTCGCACTGGGGAGCGTATTGTAATAATCCCTGATAATGTAACTTTAACTTCAACACAAAAAGTCACTGTTGGGCAAAGGTAGTTATTAGCTGAATTTGACAAAAAATAATAAGTTGATATACTAATAATGTAATAAATAAGAGTATTGCTATAATGATTAAATTTGTTTTACGACGTAGATTGAATACTTTGAAAGTCCGCATTTAGATTGAAAATGTGTCTATTTATGTTCGGGCTTTCTGGGTAATCGGAAAGCTTTTTTGTTACAAATTGCAAATTTTTTAACAAAAAATGGCACAAAAATTTCTTAAATTGCGTTGTAAAAGAATATGTGTGAAGGGTAGCATGACAAAAGTAATTAGCCAACTTAATATATCAGCAGATGGAACAATTATGATTCGACGTCGCTTAGCTGTATCAGTAAAAGAAGCAGGCGGACGACAAGGTCGTCTTTGTGGATACAAAAAAGCGAAGTTGCCCCTGACTAAATTAATGAATTTAGCATGGGGACTATAAGGTAATCAGGAGATAGTTCATAATGCAAGTTTCATCTATATCAAATTCTATAATTTCAACGTTAGGTAACCCTGAATCAAGAATACCTCTTGCGGTTAAGGATATTATTAATAGTGCGGGAATTACTTATTTTTCTTTTGATGCAGGTGGAAAATTAGAGGGAAAAGACAGACTTATTGACGAGTTTGGGACTGAAGCAATTTGGTTGTTAGGTTTGCCATTCTTTAAACTTTTAGCTAATGAGACTATATATAAATTTAGAAAACTTAATCCTAATGTTGATGTTAGAGTTGCAAATTCTGCTGATCATATTGAGTTTGCAAAGAGAGTTTTAAGACCTGAAAATCCTGCTGAAAAAAAGGTTTTAGGTTCAATAGATGAGGCAGTAAAAAGATTACCTGAATTTAAAAAATTATTCTATTCTAAATTTGGACTTGCGACAATTTTAACTTTTGCCTCTTATTACGGGCTTACAAAATATAAACAGAAAGTTACTGAAAAAGCTGTTACTAAAGAATATTTGAAACAAAAAGTTAACGAAGAATTTTTTATTAGAAAGAGTTTGGAGTCTAAACAATTCCAAAAGTTTAATAAGGTTGCGTTTTCCTCTAAGAAAGACCAAACTTCACAACCATCATTTAAGGGGTTAGGTTCGGCTCTAGAACCTTTTATGTTTAATCCGGTTAAAAATATGTTGGTTGTGGATGCAGGTATTACAACTGAAAGACTTACAAAATCAAGAAATAAGTTGGAATTTATGGAATATGCCATTAAAGAAGGTTCTTTGTTGTTCTTACTCTATTTAGCAGGGGATTGGATTAATAAAGGAATGGCTAAGTTTTCAGAATCTGCTTTTAAATTACCAATTGATTTGGATTTGAGATTTATTAATTCTCAAACAATGAAACAAGCTTTTGGTTCGGATGCATTGAATACTGAAATTAAAAACTTTAAAGAACTAAAAACGCAGAAGGAGATTTTAAACTATCTTGCAGATAATCAAGGAACGACAATTGTTAAGGGTGCAAAAATTTCCGGATTGATTAAGCAGATAAAAAATAGTACACAAATTGATCCTTCTGCATATATTGATACAGAGGAAATTAAAAGTTTTGTTGATTCATTAGAAAAATTTGTCAAAGCAGGAGAAGGACAAAAAGTTCAAGATTATTTGAGAAAAGCCAGAAATAGTAAAATAGGGGCTATTTTAGGTAGTATGGCTATTTGTTGTACTGCTCTTGGTTATGTTGTACCAAAGATAATGTTTGAATATAGAAAGAAAAATTCAGGCTCAAAAGAGTTTCACGTCGTGAATCAAGTCAAAGAAAAACTTGATAAACAATTTTCAGAAGCTAAAATATAGTCTATGAGATTAGATAAATTTTTAAAGGTTTCAAGATTGATTAAACGTCGTACTGTTGCAAATGATGTTGCTGAACAAGGACGAATTTTTGTTAATGATAAATTGGCAAAACCTGCTAAACAACTCAAAGTTGGTGATATTATAAAAATTGAGCAGTACAACAAAACGGTAAGTGTTAAGGTTGTTGAGATTCCAACCGGTAATGTACCTGCTCAAAATGCAGCATCACTCTATGTAGAGTTGAGCTAAAACCTTTATTATTGTATTTATAATTTTGGGGTAATTATTTTTTATCTGTGACTTTTATAATATGCCAACCAAATTGAGTTTGCACTGGTTCTGAAATTTGCCCTTTTGGAAGATTAAATGCCGCAGTTTCAAATTCTTTGACCATTTGACCTCGTCTAAAGTAGCCTAAATCTCCACCCATTGCTTTTGATGGGCACTTTGAATATTGACGAGCCAGAATAGCAAAATCTTC
>JAFQTK010000002.1 GCA_017409065.1 bacterium
ATAACAAAACCCCCTGATGTAAAATTACTTTCTTTTACGAGCAGAATTTTTATTTTTAGATTTATATGTTGGTAGTTGGCTATCACAATTCGGACAAATTAATCTTAAATTGCTTGATTGGTTATTTGCCGCATTTCCATCAATATGGTCTAAAATAAAATTTAATGTTTTCCCATTCCATTCATTTTTCATATTGCAAATAGCACATTTATAATCTTGTTTATTATAAATATATGTTCTGATACAATTTCTAATGGTAGAGCCAATTTTACAATTAGGATTTCCTGTTTGCAACCATATCTCTATCTTTTTATTATCTTGTTCTTTTTTTAAACAATCTTTACATAAATGACTTTTATTAATAAAAATAGGCTTATTACATATTTTACAATTCCATATCTTTTTATTCCCCATATAAATCTCCTTTTGGCGGAGGCTCTGGGATTCGAACCCAGGCACCGAATTAACGACCTATTGGTTTTCAAGACCAACCCCTTATGACCACTTGGGTAAACCTCCAAAAAATGGTGCTCGTTGAAAGACTCGAACTTCCGACTCCTAGCTTGTAAAACTAGTGCTCTAACCAACTGAGCTAAACGAGCATTTAGTTAGGTATTTATTTTTTTTATATTATTCTTTCTATTGTTTTTCCTTCATCATTCATTAAAAATACGTGTGTATAATTATCAATCCAGCCATTATTTTCTAATGTTCTAAGAATTAAACAAATTTCTCTTCCATCTTTAAAATGTAATGTAATATTTTCTGTTTTGCCATCTTTATGTTCTAAAGGTAATGCTTTATTTATAAATTCTATATCTGAATAATAATCTGTTACTAAATAAGTATTACTTTCTGTTGAATCTTCAATTTCATATTTTCTTTGTGTAACCGTTTTTAATATCATAACTATCTTCCTTCTTTCTTCTAACTATCTTTCTATCTACCTAACTAAAATGGAGCACCTAATAGGATTTGAACCTATGCTCGAGGAGTTGCAGTCCTCTGCCTTACCACTTGGCTACAGGTGCATAATGGTGTGAGCATAGAGAATCGAACTCTAATGATTGGTGCCACAAACCAACGTACTACCATTGTACTATACTCACCATATGGCGGACACTAGAGGGCTCGAACCTCTGCTCCGGCAAAACCGAACTAACAGATTAGCAATCTGTCCTCGTCACCAACTTGAGTAAGTGTCCATTGATTTATTATGGTGGGCAGAGATGGAGTCGAACCACCCGAGTCAAAGACAACCGATTTACAGTCGGCACCGCTACCACTTACGGAATATCTACCCATTTACTATGTTCTTCTCTATGACAATTTGCACATAATAAATCACATTTCTTGGCTTCCTCAATTAATCTTTCTAAACTAAATTTGCAATTTAATTCAAATTCTTTTTCATCTGGATTACGATGATGAAATTCTAAGGCGTTTATACATTTATTATAACCGCACTTTTGACATTTTCCTCCAAACAAATTAACTAAATAAATCTTCTTCTTATAAGTTAATTTTCTTCTTTGAATTGTATCACATTTTTTACATTGAGAACCATAACCATCTTTTGTTAATTTATTTTTATAAAAATTATCATAAGGAAGTTCTTTTTTACATATCGTACATTTTTTAGTCATTTTATTTGTTCCTTTTAAAATATTATGGTGGAGCGTATCGGGGTCGAACCGATGACCTCTACCTTGCAAGGGTAGCGTTCTCCCAACTGAACTAACGCCCCATAAATATGGTATGGGAATAAGGATTTGAACCTTAATAGCTGGTGTATAAGACCAGAGCCCTAACCGTTGGACGATTCCCATAAATGGTCGGAGAGACCCGATTCGAACAGGCGACCTCTAGTTCCCAAAACTAGCGTTCTAACCAAACTGAACTACTCTCCGAAAATGGTGGAGCTGACGGGAATTGAACCCGTGTCCAAAAATATCTATTAATCACAAATCTCATTCTTACCTTACAAGTTTTGTCTAGTTCCTAAATCATACCTTATTATAGTCTCTAGCAACCAATAATAAGAGAATTGTGCTTCAAGTAATTCTATATCAAGACCACACAATTTATAATCTTTAATATAGTCTGTCCTTGCTTGTTAATCGACTATACTTTCTCTGACAGCTTACTGATACTCATATAGAAGTCACCTACGCTCTTGACTAAGCAAAAGCAACTACATTAGTAGTAAATAAAGATTTAACTTTATTAGTGAATTGTTTTAAAATGTTTCCATTTAATTTAGTTTTTGTATTTTACGTTTACCAACGACTTGTATTGTGAACTTTCGTATATTCCTGTCGAGACCAAAAACAGCCCCAAAATAAAAATTATTTTAACCATTTTCTAATTGCATTATCAGAAACATTATACATTTTACCAACGGCAATATAGCTGTTTGTTTCTAATAATTTTAATATTTTTTCTTTTGATGGTCGATTTTTAATTTTTCTCTGAAATATATTATAATGTTCTCTACAATAACCACTTGTATTTTTATAATCTAGTATTTTTTCACACACTATACATTTTTTTAAATTAGAAGATTTACAATCATAAGTTCCGTCACCTAAAGGTATTAAAATACCACCATTATGATAACAAATATGAGCACTTCTTGATTTAAAGACCATTAAATTTTCAGGATTATTATTTGTTTTATCTTCATCAATATGATGCACTATTTCGCCAGATTTTAATTTTCTTCCAATTTTTTCTTGTGCTACAATACGATGGATATAATCATCAGTAGTCTCTTTATATAAAGAGCTCATAATATCAACTCCTCATAGAAAAAATTAAATGGTGCCGGTTGTAAGACTTGAACTCACGACCCATCGCTTACAAGGCGATTGCTCTACCAACTGAGCTAAGCCGGCATATAATGGCTCTCCAGACAGGACTTGAACCTGTGACCATTCGGTTAACAGCCGAGTGCTCTACCAACTGAGCTACTGGAGAATATAGAAACGCTATTAAGCGTTTTCTTCTTGAATCATTGTATTTATAGCTTCATTAATTTTATTTAGAGCATTAGTATGTTTATCTAATTCTCTACCCATTCTTTCTTCAAATGCAGCCATATTTTTTCTTGTTATTTCTAATTGTTTTTCATTTGCTCTTTTATAGAAATTAACCATTTTCTTTTTAGCTTTTAAATAAGCTAATTTTTCACCAAAATCATAATTATAAGTATCTTCTGGACTACATACAGCTCTACCTTTAAATTTGTTATTATATTCATCAAATACATAAACAACTATAATTCCTTTTTCTTTATTTTCATAACTTTTTGTATTTATTACTTTTACCATTCTTTTCACCTTTCTTTCTTAAAATCACCTTTGTTAGCTCTTTGAAAGACAACAGGGGTTATTTGTCTTTCAAACAGCCAACAAGGGCTGTATATATTTACACGTTGAACTTCAATAATTAAGTTTCTAAAAAGATTTCAACTATAATAGGAGATGAAAAATGAAAAACCAACACTTAATTATTTACTTTTAGTTACATTTAAAACTAATCTTCCGTATAAAACTAATTAAATGGCGAGTCGTAGGGGTAACGCCCCCCTCATCTTCTGCGTGACAGGCAGACGTGTTAACTTCTCCACTAACGACCCATTTTTTATTTAAGCCATTTTCTAATAGTATTATCTGTTACACCATACATCCTACCGATAGCACAATAACTATTAGTTTCTAATAATTTTTTAATTTCTTCTTTTGATGGTCTATCTTGAACTTTTCTTTCTCCAAATCTTTTACAAGTCATACAACAATATTTTTTATCTTTGATTTTAATAAATTCTTTTCCACATACCACACATTTATCTGTAAAAGGAATACATTCATAAACATTGTTATGACAAATGATTTCTTTATATTGTCCAGAATGATATCTAGCGTGGTCTTGTTGCGTTTTAAAAACCATCAAGTTGGATATGTCATTATTATTTCTATTTTCGTCTTTGTGATGAACAACTTCATTATCTTCTAAAAATCTTCCTAATATTTGTTCAGCAATATATCTTTGTTCTAAAATACAACCATTCGCCCTTGCTTTAGGATGATTAGGACAATAAACTTCTTTATAACTAATAGTCATAATAATGCCTCCTATAATATTAAATGGCAGGGGCGGTAGGAGTCGAACCCACTCGACACGAGTTTTGGAGACTCGTCGGCACACCGTCGCCTCGCCCCTAGAAAAGAGGTACCTCTATAAAGTAAAGAGGTGATTGAATGAGCAATAAGTGATAATAATATTTTGTCCTACCAAAATATATTCTCTAATCCATCCTTTGTGTCCCGATTTGTATGATGGAACTTACTTATTGAATAGGCGTTTTCTGTTCTATATACCGCTCGAGCCGGCATTTATCATATAGTAACCTGTTAGGAGTCCGTTTGTCTGACCACGCCTCTCTATACTATCCTCAATTATACATATAATTATATCATATTTTCTTTATTTTGTCAATAATAAACTACCAATTTTTAGCAAATTCCTCGATTTTTTCTTTAGTTTCTGCATCTAACAGACCATTTTCTAATTTTATATTAATATTTATGGCTTCTAAAGCTTTGGCTAAATGGTCTAAATTTTCAATTGTTGACCAGACTTTAGCATATTTAATAAAATCAATAAATACATCTATACAATTAGTCACATCTTCATAATTATCAAAGCCAAAATCAAATAGAGAATTTTCGATTTCCTCTTTTAATTCTTGTTGCTCTTTACCTAAATTATGAAGGCAATTTTCGCAAGCGTATTTGCCATTTTGAAGTTGTTTATCTGCTTCTTTGCCACATTGGCAACAAAAATGACAATCATAACTATCACATAATTCGTCAAATAAATTATCTTCATCAATATCCATTTTATAAATAGATTCCAAACATTCATCTAACATTTTAGCACATTCATCTGGTGTCATTTCTCTGTTTGCTTCTGGGTCTCTTAAACAATGTTTGTACCATCTAACTTTATAATCTTTCCATTTAAAATTATATTCTTGATTATATTCATCATCCCAACTATAAGCCTCTACTTCAAAAACATCGTTTTTGAATTTATTACCTGTATTACTAAATGGACTCTCATATTCTTCTTGAGTAGTATTCCACATTACTCTTGATAATTGTTCGTCAATTTTAGTAAAAGCTGCTTGAACATAATTAGGGATACTTTGCCAACGAGTTGACACGCCTTGAGTATTGATGCTGCCAACACTAATGTCTAAAATATCATCATCTTCGCCATCATTATCCCAATGATACATATCTTCTTGCCCATCATTAATTTCTTCTAATTCATTATCAGAAATTTCTTGTTTTTCAGCAATTTGAATAAATAATATATCATCTCTAATATCATTTTTCTGTAATTTATTATCAAATTCTGTATTGCCATCTTCCCAAGGAACTCCAACATAAAGATTACTTCCATCATCAAAAATAAAATCTAAATGTGTTATATCTTTTGCATTAACTCTTTTATAAAATGGGTGTGTTTCTTCTTCATCAAACATATCAGCCCATCCACTATCAATATTCATACCTTTTTTATTTAGTGCTAACCAAACAAAATCAGTATAAGCGTGCGTCCACATTTCTCCTGGCGTAGTATATTTACTTAAACCATTAACGTGAACATCAAAAGAATATTTGATATTTCCTAAACTCAACTTATAAATACCATCGGCTGGTATATTATAAACTTCACAATTTTCTAATACAATATCAACACTTGCTAATTTTTTATTTGCAAATGGATGTAAATCTTTATTATCCTTCATTTATTTGTTCCTCCCTATAAGCATCAGCTTCCATTAAAATTTCTAATTTTTTATATAAGTCTTCTCCAAGGAGTTCTTTTGTCTTTTCTAAATTACCAATAAACTTATCCATATGATGATATATTAACATAGATATTTCCATTGCTTTGTCGTCTAATGGATTTAATAAATAATAATGATTATTATGTTTAAATTGCCAATATATTAAATATAAATAAGCACTTATAGTATGATGATTATAATAGGTATATTTTTGTATTTCTTCATTCCATTCTCTCGAATAAGGTTTACCTATATCGTGAAAACGTCCTGCAATACCTAAATTTTCATCACCGCCACTTAATTCAAATGCTTTTTTAGATGTTAATTCTAAGTGCTCTAATACTGTCGCATTATGATGTTCATTATGTTGGTCATAATCTTTACCAATACGTAACATCCAACCTAAAAAATCACTATAATCTTCATCAAAATTACTAGAATAACCAACAAATATTTTATCGTAACCTTCATATTTCATTGGTATATCTATTGTTTTAAACATTTGGAATAATTTATCAAAAGGTAATCTTCTTTCTGGTCTCGTAAAGTTTCTTTCAACTAATGTTCCCATAGTTGCTAAACATAAAACAGCAAAAACGTGATTATAATATTGTTTCATTTCATCTATTAAAGTTTTTCTTCTTTTAAGATTTAAATTTGTCGCATTATATATAACGTGTTTACCTTCTTCTAAATGTTGTTTACATCTCTTATTCATCTCTTGAAAAACTTCTCCATTATGAGTTTGGTCTTCCCAACCATATAATTCATTTCTAATATCATCACTAGAAAGAATAACGGTTTCAATAGAAGTAAGACTTGTAATATGTTCTTTCATTTGTTTAGCAAGAGTATCTTTACCTGAACCAGGCAGACCTATCATAATATATAAATTATTTTCTGTCATTTTTTACCTCCTCATATTCTTTTTCTGTTATGAAGTAAAATTCATTATCGGTAAATCCTAATTCATTATCTTTTAAGATGACTTCTACGACACCTCTCCAAAGATAATGGATTCCGTCTTTTTCTTTTATTGAAATTAAGTTCGCAGAATATTCTAATATCATTTTAGCTTTTCTACAAACAATTGCAAATATTTTTTGATTTGGATGTTCTCTAGCATATTTACTTAATTCTAAATCAAATATTGCTAAATAATCATTATCTGTTATTTCCATTTTTCTTATTACTCTTTTCTGGAGCTATATTATGTGATGTTAATTCACTCTTATATCTATCCATTTCAATTAATGCCATAATTGAATAATTAGCTAAATCTAAAATAGTATCTTCAATTTTTTCATTTGCTACTTTAGCTTCGCCTTGTTTTTGAGTTAAATTAATAACCCTATTCATTTTATCTTCCATACGAACTAGAAATGATACTAATCCCCATTCGTCAAATGTTTTAGCTGCAGAATCTCCATAATCAGCCTGTTTACGTTGATATAAATCTAACATACCATCAACGATTTCTTTAAATTTATCTACCTTATTATACATTTTATTTTTCCTCCTTATATTTCCATTTATATCCTCCTGATTGATTATACCTACCAGCACAACAATTAGAAATTCCGCTACTACGAATACCTAATTCTTTAACAGCAGATATAATACAAGGATATTCTTTAATAAAATTACCATCTAAATCATATTGTAAAATAGGTCTTAACATTGCACTATTTTGACTAATTAATTTATTTCGGTTTCCGTAATTAGAATTATATTTTTTATCACACCATTCGAGATTTAAATAAAAATTGTTTTTCTTATTTTCATCAATATGGTTAACTTCTGTATAATGATTTGGATTTGGAATAAAAGCTTCTGCAACTAAATCGTGAACATATTTAGAATATTTAATTTTATCTTTAAATAAATATGTTCTCATATATCCTTGGTTATCAGTCAAAGTTAATAATTTAATAGTATTAGTAGAATGATTCCATTTTAAACTTTTAATTTTTCCATAATTACTAACCTGATATAATCCCTCAAAACCTTTTATATCTTTCCAAATTTCATCAATCATAATTCTATATTACCTCCACTTACAGTTTCAATATAGGCTTTATTAGCCCATTCATTAAAATCTAATCTCTTTGGATTTTCTTCTCCATTTAAATATAATAAAATTGCATAATGTAATAATGTATTTACTAAGATATAATAATCTCCATCAAGATATTGTTTTGTCATTAATATTTTTTTAGGATTTCCTTCTTCATCAACACTAACTAAACCTTTTAATTTGATAATAAGTTCATCATCATATTTACTTTTATTTAATAAATGAAACATCTTATCTCCTATGATAACGCATAACTACGATAATCAGATTCTTCTAATTTTCTTGCTTCTTGAACTTCTTTTGATGGTAAAAGTTCAGGATATTTGTTTTGTAATTTAGGTCTAGTTCTTCTGACACTTTCAAAATATGGTAGTCCATATTCTTTATGATTAAACATTACATCTTGAAAACTCAATTCATCAAGATTTGGAAGAAATTCCTTAAAAACTTCATAAACTAAAGTAAAATCATCTTCTCTAGTATATGGTTTTTCTTCTAAAACCTTTTTAACTATAGGTTCTACTTTTGCACATTTACTCATTGTAGGGTGTCCCCTCCTTTACATAATGTTCTGCTAAAAATAATTCCCACACTTCGCTGTTAATCATTCCTAGTCTTTCGTTTTCGTTTAACAAATAATTGTTTTCATTAATGAGATTTAAATTTGCCTTTTCCATAGCATTAATTCTTTCTTCTAATTGTTTATTCTTTTCATTTGTTTTAGTAACAAAATAAACAATAAAGAAAGACTCAATAATTAGAATAGCGAATAATATATATTTTAAAACAACCTTTTTATCTATCTTTTTCATTTTTAATCACCCATACTTCTTTCAAAATAAGCTTTACACTTTTGGTCTTTCCAAGCCTCTGTTATTGAGATATGGTCACAATTATATTCATATGCTTTATTATATATAAACATCATAAATAATGCCATTACAACACCAATTAATATAAATCCAAAGCATAACATAATGTCTTTTCTATCTAGTTTCATAATATCACCTATTCAATTTCCCATTTATCA
>JAFQTK010000027.1 GCA_017409065.1 bacterium
ACTACGACATAATTTTAACTTGTGTCGCGTACACCTCCCCTCTCACGAACCGTGACATTTAGTCACCTTTCGTTCGGCAGAGTGCCACACGACATAGTTTTAACTTGTATCGCATATACACTCACAAGACTGCTATTTAGTCATCATTGTTTAACTGAGTGCAATACGACAAGTCGTAAGAAAATACTACACGAAACAAAATTAAATGTAAATATAAAGATAACACATTTATATTTTTTGGTTTACTATGTAGTCATAAATTATTTTAGATGCTTCAACGATAAATTCTTTTCCCTGATAGCTATTATAAGGACGTTTTGCCAAAATTGTAACTATATAACGCTGACCGTTCGGAGCATAAACAATACCAGCATCGCCTAGCATTGTTCCAATATCCCCTGTTTTATGAATAAATTGAGCATCTGATGGCAAACCTGCTTGAATCAAACGGTTATTTTTCACATGCGACATATAATCTATTATATTTTCACGACTATTTATGTTCAAAAGTGATTCATTATTAATGTTATACAGCATAGTAGAAATTTCTCTTGCCGTAGAAACGTTTCCACCGCCTAAATCGGGCAACCAATTTTCAATATGGGTTTTTTCCATTCCCCAATTTTTTATAGCCCTATTAACTGAATGTTTTCCGCCAATCTTAGCCATAATCATATTTGTTGAAGTGTTGTCCGATTCTTCAATCATATGTCTAGCCAAAAAGTCCATATTAAATGAGGAATCACCTGCCATAAACTGCAAAGAACCAGACCCGCTTGTGCGATAATGTTCACCCATAACCATTTTATCGTAAAGCTTGAACTGTTTTGCCTCAATAGCCCTAAACATTTCTATCAGCACTGGTATTTTTATTATACTTGCCGTTGGGAAAAGCTCGTCACCATTTATGTTTGCAAATTTACCATTTTCATATTCCCAAACATAGATAGACGGATGAATATTTTTGTAGTTATTCATTAATTGATGAAGCCTTGTTTCCAACATAGTCATTCTATCTGCCTCAAACAAAGACTGCATCAATGGTTTAACATCATCTGTCGAAACTCTTATTGGTGTGTTTAATAAGTAAGAATTATTCAAATATGTATAAGTCGGAGTTAATAATTTTGAATAATCAGGTTTAATATTTCTGTATTTGATAGGATTTATAAAATTAGACTCTATGATGTGAGAATACGAATATGGCAGAATTATACCTCCTAAGAGCAAAGCTGCACAAAGTTTCACAAGGGTTTGAACCGGATTCGTTTTCTTCTTAACTTTTACTCGTCTTAATTTTGTTTTTTGAACTTGTTTTTTAGGAAGTGAATTAATTCTATAATTAGGGTAAGTTTGAACAGCACTACGTCCATATGCGTAATTATTAACATCGTATTTGTAGTTTCTAGCTGTCCTAGGCAATGTACTAAATCCTTCTAACACCACAAACGGGTGAATCTCCCTATACAATGTCATTATACATCTAGGTTTTTATTTTTTTATAATCTATTTAGTGTATTTATTTAAAATTATTTATAGAAGTCGGGATTAGCTTAATTTCAACAACAGACTTATCAGGCTTTTGGATAGTTAACGCAATTCGTTGATTCTTTTTGACATAGCTTAAATAATTTTTAATCATATCTATCGAAACAGCTTTTTCGCCATCTATATTAATAACAACATCCCCAACCTCAACCCCTGACTTATCGGCAGGTGTGTCTAAAATAACGTCATTAACTCGAATTTTACCATCATTTTCAACTACACCTATTCCAATTAATTTGGACGAATTATGGTACTCTTTTAAAATTTTATTATCTGCAAAATACTGCTTTAAATTTTTAGTGTCTACATATGCAATAAAAATAAAAATCACAATTAAAGCCAACACAAAACGATGATACACAACAACTCCTTTCGTCTTCTAATATAAAAAAGCATAACAGGGAGATTAAAATATACCATTGCCGACAAGGAGATAAACTTTCTGTATTCTTACCTACCAAGTAAGTTTAGTATGACACTGCTGCGGACAACGACGATAATACTCTTTAACAATTGTTCCATCGGAACGTTGATATGATTCTACAAAATCCAACAAGCCATTTTTTACCAAATAATTTGCTTGCCCCCTAGATAACAACCAACCTTGTTTATGACGATTCAAAATCTCTGATTTTAGCACTCTAAACTCTTCTAACGGCATATCCATTATGTCCTCTCTCAAAATTATTATCTCATCAAGCTTTTCTGAATATCGAGGTTCTTCTTGTTTAAACTGCTCTACCGGCACGGCTTTTAAACAATCCCCAATTGCACTAATTTGATGATTCTTCCGTATTCCAAATAACGAACTATACCATTTAGCATCTCCATCAATAGAAGTAATAAACTGATAACCGATATCACGTCCAGCTTTGGACACTATATCATCAGGATGTCTGTAATTATAAATATATTCATAAGCCTTTTTTCTTTCTGACGAGCTATACAAATGTCCGGTCATAAATGCATTATAGGTAAATGTAGGGACTCCACCTTTTTTTACAGAAACATACTGAGCTTCACTCCCGCCTTCAGAATGCCCTGATACTATAAGCTGTTTAGTTACAGACTTATGCTCCAACTCTATTTTCTTATAAAAGTCTAAAGCTTCCCGCATTTGTCTGGTAGCTTTAAATACCATTGCCACATCCGTTATGATATCTTGAATCGATTTGAAATTAGTACCTACATAACAAATAACAATTTTATTAGCTTTCTCATAAGCAACAGCCTTAAATTCTGTATCAGGATTGTATTTATTATCAACAACTTTCCACCCCACAACTTCCTGCTTTTTTGCATTATCAATTGAAAGCCTTGATATTCTATCACTTTCATAACACAAGGTTTTAAACTCATTAGCCAATAACGAAAACTCCTTCATCATATTCCTTATATTTGATTGTTTCCCTTCAATATTTTGTTTGTTTAAAAATTTTTTCATTCTTATTCTCCTTTCAATGTACTAAGTTTTGAGTCAACTACCTAATCAAATATATAGAATTAGCTTGTATCCATAATTTCTCTTTAATATGAAAAATGTCCCTACTACATCCGGTGGGACAAATTAAAAATCATTCAAATAAACACACTAAGGGATATGATAGAATCAGCCGACTCTTAAAGTCAATCGAAATGACCGGAAAACCTTCTATCGAATGCAACATCAACGAGGACGAACACCCTATCCTATATCAATATAACAAATGACTACCAACTTGACAAGTGTCTAGTATCCTTGTGGCTTTAAAATTGAGGATTAACCAATCTCAACTACATAAATGAGGCGAATATTAGCAATAAATGGTAGACTCCTTGTTGAAAGGAGATTATATGTTTGGATTAACAATTGAGCAGATTTTTTTGTATCTTGGTGCTTTCGCAACTGTGCTATTTATCATTAAGACTGTTATTTTTACACTTTCAGGCGGAGATTTTGAAATAGATGCCGATTTCAATTCATTAAGTGAAACGGACATTTCATTCAACTTCTTTTCAGTACAAAGCATTTTGGCATTCTTTATGGGATTTGGCTGGATGGGATTAACCGCAATCACAAAACTCAAAACATCTACAACAATTTCCGTTGTTATAGCATTAGCTATTGGTGTCGTGTTTATGCTTGGAACAGCATATCTCATGTATATTATAAAAAAATTAGACAAAACACCTCGTATAGACTTAAACAAATGTATCGGTACAGAAGGAAAAGCTTATACTTCATTTGAACCTAACGGAGAAGGTCAAATAGAAATTGAAATAAACAAAAAGCTTACAGTTATAAATGCAACAAGCGTTTGTAACGAAAACATAGATGCATTTACTCAGATAAAAGTAGAAAAAGTTGAAAACAAAAAGTTGTACATAACTAAAATATAAAAGGAGAGAACATGTTTTTAGATCCAGTACTTATGCTATTTGTATCACTGGCAGTGATATTGTTGGCAATATTAATGTTTGTTGCCAATCAATACAAACGTTGCCCATCAAACAAAATTATCGTAGTTTACGGTAAAACAGGCGGTAACACAACTGCTAAATGTGTTCACGGTGGTGGTACATTCATTATCCCGTTGATTCAAGATTACGGAATCTTGTCACTTGAACCATTAGCAACAGACATTGACTTGAGAGGTGCATTATCAAAAGGGAACATCCGTGTTGCCGTTCCTTCAACATTTACTTTTGGTATTTCAACAAAAGAAAATATTATGATAAATGCAGCTGAACGTTTGTTGGGACTAAGCAAACAAGATATTATTGCACAAGCTAGTGATATTATTTTAGGTCAATTACGTCTTGCTATTGCAACATTGACAATCGAAGAAATAAACCAAGACAGAGAAAAATTCTTGGAGCAAATCAACATTAACGTTAATACAGAGTTGAACAAAATCGGCTTGGAAATTATCAACGTTAACATTAAAGATATTACCGACGAATCAGGCTATATCGATGCTATCGGTAAAAAAATGGCAGCTGAAGCTATAAACAAAGCAAAAGTTGAAGTTGCACAACAAGAAAAATTAGGTGCTGTCGGTGAAGCTGAAGCAAACAAAGAAAAAGAAGTTCAAGTTGCAGAACAAAACGCACAAACCTTAATTGGTAAAACTAACGCTGAAAAAGAACAACGTGTACAAACTGCAAATATTAACTCTTCTGCTGAAATTGGAGAAGCTGAAGCAAACAAAATTAAAGAAGTTCAAGTTGCTGAACAATTAGCACAAACTCAAATCGGTAAAACTAATGCGGAAAAAGAACAACGTATCAAAACTGCAAGTTTAGAAGCAGAAGCTGTTGAAGGTGAAAACATCGCAAAAGCTAACATCGCAGACTATAACGCTACATTGGCTGTTAAACAAGCAGAAGCATTGAAACTTGGTGAAGTTGCAAAAGCGAATGCGGAACGTGACGTTTTAATGGCACAAAAAGAACAAGAAGAAGCTCGTCTTAAAAAAGAAGAACTTGCAAAACAAGAAGTTGAAAAACTTAAAATTCAAGTTGAAGCCGATGCAGAAGCTGAAAGACAAAGAAGAATCGCACTTGGTGAAGCGGATGCTATCAAAGCTAAATACTTCGCAGAAGCTGAAGGTATTAAAGCCGTGTTAGAAGCAAAAGCTAAAGGCTACGAAGAACTTGTAAAAATCAGCCAAAATAAACCTGAAATTGCGACAAGCTTCTTGATGATTGAAAAAATAGAAGAAATCGTAGGCAAACAAGTTGAAGCAATTAAAAATATTAAATTCGATAAAATCACGGTTTGGGACGGTGGCTCAGGTTCAGCTAACGGTTCTACAACCGCTAACTTTATGCGTGATTTAATTAAAGCTTTGCCGGCAATGCACGATTTAGCAGGACAAGCAGGAATTGAACTTCCTCAAATATTAGGCAAGGTAGGTGCTGAGCCTGAAACTGTAAGTGTTGTGAACACCACAAAAAATGAAACACCTGAAGCTTAAATTATAATAAGTTAAACACGATAAAAGAGAGCTGTAAAGGCTCTCTTTTGTTATACAAATACTAACTTAAATACTTCTTTCTAATATTTTGCATAAACGAATCAAATTGACCATTATATAAAATCAGACGGAACTCATTAGGATGCCCTTCAATATTTTGAAACCCCAGTTTTTTATAATAATCAACAACTTCTTTTCTTGCAGCAACAAGCTCTATAAACCTATGATTAGCATTTTTTGCCCGTTTACATATACTATAAAGAAGAACAGCACCACTACCTTTGATGGAAGAATCAATTTTCTGCAAAATTTCCACTTCGGTCCAATCTCTACACCTAATTATTGAACATAATGCCTTTATTGAACTTTTCAATGTTCTTTCCGGAAGAGATTCAAGCACAAAAAACTCTCTACCAAAGAGTCTTTTTTGGAGCGAATCTATAAAATCTCTAAAAACCCAAAAACCATATCTACTTTCTTTTAATTTTTGCCTTTCTGCAAAAAGCTGCCCCACATCATCACCGTCCAGTTTTGTCAGAAATAATTGTATGGGTTTATTTTCCCCATTACCAAGTGTTCTTTTCATAACAAATGCAGCAAGCTTCTTGCCTTTGAATGATGGCTGGGATTTATAATAAGAATTTAGAGGGTAATTCTGTGTTTTCATTTGAATTTTTACCTAAAGTTATACACAGATAAAATTTAAAAATAAAAAAATTTGTTACTTGTATTTAAAGCAAAAATATAATTTGTCTTAATAAAAATTTAAGTTGTAGCAAAAAAATATTATCAAAGTTTTTATAGCAAGCAAACATTTCAAAAGGTAAAACATGAATATCTCCATTGCCAATAATAAATATAATTACTCAATTCCCCCCAGAGTCGTGAACTTTAAAGGTCCGACACCAGCGAATCATACTTTCTGCAAATTTTGCCAATTTGATTCAGTATCATTTACCGGAAGAAGGCCAAAAACAACCGCAGAAGAAAGAATGACGATTTATGCTAATAAATTGCTAAAAGAAAATAATTTAAAGAAAGGACAACCTATATACATAAAAGGAGAATCTTATTATCTGCCGTTTATGGAAATTCTATCCAGAGAAGCATACAAGGCTCATTCCGGATATGTTGAAATGGAAGTCTTGGAAAAAGCATTAGAATCCCTCAAAAAAAAGCATAACATAACAGAAGATTTTGACTATAAAACTGCTCAAATGGACGAGCTTAAAGCTAAAGGTGCTTTATTTTTTGAATTTAATGCAGATAATGACCCTTACAAAAAAGCAAAAATCTACAAAACTGAAGTTCGTGAAGAATATGAAAAAAAATATACCCGAATACCGCCAAATATTTTTAAATTTTTCAGAATTAGCCCAAAAGAAATCTTAATAGATTGTTTGGATTTGCATAAAAATCAACCATTGCAAATTGAGGCTGAAAGGGAACATCTGCCCTTAATTATGAAGCTTATGCACTATTTATATTCACAAAACAAAACCAAACTAGTAGATATAAATATGAACAATCAAAATTCAAAAAATCTGCTATTATACGCAGACGAAGAAGTTTTGGAGAAAATACCGAATGCCACAGCTGCGAAAGAAAAAGAATTGGCAGAAAAACAAGCAGCACACATATTTCTGGTCGGAAACAACAGTCGAGAAAACGAAAATGTACCGAGTGAAAGGCTTTCTAAATTATTCGATGCTTACTGTGATAGTGATGAATTTACAGATGCTGAATATTTCAGAAATACTCATTTACCTTGGCTATATTATTATGCACCAACAACAATGTCAGCAGCAGACGCATATCCGGAGTTAGCCGCCGACAAGTTGAAAATGATGAAACAAGCATATCAAGATGCAGTTAAAATTAACAGAGTCGGTCATTTGAAGGAACACTTAAAAAATTTGGAATATAGAATAGCAAAATTAAATGAATTACTAGAAAAAGGATATAGAACTTTCAAATATCAATCGATTAACCCAGAAACCAATATGCCTGACGGGAAAACAGATTTTACAATAACAGTATCGCCTAAGTCGATATTTAAAGGCGGAAGATTACCAATGCCAAAATACAACCATAACCCGCTTGTCAATGTACCGACAGAAGAAGTTTTCACAGTCCCGCTAAATGACAGTGCCGAAGGCAGATTACAGACCACAAAACCCTTGTTGGTGGATGGAAAACTGATTACAGATTTGGAGATGGAATTTAAAGATGGATATGCAACAACAGTAGATGCAGCCAAAAACAAAGATGTGTTAGTTTCAAAAATGAAAGATAGAACGGAACTTAATAGACTAGGAGAATTGGCAATTGTTGCAGACTCTCCAATCGGTAAAATGAATAGAATCTTTAATTTAACACTTTTAGATGAAAATGCTGCAAGCCATTTTGCCCTAGGGCATTCTTTTGATTTTGCGTTAAAAGATACTCCTAATTTTGATTCTGATGATAAATTACAAGAATATTTGGCATCTGAAAAAATAAATTCTACATACGGAGATCATATTGATTTTATGGTAGGTTCAAAAAACATAATAATAACTGCAATTAATGATAAAACCGGTGAAAGTATAGAACTTGTAAAAAATGATAAATTCTTGTTATAGCAAGTAGGGTGGAATAAATTGCACCCACAGCTTTAGCCAAACAGACTCAAGTAATACATTATCTTCTCCGTTTACACGCAACTAAATGAATAGCTCTAGGTAAAACTTCATTTGATTCATCAATATCTGCAGTTGCTTCATCATCCGCTGCAAAACCATAAACATTACTTGAATACTTAGCGTTAAAAGCGAAATAATCTTCCCTTTCTCCACCACCCTGGATAGCAATACCATGAGAAGGATTATTAACAGTAGTCCTTCTATAAAAAGAGCCATATAAGCCATCACTTGGTTTTATATTTCCATCTGCACTTGCTTTTTCATTTTTGTCTTCATCATAAAATTCTGCGGGCCAATCACGATTAAATGTATCATTCCATTCACCGACCCCAGGAAATCCCCCTGTAATATTTGGCAAAGATGGAGAAATTACGCTACCGACCTTGCTATTATTAGTAGTAATTCTAATATAATGCCCATCAAACCCAATATTTTCCCAACCATCAGGACAACCCTGATTATAAAAGAACAAAACAGTGCCTTCAGGCACACCTTCTTGTGCAGATTCCAAGTTTTCTATCCTTTGTGATAAAGCCGCAATTTGAGCGTCTGTTGCATATCCGCTCAAATCATCATTTGTCAAAAAATTGGCAATATCTCGATTTGTTGCATAATTTGTTAAATCCGGTAAGTCAGATGTTTTAGCATAATCAGCTAATTTTGACGTAAGATTGTCATTTGTTACATATCTTTCCAACATTTTGGTGAGTGCATCATTTTTTACATATTTTTTGAGGGTTTCTGTTAATGCTGAATTTGTTACATAGTTCTTTTTTATATTAGTTATATCTTTTTTGATTGTATCTAAGTCTTTATTTAGTCGCATTATCTGGAAGTTACCGACCTGACTGTTTTTCATAGTTTTAGAAATCAAAGGAGCAGCAGAACTCATTGCAATACCGACAATAGCTAAAGTTATCAATGCTTCTGCAATAGAAAAAGCTTTCTTTTTTATATTTTTGCTTTTGTGAGGGAATTTGTTAAAATTAGAAATTTTATTATCTTCTAACAGCCCCCCCCC
>JAFQTK010000028.1 GCA_017409065.1 bacterium
GGGGGGGGGCTGTTAGAAGATAATAAAATTTCTAATTTTGATAAATTTCCTCGCAAAGGTAAAAATATAAATAAGAAAGCTTTTTCTATTGCGGAAGCATTGATAACTTTAGCAATTGTGGGGATTGCAATGGGTTCTGCGGCACCTTTAATTTCTAAAACCATGAAAAATAGTCAAGTTAGCAATTTTCAGCTGCAATATTTGCAAAAACAAATTGATGACCTTAAAAAAGATGTTGTTCCGATTGGAACCGTCGCATTTTTTGACAGTTCTGTGACCCCCACTTCTGCCGGTAATCCTTGTCCACCAGGTTGGTCAAAATTGCCTGATACTTATAATGGGCGTTTCCCAAGATTCGCTGGTCAATATACAATAAGCGGATATGGTGATACAGCCGATACAACTACTACCTTAAATGTTGGTGACATGCAAGAAGATGCAATTAGGAATATTACCGGTTGGCATGGCGGACACGGTGGATATCATGCAAACCCTACTGCAGGCGGTGCTTTTATTCAAACTACTACTGTAAATGGCGTGGGGTCAGCTGACAAAAGCAGTGCTAATCATTTTCAGACAGATTTTGATGCCAATGCTGTTGTTCCAACCGCATCTGAAAACCGCCCAAAATCAATTGCATTATTGGGTTGTAGAAAAAATTAGTTATAAAAAAACGACTCCCTAAAAGGAGTCGATTTTTTATGTTTTTTAATTTAAACGTTAGCTGTGTTTAGGGCTTCAACAGTTGAGTTTAAGCTTTCTACGTCATAAATGTTGAAAGTTTTAATTTCTGCATTGATTTTTTTAACCAATCCTGCAAGAACTTTTCCAGGTCCGATTTCAATGATTGTATCAACACCATTTTCAACCATTTTATTGATAGTTTGAGTCCAATAAACTGATGAGTAGATTTGTTCTGGCATTTTTTGTTTAAATTCTGAACCTAAAGTTGTTTCTTTTGCATCAGCATTTGTTATTACTGTGCAATTTGCATCGTTAACATCAAATTTTTCAACGAATGATTTAAATTCTTTCGCCGCATCTTTCATCAATGCACTGTGAAAAGCTCCTGAAACAGCCAAAGGAATTACTCTTTTTGCTCCTGCTTCTTTTAAAAGTTCACAAGCTTTTTCGATTGCATTTGTTTCCCCTGTGATAACAATTTGTGCAGGTGAGTTGTAATTTGCAACTGAAACTATACCTTCTGATTGTGCATTTTTAACGCATTCTTCAACTTGTTCTTGAGGCATTCCTATTACAGCTGCCATTGAACCTGTTGCGGCTGCATTCATTAGTTCTGCACGTTTTTGGACTAATTTCAAAACATCGTCTAAATCCAATGCCCACGCTGCGTAAAGAGCTGAATATTCACCCAAGCTGTGTCCTGCAACGTAGTCAGGTTTGATATCAGATTTTTCTTTAAAAGCTTCTAATGCAGCGATTGATGTTGTTAATATGGCAGGTTGAGTGTTAATAGTTTGTTTTAAATCTTCATCAGGACCTTCAAAACACATCTTAGAAATGCTTTTTCCCAAAACTACGTCTGCACGGTCAAAAACTTCTCTTGCTGAAGCTGAATTTTCGTATAAGTCTTTTCCCATTCCAACAGATTGTGAACCTTGTCCGGGAAATACAAATGCTATTTTACCCATAAAATTTCTCCTTATTTTTACTGAGATAATTATCTCAAAAAACCTTCCTTAAGGCAAATTAGTTCATATATTATATGTTTAACTTTTGTAAATTTTCTGCAATTTTTTATTAAAAAAATACTTTATTATTATAGAAATAGGAAGGACATGGATTTTTATGGCAGATTTCATGAATGTTGCCCAATTGAATAGCTGGGTTAATAGGCATCTAGTCAAAAATGATGCGATTGACGTAGATGGAATTAAAATGTATGGTTCTCAAATCGGATTGAGTATTCATGATTTAAATTCCCAAATTCGGACTGTTGCAGACCTTAACAAATTAGCTTTTAAGTGCCAATGTAAAATGCATGGTGCTGAGGAGAGTTTTGCTCGTTCGAAAGAAGATATCCCTCAACTTTTGGCTAAAGGTATCAAATCAAGTACTCAGTTCGAAAAAGCTCAGGGTAAATATGGTGCAGAGCTGAATCGTGGGACAACAAATGCAATTGCGGCAAATAAAAATGGACCGCCATCTGCAAATGGACCCAATAATACACAAGGTACAGCCGGAAGTAATAGACTTTGGATGGTTGCCTAAGTCAGTTTTGTAAAAAACGCACTATCTTTAAGATAGTGCGTTTTAAAATTTATTATTTGATATTTATTTTCTAGCAAATGCCTTCACGCAAGCGAACAATTGCTGTTCCATATGTCATACCTGCACCAAATCCGGTTAGTATTGCCTTACAAGGAAGTTTAATTTTACCTTCTTGAACGGCTTCACATAAAGCTATTGGAATACTTGCGGCAGATGTGTTGCCGTACTTGTCGATATTAACGATAACTTTTTCGCTGTCGTATCCAAGTCTTTCTGCCATTGCATCAATGATTCTAACATTCGCTTGGTGTGGAATGAGATAATCAATTTGTTCAGGTGTGTGACCTGAGCGTTCAACGCATTGAGCAATCGCATCAGGCATAGTAGTCACTACAAATTTATAAACTTCTTTTCCGTTCATATAAACCTTAAGCGGTTGTTTTGTATTTGGTTCAACCAACGGACAATTTTCACCAATCATAGGCATGCTGATGAACATTCCTTTTTCCCCGTCAGAAACAGTTTCAATTTCCATAATGTCCTCAACGCCGTCAACAGATTCTTTAAGTACCATTGCACCAGCACCATCACCAAAAAGAACGCAAGTTGAACGGTCTGTCCAATCCATAAATTTTGAATTGTTGTCTGTTGCAACAACAAGAATTGTTTTGCACATTCCGGAAGCAATGAACGCTTTTGCTATTCTCATTGAGTAGATAAGTCCTGAACATGCTGCTGTAATGTCATATGCGGTAGCTTTTTTTGCTCCGATAGCTGCTTGAATAATGCATCCTGTTGAAGGGTAAGCGTAATGAGGTGCAGATGATGCAGCTATAATCATATCAATTTCTTCAGGATTTATTTTTGCATTTTCTATTGCCTTTTTTGCAGCCGCAATACCTAAATCATTGGCATTTTCATCACCTGAACACAAATGTCTTTCTTTGATACCTGTTCTGGTTGTAATCCATTCATCAGAAGTATCAAGAATTTTTGTAAGGTCTTCATTTGTTATAACAGTTTCAGGAACGTGGAATGCCACCCCTGCTATCATTGTTGGAATTGTCATTTTCTTATCCTTCGTAAAATTCTGATATTTTTTTATTAACGCCTGTTTCAACAGCTTCTTTTGCCACTCTTACAGCGTTTTTAATTGCGTATGCAGTACTTCTTCCGTGAGAAATTACGGTTATACCTTTAACTCCCAAAAGTAAAGCTCCGCCAAATTCTTCATAATTAATTTTTTTGTAAATTCTTTTCATAAATGGTTTTGCAAGTAAGCCAACAATCATTGCAAGAATATCTTGCTTAAATTCGTGTTGAATTAATTTGAACAACATTGATGCTGAACCTTCTACAACTTTCAATGCAACATTACCTACGAAACCGTCACAAACAACAACATGACAATCTCCTAAGAAAAGTTCTTTTCCTTCAACGTTGCCGATAAAATTAACTTTGTCGCCCATTTCTTCAAGCATTTTGTATGTGTCTAGTGCTAATGTGTTTCCCTTGCTTGCTTCTTCACCGATATTCAAAACACCTACTCTAGGGTTTTCAATACCAAGAACACTTTTTGAGAAGGTAGCACCCATAATAGCAAATTGTGTAAGCATTTCGGCTGTACATTCGCTATTTGCACCTGCATCGATAAGAACGACCGGTTTTTTCATTGTAGGGAGTGTTGCTGCAATTGCAGGTCTTGCAATACCCGGAAGTCTGCCAAGTCCAAACAAGCTTGATGCCATTGCAGCACCGGTAGAACCTGCTGCTACAACTGCTTGTGAGCTTCCTGTTGCTACTGCATCAACTGCAAGTACGATAGAAGATTTTTTCTTCTTTCTGATAGCTTGTCCTGGGGCTTCTCCCATTTCAATAACTTCTGTGGCTTGAGTGATTTTTATGTCAAGTTTAGACAAATCAACTTTAATTTTGTGTTGAAAAAGACCTGCACGATTTTGTTTTATGCCTTCTCTGGCAATTCGTTGAAGTTCTTCTTCTATAACGTCTTCTTTTCCGACCAACTCAATAGCGACACCATAATCTTGAGCTGCCCAAACAGCACCCTCAATAGTCGCTTTTGGTGCGTAATCTCCACCCATCGCATCAATTGCAATTCTTGTCATAAAATACTCTACCCTCTTTTTTTTTTTAAAAGAGTATCAAGCAGCTTAACTGCTTGATACTTCTAAATTATAAACTATTCTGCGTCTTTTTCTTCAGAAACTTCTTCAGCTTTTGCTTCTTCTTTAGTTTCTTCAGCTTTTTCTACAACAACTTCTTCTTTTTTAGTTGTTTTTTTAGCCGGTTTTGTTTCAACAGCTTCAGCGTTGTAGTCTTCGTGTTTGATACTAGCAGGTTTGCCTTTGTAGTATCCACATTCTGTGCAAACTGTGTGAGCCAATACGATAGCACCACATTTTGAACATGTTGTAGTTGCAGGTTTAGTTGCTTTCCAATTTGATCTTCTGTGTCCTTGAGCTGATGCGCCCGTTCTTTTCTTTGGTACTGCCATTTTAATTATCCTTTTCTAGTTTTATGTTTTCAAATACTTTTAATCTTGGATCGGAGATTTCTTTCTTGACATATTTTTCCAACATTTCATCTCCTAAACAATTTATATCACAAACAATCTGATTTGGGGAGTTTAATATTACAGATTGATAAATTAAATCTTCAATATCGATTTCATTTTTGTCACCAAGCTCTTCCAAAAAATTATTTTCTTTAAGCTCAATCTCTCCATCCATGCCGTTATACAGAGTTCCCAACATGTATTTTTCGTTTAATTTTATATCAATTTTTCTGTTAAATTCTTTTAAGCAACGAACACATGTACTTTTAATTTGTCCTTGAATTTTTCCTGTTGCAGTAATAATATTTCCTAATAATTTGAGTGTTATTTTTGCTTGAATCGGGTTGTTTTCATCAATTTCTTTTATAACATCATCAAATTCCAGACTTAGTGTCTGTTCAGGTGCATTTTTTATTTCATCAATTTCGATATACATTTTTGTTCCTTAAAAATCTGCTTAACTCAGCAGGTAAATACAATTGTAATTACTGCATGCTCGTTTGTCAAACTCAATGTTTAATTAAGAGAAGAAGTGTCCTCGTTTTGAGTTTATTGTTATTTTGTTAAATTCATAGAGCCTTGCAGGGCGTTTTGAACCGGATTTTGTGTATTCATCTAATTCTTTGAGCATATCTGCTGATAAGAATTTTTTTCTAAAGTTACGTTTGTCTAAATTTTGTGCCAATATCAACTCATATGATTTTTGAAGCTCGGTTAGTGTAAATTTATGTGGTAAAAGTTGATATGCGATTGGGCAAAATTCCAAGCGTTCTCTCATTCTTTTTACGGCATATTCAATAATTTCTTTGTGGTCAAAAGCTAATGGTGGTAAGTTGTAAACACCATGCCATTCAACTTGAGTTACTTCTGAATTTTTATCAAAAGCCAATTTTAAATCGTCGGAACGAATAAGAGCAAAATACGCAACGGTAATAACACGAGCACTCGGGTGACGAAGCGGATTACCGAAAGTGTATAATTGTTCAAGGTAAAGGTTTTGGATATTTGTTTTTTCTTTTAAGACACGCAAAGCCGCATCATCTAACGTTTCTGACAATTTTACATATCCGCCGGGGAGTGTCCACTTGCCTTTAAAAGGTTCGTTTGCACGTTTTACGAGCAAAACTTTCAGTTTGTCATTTTGTATTGTAAAAATGACTGTGTCAACTGTGATTTCGTGTGTTTTTGTTAAATTATACATCTTACCTATTCGATACTGTTTGTTTCCAGACCAACAAACATTGATAATACATCTTTCGCTACCGGTGTTTGTTTTGGAGTATTTTCTTTTTCCGTTTTTACAGTAGTTTTAGCTTCTTGTATTTTCTGTGTTTCTTGTTTTTTATTTTGTGATTTCACCTGATGAATAATTGGATCAGGATTAGATTTTTGTTTATCATATTCTGCCATTATAGTGGAAACAAAGTATTTTGTTTCTTTAAAAGGTGGCATTCCGTTATATTTTGAAACATTTCCCGGACCTGCATTATAAGCAGCAAGGGCTAATTCAGTTGAACCAAATTTTTGGTACATCATTTTATAATACATCAGACCACCTTTTATGTTTTCATTTACATAATAGGGGTTAAAACCTAATTTCTTCGCCGTAGATGGCATTAACTGGAAAACACCGACTGCACCATAAGGGCTTTTCTTTTCGTGACAGAATCCGGATTCTAGCTTTGCAATACTTAATGCTAAAGCCGGATCAACACCCATTTCTATTGAATGTTTGACAATATATTCTTTAACAGTTACCTTGGGGATATTAGAAGTGGCATTAGCCTGGTTTGATAATAGAAACATTGTCATTCCGAGAATTAATGTCGTTAACTTTCTAATCATTAAAAATCCTCATTTGCCTGAAATTGAATTTGTACATAATTTAACAATGTTATACATACAAATTTTAAACTTTCTTAATAATAATATAACAAAAAGATAAAAATTCAAGTTTTGAAGGCTTAGCCTGCCTAAACTATTTGTAGACAATGTTTTTAACATTTACAAAAAGTTAAAATTTATAATAGCATTTCAGGGACTAAATATATTGTAAATTGGCAAGAATTATTTGGTAAATATTTTTTCATTGAATTAGGTAATGCTTTATCTTCATAAATAGTTTCTACTCTATCGTCAGATAATTTCAATGTTGTGCATATTTTGTCTGATTGTTTTTTGTAGTTTACAAGAATTACGTCTTTTCCGTATTGTTTTTTGTATTCGCCCAATTTTTGGCATAAATCATAGTTAAATGTTCCATAGCTCATTATCTTGTTCAATTTTTTATTGGATAGAATGAGTTCTTCTAAATCAATTAGTGGGTTTAATTTATATTCGTTATGTGAACCAATAATTTTTATTTTTCCGGATAGCATATTTTCAAATATTTTTGAATAATTTTGTTTTAGAAACACCAAGTCTGCAACATCACATTCTTTTGAATCTTTCATTAATGCGTTTATATATGGATTTTCGCTCAAATTATATGCAATTCTTTTTTGCGATAGACTATGGTCAGGGTTTTGAAGGTAATTCATAAATGATTTGGGTGTTGGGGTCAGTTTTGCATTAAAAAGTTTTTCTTGTTCTTCTTCTGTTAGTAGACTCTCTTCTGATATTTGATTTACATCATTTTTAAAAATTATAGAGTATGGCGGTTTGTCTTCATTATTTTGAATAGATTCTATATTTCCTTTAATATTTACTAAGGGGATAGTTTTTCCTTCTATATCATTAGAATAGAAAAGTAGTGGATACTTCCCGCTTGCTTCTTTTATAAATTGGCAGTGAAAACGGGTGTGTTCTAGTAATTCATTGTATTTAAGAACAACATCATTGTATAACGATATTTTGTATATGGGGTTAAATCTATTATTAATAGCAATATTTTTTAAATTTAAGATAGGTCTACTTTCTTGCGTATATGTATTTTGTATTATGATGTTTCCTTTCAACATTTCTGTCCAAAAGATTCGGTCTTTCTTATTTTCAAAAACTCTAATCATAGCCATCAACTGTTCTTCTCTTAAGTTATCAGTTGCCGCATTAAAAAACGGAATTTCTGTTAATTCCCAGATGAATTTCTTTGTGTTTTTATCAATTGAATTTGAATCTAAAAGTTTTTTTATTTTTGGGGATGGTTTAGCATTTTGTATAGCCTCTAATTCTTCTTTTGAAATTTTCTCTTTGTGAAAAGCTTTAATTAAATTTTGTTTGGTAGATAACTCCGTTGATGCTACCGATGGATATTTTAACAAGCCATCTGAAAAATTTATAAATGTTCCGGTAGAAACATTTTTTGTTGGGAGTTGAGCCAAGCTGGTTGGTTCTTGTACAGAACATTTGATGATTGAATTTTTGTTTTTTATTTTTTCGGAGGGAATACTTTTATAGATATGGTCAGATAATATTGTGTTTTTATCAAATTCAGCTATATTCATTTCTTTTATAGTTTTTTCTTCTGGCTGAAAATCTTTGGTTCTTAACGGTTTTTGATGTATATTAAGATTTTTTTCGAAATTTTCGTTACTACCAAAAAAAGGTTTATAACAATGGTTTGATAGTGGTAAATTTTTGTATGTATTGATAGTTTTTTCTTGTTTTTTAAAGTTGTTTTTAATTATGGAGTTATCATAGTTTTTATCAAAACATTGAATTTTCATAATAATCCTTTCTGGTATGTTTATTTGATGGACTCAAAAAAATTCTACTCTTCTTGGATTCCGAGATATAAAGAAAACTTTTGATTATTTGGGTCTTTATTTAAATATTCTTTAATTGAATTTGGTAAAGTTTTGCATTTATAAGTAGTTTTTAATTCCCCGTCAATTGTTTGAGCTGTTATGGCTGCACCGTCAAATAGTTTTTGATAAGAAATTTTGGCTAAATTTTTGCCTATTTCTTTTTTGCTGTTGCCAATTTCTTTGCATAAATCATAGGCAAATGTCCCGAATGACATAACTTCATTAAGTTCTGTTCCTTTAAGAACCATTTCTTCAAGATTGATTAATGGTTTAGCTTGATATTCATTATTGGCTTCTACAATTTTAGTTTTTCCTGAAAAAATATCGTTTAGAGTTTTAGAGTAAGTTTGTTTTAAGAATACTAAGTCTGCAACGTCACATTCTTTTGAATTTTTCATAAGTTCATTAATATATGGTTTTTCGCTTAAATTGTATGCAATTTTTTTCTCTGATTGACTATGATCCGGATTTTGTAAGTAGTTCATAAATGATTTTGGGGTCGGGCCAAGTTTTGCATTGAAGAGTTTTTCTTGTTCGGCTTTTGTCAGTGATTTTTCTCCAATATGCAATTCTTTTTCCACTTGATTTAAATCATTTTCAAAAACTATGACGTAGGGAAATATTTTGTGTAATTTTTCATTATTTTGTATAAATTCTATTGCTTGTTTAGCCTCTTCTATTGTTTTTATTTTGGTTGGGGCCCCAAGAATTTTTCCTGTTTGGTCGTGTGCAGTAAAGAATAAAGGATATTGCCCTTTTAGAGATTTTTCCAAACGGCATCTGTTCATTATGTTTGAGAATAAGTCATTGGTTAAAAATTCATCGTATAGAGATATTTGGTTATTGGGGTTAACTTGGTTATTAATGGCAATTTTGGGCATATCCAAAAGAGGTTTATCTTCTTTTGTTGCTGTATCTTTTATTGTGATATTGCCTTTTAACATTTCTGTTAAAAATGCTTTATTTAGTTCAACATAGTCGACAATATCTTTTATTTCTTCTTCTGATAAATTGTTTACTGCTGCATTAAAAAATGGAATTTGTGTTAATTCCCATAATGTTTTCTTTTTAGCATTATCCAGAGAATTTGATTCCAGTAGTTTTTTTAGTTCTGTTTCCGGAGCTGCATTTTTAATTCTTTCAAATTCTTTTTTTGAAATTTTCAAGTTAAGTTTGTTATAGTCAGTTTTAGCTGAGGGCTTGTATTTAATAGTAGTGACAATCGTTTCCCCATTTATCATTATGGGGAATTGTATTGGCGTTGATAATTTATCTAATTTACGAATTTTCATCTGTGCCAAGAAATTTATTGCTAACCAGTTTTCCTCAAATTCTTGGTTTAAGTTTTTTGGTTTTTCTATGTGTTTTTTGTTGTATTTTGCAATGGATTCTAGGTCAAAAATAGGTTTTTCAATTTCGCTATTTTCAAATATTGCAACGTATTTGCCCTTAAGTAAATCTTCAAAAACAGGTTCAAAAAACATTGAATTTTCAACGAAATTAGCAATATCTTCTTCTTTCATAGCCATGGCTGCGGTTTTAAAGTGTTTGATTTTAAGTAAATTTTTTAGTTTATCTTTGATATTGTCGTTGTAATTCTCGTTATTCAAAAAATCTTGAATTGAAGAGTTATAATGGTTTCCACTGCCAAAAAATGGTTTATAGTAAGCATTTGAAAGCGGTATATTTTTGTATGTAACCTGTTGAGTAGTGTTTGTTTTTGATGTGTTATTAATTTTATAGTTTGTGTAGTTGGGGGATATTGTTTGAATTTTCATGATTAACCTTTATTGCAATGTTTTTTATTTAATACCGGTAAAAAGATTTTTTTGCATGAATAGTTTTTATTCCCTTTACATATCTTAAAATTAAAGATATAATTTATACGTTGAAAAGGATTTTTTATGGCTTCGAATAGTATAGTAATTATTTGTGATGATGAAATTATCGCTAAGATGCTTAGAGTTAAGCTTTCTACTTTGCGTGAAGTTGATTCGATTAAAATTGGCTATGAAAAAGATGCAATTTTTGAAATTGAAAGCAATACGCCTGATGTTTTAATACTTTTTTCAAAGTCTAATAACCCTGATATTTTTTCATTTGTTAAAGAAATCAAACCTACTGCGATAGAGTATAATACTTTGATTTTATTGGTATCGGATGAATTAAACGAAGATTTTGTGTTGAGTGGTTTTGATGCAGGTGTAGATGATTTTGTTTCTTTGAAAAATTCTGATGGCGAAATTCTTATGCGTGTAATTTTATGTATGCAAAAAAATGAATTGTTGAAGGATATTTTATCAAAGAAGAAACTTTTGACAGAATTAAAAGTTTTACAAGAAGATTCAGGTTTTTATTTGAAAGAATATAGTGCAAAAGTTTTTGCAAATGAAATTCAAAATCTTCAAAAGTATTCTCAGACAGCTGTATTTATGGCAATTGCCGCAGATATAAGATGTAAAACTATACTTACTCCATCTTTGTTGGGGTCAGTTATAAAAAATTGTACTAGAAATCGAGATATCATTGGATTTTGTGGTGAAGATAAGTATTATGTCTTATTGCCAAAGACTTCAGCACAAGGCTGTTTGCAAGTTTATGAGCGTATAAAAAAAGAATTGAACGAAGGGTATTCAATTAGTGTTGGTGCTTGTGAAATAGACACACTATCTTTTGAAGAAATAGAAAAAAATGTGTCTAAAGCACTTTTGGAAGCTTTGGATTTGGGAAATTCAATTGTTGTTTATGATGCTAACGAATTTACAGAACCAATGAATTGGTTGGATAGTGAAAATTCAGGACAAAAAAATTTCAAATTTTTCCAAGCTGCTTTTCTGAAAAAATTAGAAAATGTTATTACTCCGACGTTTTATCAAGTTCAACAAATTTGGGAAGATAGATTGTTCCGCACTACTATTGAGCATTCATCTAACGAATCACAAAGTATTTTTGTTTTAAAATCAGGTGAACACGAAAGTAAGTTTAAAATTACATATCCGGGATTTGCCAAGATTAATATTGATATTTTCCATAATTTTGTGGGACTTTTACCAAAAGAGCGTATTAGCCTCGATTTAAACGAGTTGGATAATGCTAAATTGACTGAACTTTTGGTTAATTTTGTCAAAGAGTATCAAAGTTATATAAAAGATTAATTTAAGTTGAAGGTAGAATAATGTTAAATACAGAAAATTCAGTTCTTTTAATAATAGACATTCAAGAACGTTTGGTTGGGATGTTAGAGAAGGATACAATTGTTCGAAAATCTTGTGCTTTGGCAAAGACTGCAAATGTTTTAGGTGTTGATACTATTGTCACGGAGCAATATCCAAAGGGGTTGGGGAATACTATTCAACCGTTGAAAGATGTATTGAGTGAAAATACTACTTATTTTGAAAAAACGGCTTTTTCTGTTTTAAAGGAAGAAGGATTTGAAAATGTTCTTCAGGCTAAAGGAAAAAAGAAAGTTATTCTCTGCGGAATAGAAGCACATATTTGTGTTTATCAAACAGCTATTGATTTATTGAGCAAAGGTTTTGAGGTTTATCTTGTTGCAGATGCTTCTGCTTCAAGAAATAAATATGAATTTAAAACAGGTGTTGAATTAATGCGACAAAAAGGTGTTAATATTACTTGTGTTGAAATTGTATTATTTGAACTTTTAAAGTCATCTAAAAATCCGTATTTTAAAGAAGTTCAAGCTTTGATAAAATAATATTTTATTTCTAATTTTAATATGTACAGAGGATAGTTAAATTTTTTGTAACATTGTATTATTGTCGTATAGTACTTATTGAATTATGTTTAGGAGAAGTATGAAAAAAATATTATTAATGTTATTAGTAATGCCGTTTTTAGCGTTGGCAGCTAATGCTGATCCGTTTATAAAATTGGAAACCGATATGAGATTCCATGAAAACAATACTCTGGAACAGTCTATTATGTTTGCTATGGAGAACAAATCTGGTTGTCCTATTATAAAAAGAATGGTTAAAGAAAACGTTAAACAAAGTCAGAAGAAAGTAGAAGATGCCGGCGGACGAGTTGAAACTGTTTCGGAGTTTGGCTATGATGGGATGAGAGCTTATTCTCCGTTAATTGATTTGTCTGACTATGATAAATATGTGGAGGAATTTGAAAAAAATAAGAGCCAATTACATAGTAAAATGGGGATAAATTCGCAATTTTTGTCTATTATTGACAGAAAAACCGCAAGATATTACGAAATTGATACTGACTTGGATTTAAGTAAGGGTAAAGACGGAAACACCTTGCAGTTTCCTAAATCGCCTCAAGGACAGGAATTTATGGGTATAAAACTAAATATAACTATTCCTGTAAAAGCAAAAGTTTCTAATGCAGATGAAATTAAACAAATCGGTGGTGCCTATACTCATACTTGGAATTTAGATTATGGTACTGTTGAGCGTATTAATTTGGAATTTAAAATTAGCAAAAATGCCTCTTTGAAGAAAAATTTATTGATAGCTTTGGCAATAATAATTGGTATCTTTGCCACTTGGAAGAAAGAAGAAAATGAGGGTGATTAAATCACCCTCATCTCTTATACATTAACCTTTTCTTTTTTCTGTCTTTTGGTTTGTCTTTCTGCTTCTTTTTTACGTTTTTTGCGTCGCATTAAATCAACAAATGCTTCTAATCTTGTCAAATAACCTGCCTTGCCTGTTTGTTCATCCATAATCAATGTTAGAATTGGGATTTCACAATCTTCTCTCATTGATGGGAATATATTTTGTGAAATAATTTCAGGCATGCAAGTAAAAGGACTGATATGAATTATCCCGTCTTTACCTTGTTTGTTTGCAAACATTACGTCAGAAATACATTCCAAGGCATCTCCACCTATATCACGTTTAAGATATGGTTTGGCAAGTCTAAAAGAACGTTCCAAATGGGTTTCACCTTTTTTGAAAAATTTAGGAATAATTGCATCTTTTAAAAAGCTTGAAATAGTTAAAGTTCTACGAGTTTGGACTCCCATTTTTCCAAGTTCACGTTCGATATTTTGGTTTGAAAAATAGTCTAAAACTAAGAAAATTTCACCTGTTAAATCAACATAAAGAATATCTCTGTTTTTTTCTATTTTTGTTTTACGAATTTCTTCGATAGCTTTCTTTTTAGCTTTAGCAAGTTCTCGTGTAGAATTTGCTTCATCAACAATTTTTAACGCTCTGTTAAACGCTTTTTCAGCCGAACCCGCAACTACTTCTCTTGCTCTATAATAGGACAAAGTTTTTTCTAATCTGTCTAAAACAAAAACTTTTCTTACCGCAATATTTATGGCTTTTATGATGTCAATCGGATTTTTTGTTGTGCTAATATCATTTAAAAAACGATACATTCCTTTAAATCCGTCATAAAGCTGTAATTCAATGTAATTTGCTTCATAACCCAAATCAGCGAGTGCGTGCTTTATGCTGCTGCCATATTCACCAAGTCTACAAATACCGGGTGATGTAATCATAGCAACATAATCAGTTCCACCTTCAATAGCTTCTATAAAATTCCCCAAAATAAGTTTGTATGGTAAACAAATTGCTTCAGGGCTATTTTTAGTCCCCAATGAAAGAGTTTTTTTGCTTGTGTAAGGCGGAACAAAAGGCTCCACTCCTATTTTTCTTAAAGCCGCAGCCCACGCTATCGAAACAGTTCCCATATGAGGGAACGCAACCTTTATCGTTTTCTTTTCTGTGTTTTCAGCCATTTATATTACCTATAATTATGCTTTCAATACATATCCGCCATTGCTTGCATTTTCAAGGGCATCTTCTTCAATTTTGTTTCTAAGATTTTTAATGTATTTGTAAACATAATCTCTAGGTAAATCAAGTAATGCAGCCAAATCTTTAGCATAAACGATAGAGTTTTTGTGTTCAAGAAAATGATTAAATACCATTTGTTCTCTTTCTGTTAAAGGTTTTTTGAAAGTAACTTTTAAATTTCCATCATTTATGTTTTCAATTTTTACTTCAACTCTAGCTTCTCTTTTAGCTGCTCTTGCTTCTCTTGCAGCCTTTTGTGCTTTAATATCTTCTTTAACTTCTTTACTTATAATATCTTCCAACGGCAAAGGAGGTTTTTTATTTTCAGCAGCTTGTCTTCTTGCTTCTTTAATTGCATTTACTGCTTTCATTTCCGCTCTGACTGTTGTTATTTCTCTTTCTTTTGAAATTGCTTTTTGAGCGATTGACGTAATTTTTTCTGTTTTAACTTTATAATTTTCGTGAACCAATAACGGATCTTTTTCTAACACGATATCTACAATGTCACGTGTTTCTTTTTCTTCATTAATAACCTTCCCAAGTCTAGCAGCAAATTCCTCTAAAGTGATTTTTTCCAGTGAGCTTCTCCATTGTCTAATTTCTTCTTTGCTCAAGTATTGTGACATCTTAATCTCCTTGACTCTTATTATTGCTTGTGTCAAAACGCTTATCCATCAACAAACTCGTTGATTATTATTGAATTTAGCACAAATGCGGTGTGAAATCACAAAATATTTAACAATCTAAACAAAATTTTATAAAGTTTTACAAAGTAAAAATATTTCTTGACTTAATTCTTTATTTGTTCAATTCAAAAAATCTAATCACCCAAGCTAAATTCTAAACAATTTTCTGCAAAAAAACATATTTGTTACAATTCTTAAAAATCAAGAAATCCATGTAAATGCATGTGCTGTGCATGTTTTCATGCGGTCTTTAGGGCAAAAGCATGTGTTTATGCATGATTAGAACTTGTTTGACCGCTGTATATCCCTATTGGTGGTACGTTCGGGCTTTGTAATATTTCTTCATGATTGACTTGTAAATGTAGTGTTTATCATTATAATTAAAATTAAAGCCGTGTTGAGGTTGATTTTACAAGGCATGGCGTGGGGAAAATTATTAATTTAATGGGATTTTAGACTTTTGTCTATAAACATTGAGTTTAATCGGGAGGAAATATAAAAGTGTTAAGAAGCAGAGATATGGGCAGAGCCGTAGCTGTTAGAAGATGGACCAATACAGCTCTTGAGTGTTATAAAAGAGGTTGTGTTTGTGACGGATGTTTTTATGCAGACTTTTTTAACGGAAGTTCTCAAAAATGTCAGATGAAAGCTTCGGTTTTAGAACTTGTAAGAGTTCTTGGCAAACCTGATGTTGAACTTCAGCAATTATTATCTGAATAATTTTATAAGAGGTTGTAATCTTTAACCCTGATTAATTTAGAGATATTTATCAGTGAAAGTTCAACCTCTAGCGGAGTTAAGGAGTTATTATTTATTACACGAATGAATTTGGCGGCAGAAATGTCGCCATTATTATTTCTTACACATTCGGCATTTATGTCAAACTCTTGGACTTCGGCTGTTGCATCATTACTTGCACAGGTTATTTCAACCCATTTTGTTTCATTTATGCTGTCATTTAACCCTACATATGTTAAATATTCAGAAGTTTCAGGAGTTCTGGTGATTCTTATTTCATTTCCTGTTTTATTAAAAATTATATTTGGTGCGGTAAATTGTAATTGATTAGCAATAGCGAAATCCGTGTCAGGAGCTACGTTTGATTCTTGTATTTTGGCTGCGGCACGAGCTTGAATTTCTATAAAATTTATGCCTAAAGCACTTAAAAAATAAATTTGAGCGGGTGTGCTGGCTTCTACGAGCATTGCGTTTTGAGATGCTTTTAGTTCAATGTTTGTAATTCTAGCTTGTCTTATTAGGTTAACTCTTGAATATGAAAATATTTCTCTGGCAGTATTTTCGGCATTGCCTGATGGAATTTCGCTAACTGCTGAAAGTGTAGCTGTTTCTACGGCATTTTGTAGTTGTGAGCGTGTAGCTACAATCATTGAAAAATCAATTGCAAAGCCGCAAAAAATAAAAAATACGGCAAATAAGGCTATAACGGAAACCAGTACACTTGCTTTAAGTTTTTTAAATTGACGAGTCATTAGGGTTCTCCTGCGGGTGCTGCACCTAATAAATTTAGTTGGGCAGTGCTTATTCCTGTTTGATATCCGTTAAAATTTTGTATTGGTATTGAAAAAACTGATGCGGATTGCATTCTTATTTCTCTTAATGCCGGTAAAAATACAAAAGTGAAGCCTGGTCTATATGTATAACTTCCGATTACGACAGGTGTGTTGTTCACATTGATTAGATTGACGTTGAGTGAGGCAACATTTGGAATCCTGTTATTCTGCATATCTGTTCGAACGTAATTAGTTATGGCTTCTTGGTAATCGGCAGTTGTTTTATCTGTGTCTATCAAGTTTATGTATGCGGAAATGCTTGATTTAAGAGCATTGGTGAAAACAATATTTGAATTAAAAGCAAACGCATATTCAGTAAGAACCACAAAAAACATAATTAAAAGCGGTGCGGCAAGCATAAATTCAGTAATTTGTTGTGCTTTTAGTTTCCTCACTATTTGTCCTTTTTGTTATTTTCCATTTGAGTTTTTTTGAAAAATTCTTGTGCGTCTTTTGATATTTGTACACCTTGCAAGCTGAACATATATTTTTTTAAGTCGGCTATATTTTGTTGTTCTTCCAGTAGGTCTTTTTGAGGAATGTTTATTGAATTTTTTACATTCTCGAATTGAGAAGTAGCTTCTTTGTTTGATATTTTTAAAATGATTTCGTCTAAATCAGCTGTGGCTAATGAGTATTTTGTGGCAACTTCTTTTGGGGTAGCCCCGTGAGGAAGCCTGTAAAGCCAAAGCAAGGTTTGGATGTCGCCTTGTCCTATATTTGTTACACCGTATTTATGCGGGACATACATTATGTCGTTAGAGAACGGACTATGACCAAGCCCTATTGCGTGACCTATTTCGTGTACGATTGTGTGGTAAACTTCGTCTTCGTGCATATATTTTTGACAAACATAGCCATCAGATATGCCTATTTCTACTTCCGCAGAATAGTAACGAAATGAGTCGTCATGGTTCCAAGTGCAATTACCGAGAGATTCCCTGTTTACTCTTCTCCATGTTAAATTGATTTGAGAATCGTACAAATTATTTACTACTCTGAATTTTATAATTCCTTTTGAAACTCTTTCCCATTCACGCAAAGCCCTTAATACCATTTGATGGTATTTGTCAGCTTCGTGTGCAACAGAGTAGAATTTGCACGGTGCGATATAAATTTTAAGTGGCATACAATTTGCAGACCACCGAGCAATGTGACCTTTATTTAAGCTTTGTTGTAAGTAAGTAAATTTTCTCATATCTTAATTCAATTTAACATATAATTTTGCCTTGTTCAATTTGGCTTAAACAATCGCAATATTTTGCCCTAAACATGATTGACAACGCTATTTGTCTGGGTTAGATTAAATATACTTGTATTAGATAGGTTGATTGTCCCTAAATGCTTGAATAAAAGCTGCAATCCCTTAAAAAATGAAAGGATAAAAAAATGTACGCAATAGTAGAAACTGGCGGAAAACAGTACCCGATGGAAGAAGGAAGATATATTGATATCGAGCTTCTTGAAGATGCAAAAGATTCAAAAGTAGTTTTTGATAAAGTTGTAATGTTGGTTAACGGTAAAAAATCAAAAGTTGGTCAACCATATGTTGAAAAAGCAACTGTTGAAGGTACTATCATGGCACATGGTAGAGATTCAAAAGTTATCGTTTAC
>JAFQTK010000029.1 GCA_017409065.1 bacterium
GAAGAAGTAAAGCTATACTTATTAGCAGTAATGGGATTAGCGCCTTCTTTCGTGCCAATGTAGGAGAAATAATATGGATTTTTTAGGTAACGCAGTAACTATTGGGGATTATGTTGCATTCGCAAGAAATCCTTATGCAGATTTGATTTTAGGCAAAGTCGTAGGTTTTACTGCTAAAGGATTTAAAGTGATCCGCAGAAACAAAGATGGTAAATGGAATTCTCGTTATTGGAATTCTATGAGTAAGGATTATGAAGTAGTATTAGCGTATCAATGTGTAAAAATAGATTATAAAGACGAAAAAGAGGCTTAATTATGGGTGTCAGTATTGATTTACATAGATTTGATTACAAGAAGACTAAAGATGCTTTATTAAATATAACAAAAGAAAAAGATGAAACTATAATTGATAAGATTTTAGCCGAGTTTGGAACAAAGATAGACAATGATTACATTGTATTAGCTAATGAATATTACGAAGATGGTCATTGTCTATGGAACTTATATAATCTTATAGAAAAGCATTATAAAATTGATGATGTGTATGATTGTTTTATACATTCAGAAAACAAACCTATGGTTGATTATAAGACCTTGGATGAGGCATATGAAAATATAGGCTTTTCATTAGAGGAGTTAGAGGACTATGAAGAATAGTGAATATAGAACAAATTGCAAAAATTGTGGTGCTCCTATACACTATGAGCCTTATAGTGGCAAAGCAATATGTGATTATTGTGGTACAGAATATCACGTAAATAAGCAAGGTTTTATAACTGACAATATAGTTGAGTTAGAATTATTTGGTCAAAAAATGAAATTTTATATAAATTCTATTGAGGTAGAACACCACACGTGCGACTATACTTGCATAGACGGGTCATATCGTTCGTGCATTTCGTCTCCGCCAGATGTAACATTAGAATTAAGAAAAATATACTAAAGGAAGATAAACGTGTTAAAAAAAGAAATATACCCAAAGACTAAACGATTAAGTTGTGAAGGAGATAAGGTGTATATTACTGAAAAATTAGACGGAAGCAATATGGTCATATTTAAAAAAGAAGAAAAAATATATATTGCTCAAAGAAAAACAATATTTAGTTTAGATGAAATGGAAGCTGCAAAAAGCATTATGTATAAAGGCTTATATCAATGGTTAGTTGATAATAAAGATGTATTCAATGATTTGCATAATAATAGTGCTATTTGTGGCGAATGGCTTGGTATGGGTCAATTAAAATACCCTGTAGATGAGTTTGACAAGAGATTCTATATGTTCGCCAAGGCTAATGTAAATGATGATTTTACTTTATACAATCTTATGTATGATCACAAATTATTTATTTACCCATTTCAAAGTCAAATAATACCTAAATGCATTGGAATAGTACCTGAAGTAATGGAACTTAACGTAATACCAAACAAAGAACATTTAGATAGTGTTTATACTAAATATAGTGAAAAAGTAAAAAGAAATGTTGAAGGTTTTGTAATTAACTATAAAGACATCATTTCGAAATATGTAAGAATGAAAAATGGTCAATTAAGAGAACATTTTGACAGAGGAGAATAAATGTGACAACAGAAAAACAAGTCGCTGATAGAGCATTTGAATTATACGGGGAAGATTTTCAAGGAATGACAATAACAAATGGTACAATGACAATTGGCATTGGAAACAAAGATATTGTTATTAAAGATTTTGCTCATAAAGGATTAAAAGAAATCTTTGAAAAAATAGAAAATGATTCAAAAGAGGAGAATAAATAATGAAAAAAATATTAATTATAGTTTCAATATTTTTAATAAGTATATTTGCTACTGGATGTATGAGAGATAGCGAGATTGCATCTCATAATGTTAGTAAAGAGGCAGATAGTTTTAAAGTAAAAAGAAGAATTACTTTTATGAATCTGAGAAGTAATGATTATTTATTTACGATAACTGGTAATTGTTCTATTGCTGATAACGCAAGCAATGAATTAGAAGTTATTTGTAAAGTCGGAGAAGATAAATATCAAAAACACTTTTTATACAAATCAGCAGAAACTACATATGTAGTAGAGCAATTAGAATATAGCGAAGTTTCGAGATATGACTACGAAATTGTATTTAAACCTGAAAGCATTGTTCCAATAAAGATAGAAGTACAATAATGATTGATGACGATGCAAAATGCATTGTAATTGCTTATGATGATGGTACGGTTATTGATACTGTCAAAAGCAACCAAACTTATGCGATTTTAGATAAAGGCGATAGAGTAACAAGAAGAAATTCTGTAAAGCATTTAACCGATACTGTTAAAATCAGCAGTGCATTTGTTAAGGTTAATGATATTGCTTTGAGTCTATTTGATAAAGACTTATTGCCAGTCTGTAAATTGTTTCAATATGTGTCTTATCAAGACGGCAGAATAGAATGGAATAATGGTAGACCAATAAAAACATCCACGGACATATCTAAAATCTGTGGTATTAGTTCTGCTACTGCTAAGAAATTAATTAATAGACTTATAGAGGAAGATATTATTCATAAACATAGGAGGGCGAATGACAATCGTTCCTTCTATTTTACTATGAACCCTTTTATATGCCTAAGGGGCAGTAGAGCTTTAATAGACCTCTTTGAAGATTTTAAAGATAGTAAATGGAGATGGATTAATTCAAATGAGTAAAAGAATTTTATGTAATAAAGCAAGATGTAAAACATGCGGAGACATTATTGAAAGTGTACACGTACACGATTATAAAACTTGTAAATGTGGCAAAATAGCCGTTGATGGCGGGAAAGAATATTTAAAAAGAATGTTCCCTAGTTTTCCTTATCAAGACTGGTTTGAGGATTTATCAGTTAGTGTGTACGATTGCTCGAAGTGTAATAAGACGTTTACTGAAGAAGAAGCTTGTAGAGTAATAAAAAACACGGAAGGAAATGCAATATTTTGTTGTCCTGAGTGCGGTGATGTAGTTTCTTATGATTAGTGTAGAAGACTTTATCAAAAAAATATTACAAAAGAAAAACTGGTCAATTACAAAGTTCACTGAAGAAATTAATAAAGTAAAAAAACAAGCAGGCATAAAAAGTATTACAAGGAAACAAAATGTAAGCAATTATCTTAATGACATTAATAAACCATTAGGAATAAGAACGCTAATTTCTTGGGAAAAAGCTTTAGGTTTGCCTGATGATACTTTATGTAATATGGTAGAACAACCACAAGAATTAAAAACAAAAAGAGAAATAGAAGATTTAAAGAAAAGAGTAAGAAATCAATGAAAAAAATAATGATACTCGTAGGCGCAGTTATTGTTATAGCAGTTGCCTTATTTGCAGTATGGAGTATAGACGCTTTAGTTTTATGGGGAATAGGTAATTTGATACTGCATTTATTTAACATAGAATACACTTGGACATTTTGGCATGGATTTGGTTCAGCAATAGTAATAGAACTAATACGATGGATTTTCAAAAGGAATTAACACTATGACATTACCTCATTTTCATAAATATGAATTAGTCAGACGAAATGAAATGAATTCTGACGCAAATAAAAACCAATACACATATAAACATACATATAAATGCACCAAATGTAACAAGAAAAAAGTAGTTTATACAACAAAACGAATGGAGTATTAATACCAAATGGCAGAAATAAAAAAAGGTGATAAAATCACTTTAAAAAAACTGCCAAAGCAAGATTATTACGAAGAAACAATAGATGATATTATCGATGTTTTAAAAGGTAAACATTCTGATAGTATGAAATTACAATGGTGTAGCAATACTATGCAAGTTTTAGATGCGTGGTTTCAAGAAGACGAATTAAGTGCTACACGATATGCAAAAACAAAATTAATTCCAGTATTTGAACAATTAATAGATAAGTCTGAGGTAGAATATATGTCAGACTTCTTTGACTTTTATAAAAGACTATATGCATTCTGCGGTAATAGGGATTTAGAGTGTTTTATAGATTATATGGAATTTGAAAAATCTAATAGAGTTTTATCTAAAAGACGAGATGTATTATTGCCTTTTATTGACGCATTAAACCGATTAGATACTGATCCGAAATTAAAATATGTAATCGCATCGTTCTTTCCATCAGCAGGAAAATCATTTAGTGCCAATTATTATACTGCGTGGACTTATGGTAGAGATATAAATAATTCCAACCTAAGATTATCTTATAACGAAGAATTGGTTTTAGGATTCAGTAGAAGTATTAAAGATTTAATTTCGTCCCCAAACTTTTCAGATGTGTTTAAACATTACAAAATATATAAAGGCAAACCATTTGAAAAAGAAAAAGAATCTGATTGGAAAATAAAAAATGCCAATGTACTTACATCTCACATTTCAAGAACAAGAGATGGTGGTACTACTGGAGTACGTGCGAACAAGACGATTATATTCGATGATATGACTAAAGGTGCTGAAGAAGCCTCAAATAGCGCTATACACCAAGCTTATTACAATAAATGGAAAACGGAATGGTTTAACCGTAAAGACGGAAATAATACAAAGTATGTGTTTTTAGGAACAATGTGGTCTCCTGAAGATATTTTAAACCGAGTAAGAGAAGATAGAGAAAAAATATCTCCTTTAGTTCCTAGCAAAAAATTCAAATACACTTGGGAAAGCGAAGATGGTTCAACAATCGTAATTAGAGTTCCGTTGTTAGATGAAAATGATGAATCAACTTGTCCTGATGCATATACGACTGAAGAAGCGAGAGAAATACGAGATACAACAGATCCTTATTTATTTCAGTGTGTTTATCAACAAGACCCTATTGCTCCAAGTGGTTTAGAATTTGCAGACGAACTATTACAGCATTATGACAAATTACCTTTAAATGAAGATGGTACACCAGCATACCCTGATTATTGTTTTGCGTCACTTGATACGCCTCGTCGAGGTGGAGATAATGCCTCTATGCCAATATTTGTTCCTGCAAATGACGGAAAGTTTTATTTTGTAGACTGTTTATTTAAACGAAAACCGATGACCTCATTATATGACGAAATTGTAAACAAAATAATAGATTACAATGTAACTGATTTCGTAATTGAAAATAATACAGATACATCTTTAAAAACAGTATTAGAAGAACGATTAGAGGCAAAAGGTTATTTACATTGTGTAATAAGAGAAAAATACAACACAAAAAATAAAGAGTTGAGAATTGGTGATACTAGAGATGTAGTCAAAAGAATGATTTTATTTAAAAATAAATCTGACTATAACCCAAATACAGAATATGGTCGATTTATGAAAGATTTTACTACTTATTCGTTTGATTTTAAGAATAAGCACGATGATGCAAACGACTCTGTTGCTCTATTTGCAAGCGAAACTATTATACAAAAAGGACGAATGAGCAAGCCAATTCCAATAGACAGGAGAGAATATGGGATTTAGTGTAGACTAAAGGTTGACAAATCTTTAATAATATGATTATTAAAAGAAAGATAAAATGATAATCCCTCGTTTTATCTTGCTTTGGTGTGGAGCATAACTACCGATTGTCAGAGATGATTGATTAGTAGTTATGTTCCTATTTTTTATTTAGGAAGACAAAACAGGAGTTAATATAATGGAACAATACGTAAAAGATACTCAAGCCAAAAAGAGATTATATGGTAGACAAATGATTTTGTCAGACTATACAGCTGATGAAATAAATGAAAAGACAATTGCAGAAATATTGTCAGATAAATTTAATGTACACGAAGCAAACATAAGGGACATAGATTACCTTTACGATTATTACAAAGGAAAACAAGAAATCCTTAATAAAGTAAAAGTAGTTCGAGAAAATATAAATCATAAAGTTTTAGAAAATAATGCTTACTTTATTGTTGAATTCAAAAAGGGTTATGTATTTGGCGATCCAATTCAATATGTACAAAGAGGCGATGTTGCTAATGATGAAATCTTAGTGCTTAACAGTTATATGACTGCAGAAAACAAGCAAGTAAAAGATAGTGACTTAGCGGAATGGTTATATATATGTGGCGTAGCTCCTCGTATGATATTAGCCGAAAAAGATAACGAAGAAAGCCCTTTTAGTATATATGATTTAGACCCAAGACAATCATTCATTGTTTATAACAACGGGTTAGGAAACAAACCTTTATTTGGCGTTACTTATTACACTACAGACGATGGAAATAAAGTTGGTACTATTTATACAAAAGATAAAGTTTATTCAATTAAAGGCGATTGTGGCAAGTTTGAAGTTAATTTTATAGCACCACACGCATTAAAGAAGATACCTATTTTTGAATATGCCTTAAATAAATCAAGATTAGGATTAATCGAAATTGTAATGGCATTATTAGATACATTAAATAGCATTGATTCAAATGATATGGATGCAATAGACCAATTTGTTCAAAGCTTAGTTGTATTTGTAAATAATGATGTTGATGCAAAAACTTTTAAAGAGTTAATGGAATTAGGTGCGGTTAAAGTAAAAACTGAAAACCCATCTACTCCAGCAGACGTTAAATTATTAATCAATAATTTATCACACGCTGATACAAAAGTTTATTATGAAAGAATTTATAA
>JAFQTK010000003.1 GCA_017409065.1 bacterium
AGAGCCTGTATAAATCTTGCAAAAAGTTCCGATGGTTTTTCGTAATATTTCTTTAATTTGTTTTTTCTTTTTTGTATATTTCTTGATTTTCTTGTTAAAGAACAAATTTTTATGTACAGAGAAAATCCTCGTGGCATCTTTGGAAAATCTTGCTCTATTGTGTCTATCGAGTAGTATTTTTCACGGCGTAAAAATGGTGTAACCAGTCTAACTTTATCGTATTTTAGCAAAAATCTTGCATCTGATTTTTTTATATATTTTTCAAATTCAGGAAAAGGCTTACTCTTCATAAAATTAGGATAGTCGTTTTTTATAATATTTTCGTATGCTTTTATTTTAATTTTGTAAGCGTATTTTTTAGCTTCAAACTTAAGAAGGAGGGCATTTTCGTCAACAAACTTAGTTACTTTTAAGAGTTCTTGTTTGATAATGTCGACATCATCTGTATCAAACAATATTTCGAGATGTCCGCCGGTCTTTGCCATGTCGTTTTCTAATTTTTTATGCGTGACGTGGGCGTATTCGTGCAAAAGTACTTCTATGAATTTATTGTCAGGAAGTTTTTTATGTATGTCGATTCTGTTTTCCGAATAAAGACCGAGATTTCCCCGTGCTTTAGTATCGGTTCGTAAATCTATACCTTCTTTTAGTATATGTGTTATTAGTTTTTTCTTTAATTCTTTCATCTACTCTATAAATAATTTTTCAGGATTCATTAAATTTTTTGGATCAAAAAGTTTTTTTATTTGTTTTGATATGTCATAAACTCTGCTACCCAATGCACAATTTAAGTAATTTGCTTTTTCAAACCCGATTCCATGTTCTCCGGATAATGTCCCACCCAAAGAAAGTGCTAATTTGAATAATTCGTTTTTTGCTTTGTAAAAACGTGACATTTCGTCCATATCGTCAAAATTTAGGGCATAATTAGGGTGAATGTTTCCATCCCCTGCGTGTCCCATTATACTTGCTGTTAGGTTATATTTTTCATTGATTTGTTTTATACCTTTAACTAAAGTAGGAATTTGAGTGCGTGGTACTGCGACATCTTCTGTTATCACGTTGCCTTTAAGCTTAGAAATAGCACCAAATGCAGCACGACGAGCAGTCCAAAATGTTTGTGCTTGTTGTTCTGAGGTGATTCTTTCAAATTCAGCATCTTTTAATAAATTTACTATATATGCTTCATCCTCAGAAATTGCACTTTTTGAACCATCCAATTCAATAAATAGCATAGCTTCTTTATAAGTATTTAAACCCGATGGTTTAAAATCTTCTATTGTTTGAGTGGTAAACTTATCAAGTAAATCAATAACTGATGGAGTAATTCCAGCCTCTAAAATCTTGTTGACGGCACAAGAAGCATCCTCAATGCTGTCAAAATATGCAAGCAGTATCTTATTTGCCTGTGGCTTTGGTATAAGTTTAAGTGTTGCTTCAACAATCAGCCCTAAAACTCCCTCTGAACCTATAAAAAGTTGTGTTAGGTTAAATCCTGTTACGTTTTTGGAACAATTGCTGCCGGTTTCAATCAAGCTACCATCAGCAAGTACGACTTTTAAATTTAAAATGTAGTCTTTAGCCGTTCCATACTTTAGCCCCCTAGGTCCGCCTGAGGACAATGCTAAAGCACCGCCAATTGTTGAAACTTTCAAGTTAGACGGATCAGGTGGGTAGAATAGACCTTGGGATTCTGCTAATGACTGAATATCACCGACTGTTGCACCCGGTTGCACAATCATGTTCAGATTTTCAGGAGAAATTGAAAGAATTTTATTCATTCTTGAAAAATGGATAATAATACCACCTTTTTTTGCAACACACCCACCAACATGATTTGTACCTGCACCACGAGCTACCATTGGTAAATTGTGCTTTGTACAAAATCTTGCTATCTTTTGTACATCTTCAATTGAAGCAGGTAATGCAATAGCAATAGGATGTTCAGTTTGCTTTATGGTACAGTTTGAGTCATATGTATAGCAGTAGATATCTTCAATGCTGCTTAAAACGGCATCATGCCCTAGCTCGGCTTCTAACTCTCTTATGATATTATTAGTTTTTTTTAATGCTAACATAATATTCCCAAGTCACTCTTTATTTTATTATATTTCAAAAAGGGGCATGATTACAAATTACATTCTTTTATAATTTTACAATTATTATTTTTACATAAATATTTTTTGAACTTTTAAGCAAAATCATATTAAGCATAAAGCAAATATTTTGTAGGATTGTTCTGATAAGAATAAATGTTTTAATACAATTAAAACAGAGGGGTCAAAATGAGAGTAAAATTTTTTATTAGGCTATTAATTTTATGCATGCTTTGTACTACGAGTTTGAGCGGTTATGCACGACCATTTTTGCAAAATGGCTACTGCCCTGAAGAAATTGTGAATATTAGTGTTTATGAAAAGATAAATCCTGCAATTGTTTCCGTGAACTGTGAACTCAAGGATGGGGTGTCAACAGGTTCAGGCTGTATCGTGAGAAAAGATGGTGTAGTTTTAACAAGTTCTCATGTTATAGAAGGTGCAGATAATATTGAAATAACTACATCTTCAGGTAAAATTTATCCTGCAAAAATTCTTTCAATTGTTAGTGAGGATAAGGATTTGGCTCTTTTAAAATTTGATGCAGAGGAAGAATTATCGGTAGTTTCATTAGGAAATTCTGAAAATGTTAAAACCGGTCAAAAAGTTTTGGCAATTGGGAACCCATTTGGCTTCAACGGTACTTTAACAACTGGGATTGTTTCAAGAATTGATTACAAGAGAAACAAAATTCAAACAGATGCTGCAATTAATCCCGGAAGTTCAGGCGGGCCTCTAGTAAATGCTTCAGGAGAAGTCATTGGCATAAGCCAGTCAATTTATAACCCTGACAACAATAAGTCAAATATTGGTATAGGCTTTGCTGTTCCAATAAATGAAGCAAAAAAGTTTATAAAGTTATCAAAAATTTCCGCAAACTAATTCAGTCTAAAACCAAGACTCAAAAATGAGAATTTTATTTTCATTTTTGAGCTTTTTTTTGAATTGTGGTAAAATTTTTTTATGAAAAATTTAGGATTAGTTTTATTAGGTCTATTTTTTACTAAAATGTCTGCTTTATCAGCACCAAACGAACCTGATTTTGTTTCAGATATTCCGTTGGAAAGTATGCTTTCACAAGGTACAATACATGAAGCGGGTATTGTCAGAGCGATGGTTTCTTTGGGGATAGTAATTTGCATGATTTATCTGACAGCTTGGCTATACAAAAAACTTAGTGTTTTTAACAATGCAAAATTGGTTAAGGATGCACAAAAATTGGAAACCAATAAGTTTAAAGTTATTTCATCTCAATCATTGGGTGCTAATAAAAATTTGCATGTTGTAGAAATTAACGGTAAATATTTAGTTTTAGGTTCAACACAAAACAGCATCAGTTTGATTAAAGAATTTGATAAAAATCTTGTGGAGTCTAAAGGTTCAAATCTCTCAGTTCAGATTTCAAAGCAAGATGAGGCTTGGATGAATGATTTAATAGATAAATATGATGATTTTGGAGATTCCAATGCAGAAAGAAATTAAAATTAGCAATTTTACGGTGTCAAAGGCGTCACCTACGTTTATAATTGCAGAAATTGGTATTAACCATAACGGTAATATCGATTTGGCTAAAAAGATGATAGATATTGCAAATGCAGCAGGTTGTAATGCTGTAAAATTCCAAAAAAGAACGGTTGAGAAAGTTTATTCACAGGAAGAGCTTGCATCACCAAGAGAAAGTGTTTTTGGAAATACAAATGGAGATTTGAAGAGAGGATTGGAATTTTCTTTTGAACAATATAAAGAGATTGATGAATATTGTAAAAAAGTTGGTATTATTTGGTTTGCTTCTTGTTGGGACAAAGATTCTGTTGATTTCATTGACCAATTTAATCCGCCGTGCTATAAGATAGCATCTGCCTCGCTTACCGATGATGAACTACTTAGATATACACGAGCAAAAGGTGTTCCTATTTTGCTTTCCACCG
>JAFQTK010000030.1 GCA_017409065.1 bacterium
GCGGAAAAACATATACTCCCGTAAAAAAAGAGAGGATGTATCCGGAAGAGCTAAAAGGCCGGGCAATAGAACTGTATATGGAAGGAAATAGTGGAAGAACTGTAGGACGATTGCTGAAAATAAGCAAAAATATGAAGGATCAGTATAAAAAATTAAACAGAACTTTCAAGAAATAGAAATATTTGTCTTTTAAAAATCAATATTGCTGATACAAAAAAGCACCGATGCGGTAAAATAAGATATAGGAATGCCTGCAAATTAACTGATAAAATCTAAATATGATATGCACTAAAATATTTAGATTAAGGTTGGATTTTCAATGACTAACAAGCAACTTTCGAGACTTCGAGATTTAAAGAAAGAGATCAAGATGTACCAAGAGAGATTAGCTGAATTACAGTCTTTGTCAGAAGTCAAATCATGTGTACTGACAGGGATGCCTGTTTCAAAAAGTGTTTCAGATAAAATCGGGTATTCGGTAATTAAAATAATAAATACAAAAAACACTCTTACGAAACTTTGCGAAGAAATAACAGAATATATTGAAAATGTTGATGATCCGATTATCCGAATGATTTTAACATATAGATACATAAATAATTTTAGTTGGGAAAAGACAGCTTTTAAAATTGGCGGCGGAAACAGAGCAAGCGGATTAAAAAAGCGGTTATATAGATATTTCAGAAAAGAAAACAAAACTCGTCCCTAGATGTCCATATTTTATGGATTACAATATAAGATGTAAAGATATAAGCTCTCAAAGAAGAGCTATTTTTCTTGCACAAAAATAAAAGTAAAGGAGTAGGCAGAAAATGAATAAAAAACAATTCATAAGAAAATATGCCGAATACGCAAATTTAAAGATCTGTGAATCTGAAAAGATTTTAAAAAGTTTAAGCGAGCTAATCATAGAAACGGTATCCTCGGGAGAAAAAATAAATATTCACGGATTTTTTGAAATCAGTACAAAACGAGTTAAAGATCGGGTAGGCACTGACCCAAGAACCTTTAAACCGATTTTAATAAAAGGAGGAAAGAAAGTAGTATTTAAACCCGGTTCAATTTTAAAAGCTGCTGCTAAAAGTACTGATAATTCATGAAACAAAAAGAAACAAAATATAGATGTTCCGTTTGCGGTGACGAATTCAGAAGAAAGAGCAACGCTTTTACACCAACAAGGTCAATGCTATACAAAGGCAACGACGGACTTTTAACTATTTGCAAAAATTGCGTTGGCGAGATATACAACAAATATCTTGAGAAATTTGACGGCGATGAACAAAAAGCAATAAAGCGAATGTGTATGCTTCTTGATATATATTTTTGCGAATCACTTTTTGAATCTTCAAAAAACTCCAATCAGTTAAATCGTATGAATGCTTATCTTTCAAAAATCAATTTAGTTCCATATATTAATAAAACGTTTGATGATTATCTTTTTAGCGGTAATTATGAAGATTTAAATACGGAAGAAACCCCGGAAACCAAAGCAAAAAGGATTTCGAACAAGTATATAAAAGTTTGGGGATATGGTTTTACTTACGAAGAATATCAGTTTTTAGAAGGCAAATTCTCGGAATGGAAATCAAAGGTTATAATTGACAGCATGGCAAGAGAAAGTTTGGTTCGGGATTTATGCGTTATTAAACTACAACAACAAAAAGCAATTCAAAATGGAGAAGTCGACCTTTGGGGTAGACTTCAAAAAACATTTCAAGATACTTTATCAAGTGCGAATTTAAAGCCAATTCAAGTCGAAAACGATGAAAAAACTGCTGAAAAGCCCTTAGGGGTTATGATAGAAATGTTTGAAAACGAAGATCCGATACCTGAAGTAAACCCTGAGTGGAAAGATGTTGACGGGATAATAAAGCTTTTTAATATCTATTTTCTTGGACACTTATCAAAAATGCTTGGGATTAAAAACCGATATTCCAAAGATTACGAAGAAGAAATGCAAAAGTACCGAGCTGAAATTGACGATATCAAAGACGTTTCCGATGAAGATGTTTTTGAGTATTTAAGCGAAAAAGGATTTACAGAAAGCGAGAAACAAAATGAGTAGCGATAAACTCAAAAAGCTTAAAAAGGTGTTGGAAAATGGACGTCTTTTTACAGAGAAAACCCCCATAGACTCGCTATCGACTATCTCGGCATGAAGTGGCTTAAACCTTTTCAGCAAGCATTAATCGTTATGTGTTTTAAGTACAATTATACTATGATTATTGCAAGTCGTGGTATGGGTAAATCCCTTATTGCTGCGATTGTCTGCGTACTAAAGTGCATACTCTATCCCGGAATTAAAATCTGTATTGCAGCCGGAAAACGTGGGCAGAGTGTTAATATCATTAAGAAAATTATTGAGGACTTTATGACTTCTTCGGCTAATCTCCGAAACGAAATTGACGATTATAAAATTAGCCTTAGTGTTGCCAGCGTTCATTTTAGGAATGGTTCGTCTATTCAAGTTGTAACCGCTGCAGATTCTGCAAGGAGTGCAAGAGCAAATTTTATTCTCGCTGATGAGTTTGTGCAAATAAAGAAAAATATTTTGGATAAGGTAATAAGGAAATTTAAAGCAGGTCAGCGAACACCGAGATTTTTCTTGAAAGCAAAATATAAAGATTATCCAAAAGAACCAAATACCGAACTTTACCTATCCTCTGCGTATTATAAATATCATTACAGTTACGCAAAATTTAAGTCTTTTTTCAAATCTATGATAAAAGGTGACAATTACTGCGTTGTCGGATTTCCGTATCAATTACCTGTGTCGCAAGGATATTATCCTATTGAGCAAATTAGGGACGAAATGCTTGAAGATGATTGGGATTCGATTGGCTGGATGATGGAAATGGATTCGCTGTTTTTCGGGCAGTCCGAAAATGCTTTTTATTCTTTTGATGAACTTTCTTCGGCAAGAAAATTAATAAAACCGATATATCCCAAGCATTACTATAATCTTTTAAACGATAGTAGCTTAAAGTACCCAATCAAGAAAAATGGAGAGATAAGAATACTTTCGGTTGACGTTGCTACTCAAGGCGGAAAAGAAAGCGATGCTTCTTGTTTTAGCGTTTTACAGCTTATTCCCTATGGGCAAAACCGATATTTGCGAAACGTTGTTTACATGACAACTACCAAAGGTGGACATACATTTAATCAAGCAATCAAGGCACGCAGACTCTTTTATGACCTTGATTGCGACTATATAGTCCTTGACTCGCAAGGTGTTGGAATTGGAGTTTTTGATAACCTAGTGCAAGAACAAACAGATGATGAAAGAAACATAGTTTACCCTGCATGGTCTTGTATTAATGATGAGAGCATGGCAAATAGGTGCAAAAGCCCCGATGCTCCTAAAGTTATTTATTCAATCAAAGCGAGTGCCCAGTTTAACTCTGATGCTGCGGTTTCGTTAAGAGATTCAGTAAGGCAAGGTAAATTAAGACTTTTAATACATGAGAACGAAGCAAATGAAAATCTTGGCAAAATAAAGAAATTCGGCAGTTTAGACATTGAAAATCAAGTGCTATTTCAAGAACCATTTTATCAAACAACGGCACTCATAAATGAAATGGTGAATTGTGCGATGCGTTCCTAACTGAAAAGGTTAGGCACTAGTAAAAGAGCGTAAAGTTACTTATTAGGAGAACTGATAGTTCGATAGGTGGAATGAGGGAGTAACGCCCCGAAACGCCTACCCTGATACTCCGACTGGCTCTATCCAAAAGGTAGATGTTCGGAAGCTCGGTGAAGTCGGCAGAGAGTAACCCAAACGGATAATGCTGTGGAAAGTGGCTCAGAGGTGAGCTATGTTACCTATATGTCGGGGGTCTATAAAATAACTATGATGAGAATGAGAGTAAAATCTCTGACGAACTTGTGAATGTAAGGGTCTATACCATTGAGTCATAGAAATGTGTCCTTATCTTTAAACGGTAGTTGGTGTGGGCGAGTAAAAATGGTTTATATGAAAACCCATATAGTGTTGCAGGCACTATCAAGCTGGCAGGCTCAAAGCAAGCATCTAAGGTTATATGTACAGATAGAATTATCGGAACGCAGAAAGCAGTCTAACGCATGGCGGTGGTGACGAAGAAAATAAGCACCTTTAATGACTGTGAGAGTAGTGGCACGACCTTTGAAGCTCCTGTAATGAGAGTGGAGGAACAGCCACAAGTCATAAATAATACAATTAGTTATAGGTGAATCAGTTCATAGCTTCGAGTATGACAAAGAAAAACATTTCTTGAGAGAGGTGTTACCTATGACAAAAGTTAAAAAGCTACTCAATAATGAGTATTACGATATCCAAGATACGTTTGATAAAGAGGTTCAATTAGAACCAATAAAAGTAGCATAGAA
>JAFQTK010000031.1 GCA_017409065.1 bacterium
CCGAAAGGTTCTCCTTTTATTATATCAAAGTTCCTAATATCCTAAAATTTGAACACATAAATGCCTAATACGACACAAATTACGAACAGAACAATTGATAAAATCAACACAATATTAAAATAGCGTTTGTAACGTTTAAATCTCTTGCGTAATCTACCTTCTTCCGCATAATTTGGGTATTTCAATTCTCCAAAATGCTCACCATAAGTTTCAAACAATTGTTTCAACTCATCCAACTTACAATATTTAAGGTAAGTAAAACTAACTTCTCTTAAAATTGGAATAAATTTATCTTTGTAATAATTTGGAAAAACGTCATCAACCAATTTCCACACAGCATAGTGAAAATTAACTTCTTTAATCCCATGACGCAAACGCAACTCATCAAGAGGGTTTTTGGAAGCAGTATAAGATATTCCACCGACCTGACGTCTGTAAATAGCCATCATATCCGGCAAATGCCCAATTTTCCCATATTTCGCCGCTACTGTATGATTAAACCAATCTCCCGGATACATATTTCTGGGATAATTAGGCAATTCTTTTTTTATGCACTCATATCTATACATTACAGAATTTGAGGGGATATAATTTTCTTCAAGCAAATCCCAATATGGTTGAGGATTTTTCCCTTTTGGTGTTCCAATGATTTCATCCGGTTTATCAATATTTTCATAAACCAACCTTACAGGATGGAAACAAATTGAATAATCCTGATTCGCATCTAAAAAATCAACTTGCTTTTGAAGCTTATTTTCATCCGTCCAATAGTCATCACCGTCACAAAATGCAACATACTCAGAATCCGGCAACTCAAGTGCTTGTAAAAAGTTTTCCATTGCTCCTATATTTTTTTCTCGAAAAACAGGAACAATAATTTCAGGATAACTTTTAACATATTCACTTATTATTTCACGGGTTTTATCAGTTGAAAAATCATCACAAACGAAAACTTTAAACTTAAAATTAGTTTTTTGCATTAAAAAACCGTCAAGTGCGTATTTTATATAATTTTCTTGATTATAAGTCGGACAAATAATATTAACTTTATAACTCATTTTCCACCTCCAATTTTTTTGCATATTCAATTAAGTTTTTATTCCGAGTTTTAATCCATTTAGCCGGAGAACCAATATAAATACCCCAATCACCAAGTGATTTTGTTACCGTAGAATTAGCCCCCACTGCCGCTCCTTCGCCAATAGTAACATTAGGCAAAATTACACTTGCAGCACCGATTATAGAATATTTTTTTAAAATAACTTTGCCGGAAATAACATGTCGCATACTATCCGGCACACACGGTCCAATCAAATAATCGCCGCTGTAATCATCAGAAATTGCATACAGCGAACACCTTCCGGATAACCCTGAAAAATCATCAATTTCAATCCCAACATCACCGGCATACAATGCACAGTGTGCTGCGACATGAACATATTTTCCTATTTTAATTTTTCCGGAAAGCACACAAAAATCATCAATTCGAACATTATCACTCAATTCAATATCTTTCGCACCATATATCGAACATTTTTTAGAAATCAAAACATTTTTGCCATAAGATTTCAGTCCCAAATTTTTTAATTCTTCTTCTGTATAAAAACTGTTCATATAACTCACCATTACTATATATTTATTTCTCTTTTTATAATTTCCAATCTTTTATATAGTTGTCCATCAGTTCCAAACACAGTTTGAGCAAGTTTTTGCTGTTCAAGACTATCACTATATAACTCATCTAAATTTTTCATTTTAGATAAAATCTTGTCACAAATTTCTTGGGGATTATGGTTAATAACTTCAAAACCTTTACCATTATGCAATGGTGTTTCCGGTTTCATATTGAGCGGATCTGCACACATTAGATAAACCCCTGCAAATGCACCTTCAATACCTAAAGGGAAACCATCAAAATTTCCAAGATTTATCATTTGAAATCTATTAGGAGAAAGCATAATATCCATTTTTGAGTAAAAATCAACAAAAAATTGTGGTTTTTGCAAACCATAAAAATGTAAATTTTCAGAAGATATATCTGACACATCCAAAATATTTTCCCAAGGTCCAACAAAATGAAAATGAATATCTTTATTACTTTTTATCAGGCGACGAGCGACGTCCACAACAACATCAAAACCTTTATCCTCACCTATACTCGTATATTTATGGGCAACAAAACAAACATCAAATGTGCTTTTGTCTTTTTGATATTTCAATTTATTTTTAAATTCTTTGTTTTGAGGAACACCTCCATATATGTATTCTATTTTATCTTCCGAGCAAAAATTATTTTCGAGCAAATATTTTTTAGTAATTGGCATAGTAACTATTACCTTTTTGAACATTGGAGAAGAAAACAACTCACGCAATCTAGAATCACTTAACGGATTATTAAGAGAAAAACCACCGCCAGGATACAGTGTAAACATAAACGGAATTTTATTTTCTTCAAAAAATTTCAAATAAGGATAGATAGCATTTGCAAAAAGTCCATAAGCCAACTTCACGTTATATTTTTTATCCAAATCCACTCTAAAAAATCGATTTTTAACATTTGGAAATAACCGTAAATAACGTCTTAAACTTCGTTTAAACCTTTTATTAGTTTTGGCTGTCGGATAATCTGGATATTTAATACCAGTTGTCATCTGTTTACACAAAGTATAATTTGCACTTCTTTCAATATTTGTCAGCAAATAATTTGCTTCTGCAGCCTGAAACCCATTCCCATCATCAGACGGCAAATATGTAAAACAAAGCATTAAATCCAAATTTATAAAATCTTTTTTTAAAATACGATACAATAATTTCTTAAAATTCATTAAATTTCTCCATCTAAAACATTTTTAACATACTCTAAGCTACCATCTCGACACCATTTGATATTCCGCCGAACCACCCTGGCGGGATTACCGGCAAAGGCACAATTTTTAGCCTCGCCCCCAGAGCCAGAAAACACACTTCCCCAGCCGATTATGGAGTTTTTCGGAACATTAGAGTTTTTTAGAATAGTTACATTTGCACCAATCCAACTATGCTCTCCAATGCGTATTCCTTTGACTTTGTTTATTAGCTTATTAGTATCTAAATCATAAATAGGATGAGCATCAGTGTTGAAAATAGTTGTATTGGATGAAAACAGGCAATCTTTTTCTATATCACAAAAAACATTACTGTTATAAGCAATATACTTTAGAGATTCAACACTTGTATTCTCCCCTACCACAAAACTACAATTTTCAACCATTCCAAAATTTTTATGATTGTTTCCTATCACAATCTCTAATTTTCCACTTAAACTAAAATTTTCACCTAATTCAATTTTGTTATAGTTTCCATAAACGTAGATAAATATGCTAAAAGGTCCAACCGGCAACTCGGGAATATACACCTTATTTCCAATCCCTTCAATAAACAAAGATATATTAGATTTATTTTGCTCTGAAATATTAATATCATTATTAACAAAATCTATATGTGCAAATTTATCAACCTCTTTTTGAGGTTCTTTCCTCCGGATTTTATCTATTACCTTTTGAACCAACTTAATTCGCAAGCTTAATCACCTCACAAATATTTTGCAAATCTGATGTTTCTAATGCCCCATAAAACGGTAAGCAGAGGACTTTGTGTTTCAAATCATCTACAACCGACAAGTCTGCCAACTTCACAGCCAAGTCATTTTTATAGCACTCGTAATCATGACATGCCGGATAGAAATACTTTCTTGTCAAAATATTTATCGCCTTAAATTTATCATAAAGTTCATTTCTTGTTAATGGATAATCATTTTCAATTACAATCGGATAATACTGCAATGAATCAGTTACATTTTCAGGCATTTTAGGGATTCTTATACCTTTCACATTTGCCAAATGCTCATTATAAAAAGCTTTAACTTTTGCTCTTTTTTCTTGCTCTTGTCTAAACAAATTAAGATTCAACAAGCCCATTGCAGCTTGAACCTCATTCATTTTACCGTTAATTCCGACATCTTCAACCAATTCTTCTGAACGGATTCCAAAATTTCTTAAATTATATATTTTTCGAACTAATTCAGGATTATTATAGGTTAAACAACCACCTTCAATTGAGTTATACAATTTTGTTGCATGGAAAGAAAACATTGTAATATCACCATACGTTCCGATTCCTCTCCCGTTAATCTCTGTTGAAAATGCATGTGCCGCATCATATATGACTTTCAAATTATGTTTTTTTGCAATTGCATCGATTTTTTCAACATCACAAGGGAATCCGTAAACGTGTACAGCCAATATTGCTGATGTGTTAGGAGTTATCAAATTTTCAATTTTATCCGCATCAATTGTCATAGTATCCGGCTCTATATCACAAAAGACAGGCTTACAGTTATTCCAAACTATACAATGAGGAGTTGCTGCGAACGTAAAAGGTGTTGTGATTACCTCACTTCCATATGGCAAATCAAGAGCCTTCAAAGCCGTTAACAAAGCTATTGTTCCGTTATTAAACAAAGACACATTTGGGGCTTTCAGAACATCTTTTAACTTTGATTCTAACTCATTATGCTTTTCCCCCATATTCGTAAGCCATTTTGACGTCCAAATTTCTTCAATTTGTGCGGTAAAATCACTTAACTCAGGTAATAATGGTTGCGTTACATATATCTTTTTCATTTGCACCTCTTTTTTAATTTAAATTTTACACCTAAAAGGCAAACTACCTTTCTTTTATGTCCATTTGAAAAATCATTTGACACAGAAAAAATTCGTTGTGCTAAACTATATATTTTCTTATTTTTAGCCATATTAACTACCTTTTTAATAGGAAACACTTTGGGAGATATAGCACCTTCAATTTCAACAGGAGCTAAATTGTTAGAAATAACAGCCTCAATCACTTTAATCCATTTTTCATTAATTTTTTCAGGTAAATATTGTTTTGCATTTGAAATTGAATTTTCACTAAATTTACATCTTAATTCTTTGTCTTGAATTAATTTTTCTATTTTTGCAGCATAATCTTTATAATTTTCAGCAGCCAAAAAGCCATTATAACCATCAATAATTAATTCGTTAACACCGGTACATCCTTGCAAACCAATACAAGGCAACCCCACGCTTTGAGCTTCAATTAATCCGACAGGGAACCCTTCAAAATAAGATGGGAACACACAAAAATCATAATTTAAAAATGTTTCAATCGGCTCGTTCGTAACCCCCCTAAAATGGATTTGATTTTCCAACTTTAATTTTTTTGTAAGCTTAATCAAATCCTGCAAATAATCCTCAGGTTGAGCTTGCCCATAAATATCAATTGACCAATCCTTATATTTTTTAGCAATCACTTTGAATGAATTAATCAAAAACTCCAAACCCTTGCAATTATCTATTCTTGAAAGATAAATTATTTTTTTATTTTCTTTGGATGTATCAACTGTTTTCTGTTGAACTGGGACTGAATTTGGAATACAAACAACCTTGTCCGTTTTAATAAAATCCGGCAACAAACTTTTGTATGTTGGGAACAAAACCTGAGCCACAGTGTTTTTATACAATCTTTTTAAATTATCCGCAGACCCTTTAATAAACTCGAAATAAAAATCAGGTCTTGAGTGAAACATCAAAATACGAGGTATACGGTCAAACTTCGAAGTAAGATTTGCATTAATATATAAATAATGAAAAAAGAACACAAGCAAATCAGGCGTATTTTCGGCCACAAACTTATTGATAGATTCCTCAAAACTCAAATCCTCATCATAATAATATGCTAAATTGACAAAATTAACCTTGTCATTTAACTTTTGAGGGCAGCCTTGTTTTTTGTTATAGCAAATCCCAACAACTTCGTAATTATTATCTGCCAACATATTACAGAAATTAATAAACACGCTAATCGCACCGCCGACCGTGTCAACAACATCGGGCTGAGTTATTACAAAAATTTTGCGATGCTTATCCATCATTGTATTCTCCATACAAATACAAACAAGAGTACAAACAACAATAACTCTATGCCTGCAAAGATTAAAATCAAATTGAATAATTTTTTATATTTTTTATACTTAAGAAACGAATTTTTAATCTGCAAATTATCAAAAACTAATTTTAGAAACAAATCATTGTTCAAATACAAATCCAAATGATTTTTTATTAATTCTCGTTGCCATTTTTGTTCATTTTGCCAACAAACATTTGAGCGAGATACTGCAATCTGTCTATAATTAAACAATACCTCATCAATTCTATGCGGCTTTAGACCATTTTCAACAAAAGAAATCCATAAGTCCCAATCTTCACAACCATACTTCATATACTCTTTGTACATCCCAACTTTAAGAAAATCAGATTTTCTAAATAAAGCAGTACAGAATATACAATTAGCAAAAATAAATGTTTTTTCGTCAAATTCAGGTAACTTCCAATATTTGTTTTTATCTCCAAACATATTTGCTTTGCAATAAACAAAACCGATATCAGAATTTTCTTCTAATATTTTTACAGCTTTTTCAACATAAGTAGGCTCAATTTTATCATCCGCATCCAACGGTAAAATATATTCACCTGAAGCAAGTTTTATCGCCTCATTTCGAGAAGCAATAACGCCTTTATTTTCTTTATTGTCAATAAAAACGATAGATTTATGTTCAGATGTTATTTCACTAATAACAGAACTTGAATTATCTGTTGAACCATCATTTATACAAACGATTTCAATATTTCCATAAGTTTGATTAAGAGCAGACTCTATTGCTTCTTCTACATATAACTCTTGATTGTAACAAGGTATAATTATCGAAACTTTTTTACTCATAATCCCAAACTAAAATTCAAATACAAACTAATATTCCAACTCATAATACCCCAAAAAGAGTTTTTCATAAAGAATTATTTAAGTATTTAAAGTTTTCTTAATAAGAGAAAGAATAAGTAGCAAAAAAATTAACATACAGGTTTTTATACCAACACACACAAAATGGGTTGGTATATTAAATGTTTTCAATTTCATACAGACAAAATAACAATCAAAACACGCCTCATTATTCCCCGACACAACAAATTAAAAATGCAACTCATGCCGTTGCGGATGTTTACAACCACAATGTATACCGCCAACAGGAAATAAAATCATCTGATGCTCTTGCAACAAAAGCAACTAAAAGTGTGATTAATTCACTAAATTTAAAGCCAACAAAAGGCTTGACCGGTAGTGAACGAGCAGAAGCGGAGTTACACAATCTTTCCGTAATAACAACCAATCCCTTTGCAATTCCTGCTTATATTATATCCAATCCGTTCAGAAAGTAAAAAGCCCCAAATGGGGGGCTTTAACCTTTTTAAAATTGTTATTTCGCATTTTTATATGCATCATAAGCTGAGTATGCAACTATTCCAGTTCCGAGTATAGCTAACGGAGGGAAAGCAAATGCTCCAATTTCGCAAGCAAGACCGGCAGCTGCCAAAGCTATCCCTTTAGCATATTCGCCTCTATTGAATATCTGTCCGAATCCAGGTAAGAAGAAAGACGAAAGCCCCCAACCCATTCTTTCAAGATTACTAACTTTTTTTTGTGAATTTATATTTTTGCTATTATCTTTGTTACTAAATGAAACTTTATCATCAGCCTTTGAATACTTATCTTTGAAAGCTTCTATAGCTGCAGCATCTACTAGAACAGCACCTAAATTCCCATTATTAACAGACACAGCATATTTTCCGTTGTTCATCCTGTCAATATTGTAATTTCCAACTGTTTCAACCCCAAATGTCATTAACAAACACTCCTTTTCTTACCTACTAATACTATAAAAACTTTTTACATTATTTTCATGCTCAACAACATTGTAATATTACAAAATTGTTACTATATTCTTTTATGTAACAGCCTTTTTGCCTTGTTCAAGCAATTCATCGTACATCTGATTTATTGCCGTCAATTTAGCTGCTGCTTTTTTACTCGGATTTGTTGCCAACAATACTTCTATCAAATCAGTTAAAGCATAAGTAAATTCTGACGAGCCATCCCCACCGACTTTGTGATGAATTTCATGTAGCCAAGTAGCAAAAATCTGGTTAAAGTTAGCAGTTTCAAAATAATTTCTGTCAATCCAATGCCCCATATATTGCTTTCCATTCGAACCTCTATTAATGATAGCCTCCCCAAGTGTGTCTTTTGCTAATTCGCTGTGTCTATCAAAAATATATTTTGGACGGGTTATATCCGCCGGCTCTATCAATGTTAAATTTTTAAGCGACAACAGATATTTTTCACCTTCAGGATTCAACCCCCAACTTGATGTTTCTAAAACCTTAATTAGACGTTTAGCAGCTTCTCTGTTGCTTGTACCTTTAGCTTTATTAGCGACAAGTGTCTTTATTTTTTCTTGTATTAACTTCTCAGCTTGTTGTAAAACCTGAGCATTTTCTTCCGGAGTCAACTTTTTCCATGCCTCAAGCTTTGCCGATATAGCAGCATCTACCTTTCCGCTAAGAGCTTCCTGCGGAATTTCCAGTCGAGCCAACACGCTACTAATATACGCAAAATCAGCTTTAAACAAACTACTCGGAGGATTATTCAAGTATCTGCCAATAGTAGAATCTATATTTTTCACGACGACACCAACTGCCTCATCGAGCAATGCCATTTTCTTTGCTTCAATTTCAGTCGGTTGAAGAGCCTTATGTACACTCATTGACCTAAAAACATCATTAGCACTCGGTATTTTAATATGAGCAAATTCCTCCGGCAATAAAGTATAACCTTTTTGCTCTAAACTTTTTAGCACAAGCTCTTGACAATATTTAGGAGTATAAGCATAACGTTCACCACCTAAATCAAGCCCGATACCACGGTTTCTGGCTTCAGACAAAAGACCTTTAATAAAACTGTATTGAGTTGAATCCGGTTTTAAATCTGCCCACATATGTTTAGTTGAAATAATTGAGCGAATCAAATCTTCATCACTCATAGTTCTATGAGAGAAATAATGCGTTAAATGCTGAATATCATCAGCACTCAGGCTTGTTCTGTCACGATTCATTGCAAAATCATATCCGGTAATTTTCTTGAGTTCCGCCGCATCAGGTTTTCTGCTAAAAATAACACCTATTCCATCTAAAGCTCCGTCCCAATTACCATTCGTTCCAACCTCAAAACGTTGAGTTAAATAAGTATTACCTTTTTGCCCCTGTTCAAGAACTTTGAAACTAAATTCGTCCGATGCAAATGACAAACCTCTATAATCAAGGTTTTTAGAATGATTGAAATAATTAACCGCATCAATCAATGCATCAGCTAAACCTTTATCCGCAGTTTCAAATTCTATTGTATTACCGTTAAGAGGCTGTCCTGTTTTACTTAAGCCACGAGTCAAAACATTATTTTCAGCATAAAAATCAGCAGCCCAATCGGCACACCGGAATCGAACATTATCAGTTTTACCTTCACGAATCATTTTACAAATCATGACTTTAGCCCCTTCTCCAAAGCCACCTGCATTGAATGGGTCTTCTATCTTAGACCCGCCACCAAGCAATGTAATATCATCAGGATTAAATAAGCCTTTTCCCATAATTTGGACTTTTATTTTACCATTTTCTAAGCGTTCCAATGACAAACTTACACCATTTAAAGTTCGCCCATGTCCATCATAGAAATTCTGTAACATATCACGAGCAATTTTTTGATCAGTCCAAACTAATCCATCAGCATATTTCATCGCAATATTAGTAGATTGCTTTTGTTCAACAGCAGTTAATACTCTATCACCAATTGAATATTTTGAAACATCTTCCCCACCGGCAATTTTGCCAACAGGTCCATCAATAAAGATTTCCAACTTTCCTGTTTCTTCAAATTGCTTGCGTAAAGCAGGAGTATTGAGCATTTCACCAACATCATCCGCAGCTCTGGTTAATGGTGCCAACTCACTCATGTTAAATACTTTTTTAGCATCCTCTAACGGATTAGGAATACTAATTACCGGTGCTTCCGAATGATTAGCAGCTACGGACTTTTTAATCTTAGCGGCTACTGCACTTTTAGCCTCTTCAACTAATTTTGAATCCTCACTTGATAACTCTGTCACTTTAGACATCAATGATGAAACTTGTGAAGAAAGTTCTTCAATAGTCTTGCTTTGACCTGCGATTTTTTCAGCACTTTCTGCTAATTGAGAAGTTAATTTACTAACTTTTTTGCCTTTTATAACCGCAATAGCTCCCATTCCAACCGTTGCGGCAGTTGAAACAGCTGTCATAATTTTGTATTTTAACGATGGGTCTGTTTCTTCCTTTATTTCACCTGCAAAAGTATCTTGTTTCGGACTACGCAACAATTTATTATCTTTTGCTAAATATGCATTTAAAATATTCCCTTGTTTTGGGTTTTTCTCTAAATCAATACCCGAAAAGTTTTGATTAACTTTAGTCATATACCAGCCTTCCACATATTCCTTAAACATATAAAAACAATTAGCCATAAAAAATTGCCTAAAATTAATCACTTATATATTGATGAAGAATAACAAACGTGCTATCATCAGTCTGGTTATAGAGAAATAGGAGCATCAAATTATGAAAATTGTTATTCCATCAGCCGAAGGTAAACTCTGCTCACATTTTGGGCATTGTGATTATTTTACACTCGCTGAAATTGAAACTGACACAAATAAAATTACAAATATTGAAGAAATTATTCCGGAAGGCGGAGTATCTTGCCAAGCTGCAAGTTGGCTTGCACAACAAGGCATAGATGTAGTTCTGGCTGGTGGTATTGGTGGACGTCCACTTAACTTGCTTGAAGAAAATGGAATAAAAGTTGTTGCAGGTTGCCCTGAATTAGAAATTAAAGATATTATAAACGCTTATTTAGAAAACAACTTATCAACAGGGGAAAACTCTTGTGGCGGCGAGCATCATCACTGTGGCGGACACTCTCACGAAGAAGGTCATCATCACCACTGCGGCGGACACCACTAAAAAGGATGCTTCG
>JAFQTK010000032.1 GCA_017409065.1 bacterium
GGTCGTTTAACAGACCACAGAATAGGTCAAAACTTAAACGTTTGGACGGTAATAGAAGGGGAATTAGAAGACTTAATTAATCTTCTTATGGAACACGACCAAAAACTAAAACTTGAAAAACTTGCTCAAGTTGAAGCTTAAGATAAATATAAATATAAAATAAAAAAGAGACGCAATTGCTTCTCTTTTTTATTTATTAACCCAACAAATCCTTTAACAATTCGTTTACTGTTTGAGGATTTGCTCTGCCTTTGGTTTCTTTCATTACTTGGCCGACAAAGAAGCCGAACAACTGTTGTTTTCCACCTTTATATGCTGCCACTTGGTTAGGATTATTATCAACAACTTTTTGACAAATTTCTTTTATTGCTCCTTCATCAGAAATAACACCCAAACCTTGTTTTTCAACAATCTCAGCAGGATCTCCTCCTTCTTTTACCAGTGTCATTACTAAGTTTTTAGCAATATTATTTGAAATTGTTCCTTTTTCAATCAATTGAATAAGTTTGGTTAAACTTTCAGGAGTTATTTTTGTTTCATTTATAGTAATGTGCTGTTCTTTTAAATACGCTGTAATTTCACCCATAAGGAAGTTTGAACCAATTCTTGCATTAGCACCTAATTCAAGCATTTTATCGTAGAATAATGCTGTTTCCATTTGGTCTACAATTACATTAGCATCATATGCACTCAACCCTGCCTCTTCATATTTTGCTCTTTTTTGAGCAGGAAGTTCAGGCATAGATTTTCTAATATTTTCTACCCATTCACGAGAAATTTCCAGTGGCATTAAATCAGGTTCAGGGAAATATCTGTAATCATGAGCATCTTCTTTCCCACGCATTGATTTTGTTACACCTTGATTATCATCCCAAAGACGAGTTTCTTGAACAACTTTTTCCCCTGATTCAACAACGTCAATTTGTCTGTCAATTTCATATTCAATAGCTCTTTGCAAAGCTCTAAAAGAGTTAACGTTTTTAATTTCTGCACGAGTTCCAAATTCTTTTGAACCCTTTGGCATAATTGAAATATTTGCATCACATCTCATAGAACCTTCTTCAAGGTTTCCATCGCAAACACCTAAATATCTAACAATACTTCTCAATTCTTCCATATAATCTTTTGCTTCTTCCGAGCTTCTCATATCCGGCTCAGAAACAATTTCAAGAAGCGGTGTTCCTGCTCTGTTCAAATCAACTAAAGAGTAACTAGAGCCGGCTAAACCATCAGCACCTGCGTGAACTAATTTTCCTGCATCTTCTTCTAAATGAGCTCTTGTTATACCTATTCTTTTACCTTTAACATCAATGTAACCATTTACGCAAATTGGTTCATCATATTGAGAAATTTGATAACCTTTTGGCAAATCTGCATAAAAATATTGTTTTCTATCAAACTTACATCTTTCAGGAATTTCACAATTCAAAGCCAACCCTAAGAGAATCCCCATATTAACACATTCTTTATTTAAAACTGGTAATACTCCGGGCATACCAAGTGTAATAGGGCTTATTTGAGTGTTTTGTTCTTTTCCAAATTCTGTTCCGTCCGGTGCAAAAATTTTAGATTTAGTTTTAAGCTGTGCATGAACTTCTAAACCAATAACAACTTCATATTTATCTCTTAATTGACTCATTTTATAACTCCAGTATCTCTCTTAAAAAAATTATAGCACAAAAAAGAGTCAACAATAATTTATTAAGAGTTTAACCAGCAAGAAACCATTGATTCGTTATTTTTTAACAATTCTGGATTTTTTTGAGTACAAATATCCATAACATATTTACAACGAGGATTAAAAGGACAGCCTAAAATTGAATCATTAATAGAAGGAGGTTGTCCTTCAATTGGAATTAATTTTTCACCAATAATATCCGGAATTGAATTAAAAAGAGCTTTTGTATAAGGATGTTTTGGATTTTCAAACAATTCTTTTTTTGAAGAATATTCCACAATCCTTCCTGCATACATAACTGCAACATAATCTGCATTTTCAAAAACCAAACCCAAATCATGAGTTATTAAAATAATAGCCGTATTTTTTGTTTCTTTTATTTCTTTTAACAATTTCATTATTTGAGCCTGAACAGTTACATCTAGGGCTGTTGTTGGTTCATCAGCTATAATCAAATCAGCATTACAAGCCAAAGCCATTGCTATAATTATTCTTTGTTTCATCCCTCCTGACAACTCATGAGGGTATGACTTCAATCTCTCCTCAGGATTAGGAATTTTTACATCTTTTAATGATTTTAAGGCTATTTCTTTAATCTTTTTTTCATTTGGTCTATGGGTTTTTATAATTTCAACAATTTGATTTTCTATCGTGTACAACGGATTTAAAGATGTCATTGGATCTTGAGGAATTAAAGCTATATTTTTACCTCTTATTTTTTGAAGTTGAAATTCTTTTTTTTCAAGTAAATTATATTCTTTAAAAAAAATATTACCTTCTTTTATTTCCGCATTTTTAGGTAAGAGATTTAAAATACTCATAGCAGTAAGAGTTTTACCACATCCTGATTCTCCAACAATAGCAAGCATTTTCCCTTTATCCAAAGAAAAAGAAACATCATATAATACTTGTTTAAATCCTTGGGATAAATTAAAACCTAAATTTAAATTTTTTACATCTAATAAACTCATTTTTTAGAATTTTTATCTTTTATTATATTGTGGTTTAATAATATTTGTTTTCTATATTTATTGTCAAGAAAATTAACATCAACAATAATTCAATAAAATATAACAACAAAAAAACATTTTTTTTAATAGTCAAAAGAGCTAAACCAAAATTATGATTGACCAATCTCTATTTTTTTATTTTGCTCTTTTTTCATTCTTATTTTTTTTAATAATTCTCTTCTTTTATTAGATAAATTTATATAATTTTCCATTTTTTGATAATCAAAATCTTTTTCCCATCGTGCAATAACGACTGTTGCTACACAATTACCTATTAAATTAACAGTTGTTCTTCCCATATCTAATATATGGTCAATAGGCAAAAGAAGAGCTACACCTATAAGAGGATAGTTAAATGAAGATAAAGTTCCTGCCATAACAATCAAAGCTAATCTTGGAACTCCAGCAATTCCTTTAGATGTTAACATTAAAGCAAGCATTACCAAAAGTTGTTCTTTAATTGTTAAATCTATTCCCATAATTTGAGTTGAAAATAAAACCCCAAGAGCTAGATATAAAGTACTTCCATCCAAATTAAAAGTATAGCCTGTCGGCATTACAAAACCAACTATATTTTTAGGAACTCCAAATTTTTCCATTATATCCATGGCTTTTGGTAATGCAGCCTCAGAACTTGCTGTTGAAAAAGCCAATAATGCCGGTTCTGAAATAGCCATCAACAACGATTTAAAAGGAACTTTACAAATTCTACAAGCTATAATAAGTACAGAAAAAACAAAGACCACTAAAGCAATATAAAGGGTAAATATAACTTTTGCATAATTTTCAAGTATTTGAAAACCACTTACAGCAACAGTTGAAGCTATTGCTCCAAATATACCTATTGGAGCAAAACACATAACTAATTCAGTAAATTTAAACATTATATCTGATAATGAGGTTAACATATTGAGAAAAGGTTTAGCTTTTTCCCCAATTGAACATATTGCAATAGCAAAGAATATTGAAAATATTACTATTTGCAATAAATTACCTGTTGACATAGCATCAAAAATACTTGTCGGAACCATTGATATAATCATATCTATAATAGATTCATGGTGGTGAGAAGCTGCCATAGCTTGAACTTTATTTATCTGACTTATAGTTATTTCTTGTCCAAAACCCTCTCCAGGTCTAAACAAATGTCCAAAAGATAAACCTATAAATAAAGCAATAGTTGTAATTATTTCAAAATAGATAATTGTTTTTAAACCAATTCTACCAAGGTTTTTTATATCTCCATGTCCTGCAATTCCAACAACTAATGTTGAAAATAACAATGGAGCTATTATCATTTTTATCATGTTCAAAAAGACTATGGCTAAAAAATCTGCTTCCTTGGCTATTTCCGGAAAAAAACCTCCGAAAATTATACCTAATATCAAAGCTATTAAAATGTAAATTATGAGCCTTTTGCCCTTCATGGATATCACTCCTTAATTACATTTTATTATAAATATTTTATTAGACAAAATTAAGAAATAAATTATTTATATTTGTAAAATTTTATTAAAAAAAGCTAAAGTTAACAAAAAATATGCCGTCTTATAAATTAGAGGTTAGTTTATAAAGGAAATTTATATGAAAGATTATCAACAATTTAAAAGAGCAGTAGAGCAAAACAAAGAACAAAACTACAAAAATTTGAAAAGAGAAGTAAAAACTGTAGAAAAAGCAATTGAGTCATTCTTGGAAAAAGCTTTGGAATGCACGGCTATTATGAATGAAAGAGATTTCTTTGTTACTCAGCCTTAAACAAAATTAAAAAAAATAAAAAAAGTTGATTTAGTTAACTAAATCAACTTTTTTAAATTTTTAATTATTTTATTTTTAATTTAAAATAAAAGCTCCTTTTTCTTCAACTTTAAGTATATTTACATCTGATTTAACATTCAAATTATACCAAGTATTTTTTACAATTTCTTTTATTCTATCTTGAGAATTACCTGTTGTTATAACTAAAACAGCAGGACCTGCTCCACTTAAGACACAACCTAAAACATCTTCCTCATGTTTTAAATTTTCAATTATTTCACTTAAACCAGGAACTAAATTCATTCTGTATGGTTGGTGCAATTTATCAGTTAGAGCTAATTTCATTAATTTTTCATCTTTTGTAGAAACAGCATGAACAAACATTGCACTTCTTCTCAAGTTAAAAGCTGCATCTTTTAATGGAATTTCTTTTGGAATAACAGAACGAGCTATATCTGTTGCTAGTTCATAATCAGGAACACAAACCATTATTTTCCATTCTTCAGGCCAATCTAATTTTCTATAAACAACTCTGCCATCTTCTTCTTGAGAAGAAATAACAACACCACCTACAATAGCAGGAGTAACATTGTCAGGATGACCTTCAACTTCTGTTGCAATAGAGAGCAAAGCTGCTTCATCTGCAGGTCTACCTAAAAGCTCATTAGCCGCCAACAAACCACCAACTATAACTGAAGCAGAACTTCCCAAACCTTTTGCAATTGGTATATCAGATTTTATAGTTATTTTTAGCTCACTTGGAGTTTGACCTATTGAATTATATAAAAGTTCTACTGCTTTATAAACAATATTATTTTTATCAGTAGGAATAGACATAATGTCTAATTCATCTTGATTATTAGATATTACAGATATTTCTATTCCTGTCCCCGGCATTACTGTTTCTTCAATTGTAATTTCATTGTAAATTGGTAAAGCCATACCAAAACAATCAAAACCAGGACCAATATTTGCTGTTGTTGCCGGAACTTTTGCCGTAACTTTCATTTTTTACCTCTTATCTTATTTGAATTGGCATAATTAAACACAGATAATCATCTTCTGAATCCGGTTTAAATATCGTAGCTGACAAACTACCACCCAATCCTATTTTTACATTCTTACTTTCCATAATTTTTAAAGAATCCAATACATATTTGTAATTAAAAGCTATAACTAATTCTTCTGTATCTGTAAATTCAATAGAAATAACATCTTCAGAAGCTCCTGTATCAGATGTATCTGCTTTTAAAGTTAAATTTTCTTTATCAAAAGTAAATTTAATAATATTTGTTCTTTCATTTACCATAACAGAAACTCTTTCAAGAGCATTTATTAATTCTTCTCTGTTAATAACGGCTTCTTTTGCACAAGAAGTAGGAATTAATTGTTTATATGGAGGATATTCTCCTTCCAATAATCGAGAAGATAAAATTACAGAATTAGTTTTTATTATTATTCGAGAAGATTCAGCGTAAACTTCAAGTACAGTATCATTCACCAGAGAAACAATTCTCAACACTTCTTGAAGAGTTCTTGAAGGAATAACAAATGATTTTTTCTTGTCTTCTTCATTTTTAATAACTTCAATAATTCTTGTTAAACGGTTACCATCAGTAGCAGCCATTTCAAGATTTGTTCCTTCGATAGAACAATAAACCCCACTTATAATATTTCTATTTTCATAATTAGCTGCTGCATAAACAGTGTGCTTTATTCCTTTTACAAAAGGTGAAACTTCAATTTCAAAAGATTCTTTATCAACAAGAGCATTTTTGTCAATTACATTCGGAAATTCACTCGCTGAAATACCAATTAACTCAAATTTAGCATTTCCACAATTTATGCTTGCAACATTTGAAGTTAAATCTATGTTAAAAACAACAGGTTTGTTAGGTAGTTTAGAAACAATATCACTTAACTTTTTAGCAGGAAGAGTTATAGAACCTTCTGTATCAACAACAGCTGTTGTTGAAGCAACAATTGATAAATCTAAATCTGTTGCAGAAAAACGAACTTCATTATCTTTTGCTTCTATCAAAATATTTGATAATACAGGTTGAATACCTTTTGAAAGACTTGCTTTTTCTACAATTCTTAAATTATTCAACAAAGATTCTTTTTCTATAGTGAATATCATTTTGACACCTCTTTCTAATTGTTATTTATATTTATAATAATATATAAAAAAAATAATAATAGTAATAAGTAAAAATTTTTATGTACAAAACTTATCAAAAAGGTTATTATTATTGAGTTTTTAATTGTTAATAAATTGTCAATATTTTAGATAAAATTCGTTTATATTTAATTTATTTTTGTATAAAAATTTATATTTATATTAATGTACAAATAAAATTAATACTTTTTTAAAGTTTATCTACAAGTTTTATACATTTGTTTATTTGTTTGGTAATTCATCCCAGTATTTATTATCGAATAAAGCTCTATATGTACATCCCATTCCGTTTTTATCATTATTGCTTTTTAAGCTGCAATAAATATCTTGATATTGATAAGTTGTTTCAGGACCACCCATAAGTCTATATTTTTATGTCTATTAAATAAAAGAGGAAGTTCTTCATAGTTTTTTAAATAGTATTTTATATTATCTCTAAAAAAAAGAGCTTCAACTTCTCCATTTTCTCTTTCAATCATAGTTATTGCATGAGTTAGTGTTTAATGAGCTTTTTTTAAAACTGATTTAAATTGAGTTTTTTGGTAAGATGATATTAAATTAGGAACGGTCAAAGAATCAATAATTCCAATTATTGATAAAGTTATTAGCCTTTCTGCTAAGGTCAATCCTTTAAATCTCATTTTTTTAAATCCTCACATTTATTATATTTTTTAGAATTATTTTCGTGCAAAAATCTTGATAAATCTACATTTTCTACACTTTGGATATAATTATAAAGAGATAGAGTAAGATTTCTTCCTGTTTCAGATTTTGGAATTATTATAAAATCTCCATTATTGTTTTTTGCATACCAACATTCTTTTTGTATTATTTTATCAGTTTTTGTTTTTGCAGGTTTAGATATTCTCTTTTTTAACCATAAAGACAATAATGTTATGTATTTTTTTGTTTTGGTTTTTTTTAAAACTTTTGAAAAATTAGTTAGTATCATTTTATTTTTTTTATTAGATTTTTTATTTCTTTTTCTAGTTCTTCCAAACTTTTATTATCATTTTCTATTATATAGTTTGATTTTGTTTTTTTGTATTCTTGGTTTAGTTGAGATTTCATAATTTTTTTTATGTGGTCTTCATCAAAACCATTTCTTTTTTTTATTCTTTCTATTCTTACATCATCACTGGCACAAACCAGTATTATTTTATCAAATAAATATTCAAAGTTACCCTCAAAAAGAAGAGGAATATCAATAACAACATATTTTTCATTTTTATTTTCTTCAAAGAAATATAATATTTTTTTTATAATTTGGGGATGTATTATTTCTTCTAATTCATTTTTTTTATTTATATCAGAAAAAATTATTTTTCCTAATTTTTTTCTGTCTATTTTATCATTTGTTGTTATATCAAAATTTTTAAATTTTTTCTTTATATTTTCTATTATTTTTTCGTCTTTTTCTAATAAAAAATGTGATAATTCGTCAGCACAAAGATTTTTTATTTTTAATTTGTCAAATATTTTTTTAACTTCTGTTTTTCCTGCGGCAATATTACCTGTTAAACCTATTTTTAACATTTTTAAACCTTGTTTTATTTTGTTTATATTTTTTATGATACAATATAAATCAAACATTTAGAATAGAGGATTAGAAATGAAACATACTATATCTGTTTTGGTAAGAAATGAATCAGGCGTTTTGTCCAGAGTTTCTGACTTGTTTTCAGGTAGAGGATACAATATTGAAAGTTTAACTGTTGCTCCAACATTAGAAAATGATTATTCAAGACTTACGATTATAACAAGAGGACAAGACTCTGTTGTAGAGCAAATAACAAAACAGTTAAACAGACTTATCCCTGTTGTAAAAGTTGTGGATTTAAATTCTCTTGACCATATAGAAAGAGAATTAATTCTTTGCAAAGTAACGGCAAAAGATGAAGCACGCTCGGAAATCCTTAGAATAGCAGAAATTTTCGATGCAAAAATAATTGACGTAACAAATAAAGTTTATACAATACAAGCATTTGGTGATAGCAGACAAATTAATTCTCTGATAGAACTTTTAAAACCTATGGGAATAAAAGAACTTGTTCGTTCAGGAAAAGTAGCAATTTCAAGAGAAAATCAATTTGTTAATTTAAAAAATATTTAAGTTTTTTTAATTTTTCTTTAAATTTCTTCATGTTTATATTATTCTATTTTTGCAAGCTAAATTGTATGATAGGCTTTCGCTTAGTTTATACAAAAAATAACCCAATTTGTATGAATGGTACTCTTTAACTTGTGCGTATTAGTTAAAACAAGGAGAAAATTATGCCACAGGCATCATTGATTGAACTTTTAGAAGCTGGTGTACACTTTGGCCACCAAACACAACGTTGGAACCCAAAAATGAAACAATATATTTTTGGTGCAAGAAACGGTATTTATGTAATTGATTTGAGAAAAACAGTTGATTTGTTAGACGAAGCATGTTCTGCAGTTAGAGATGCGGCAGCTAGAGGAAAAAATATTCTTTTCGTTGGAACTAAAAAACAAGCTACTGATGTTATAAAAGAAGAAGCTGATAGAGCTGGTATTTATTACATCAATAGAAGATGGTTAGGCGGTATGCTTACTAACTTTGAAACAATTCGCTCAAGAGTTAACAAACTTAGAGAGTTGGAAGATTTTGTTGAATCCGGTCATATTGAAAAATTACCTAAAAAAGAAGTTGCTCAAATAACAAGACAACTTGCTAAATTAAGCAAATCTTTAGGTGGTATAAAAGAAATGAGAGGATTGCCGGATATGATTTTTGTTGTTGACCAACAAAAAGAACTTATTGCAATTCAAGAAGCAAACAAATTAAATATTCCTGTTGTTTGTTTGGCGGATACAAATGCTAATCCGGATGGAATACAATACATCATCCCTGGTAATGATGATGCTATTCGTTCTATTAAATTGGTTGCTTCTAAATTGGCAGATGCTGCTTTAGAAGGTAAACAATTGAGAGAAGCAAAAGCTGTTAAAGCTTCTTCTAAAGTTGAAACTATTAAAGCTGAAGATGCTGGTGTTGTAGCTGAAACAGCTGAGGTTTAATCATAAATAAGGATAGTTTTTATAACCTATCCTTTTATTAAAAATAATAAGGAGATAGAAAAAATGACATTTAGTGCAGCTCAAGTTAAAGAACTTAGAGAAAAAACCGGTGCAGGTATAATGGATGCTAAAAAAGCATTGGTTGAACACAATGGTGATATGGAGAAAGCTATGGAATACCTTAGACAAAAAGGTATTGCTTCTGCTGATAAAAAAATGGGTAGAATTGCAGCTGAAGGTGTTGTAGCTTCTTATGTTGCTGACGGTGTTGGTGCAATGGTTGAAATCAACTGTGAAACTGACTTCGTAGCTAAAAACGAAGAATTTAAAGCTTTGGCTAATGAAATTGCTCAAATCGTTGCTAAAGAAAATCCTGCGACTGTTGAAGAATTGAATGCATCAAAAACTGCGTCAGGTTCAACTGTTGAAGAATTAATTAAAGAAAAAATTGCAACAATTGGTGAAAAAATTACTTTAAGAAGATTTGTTCGCTATGAAGGAAATATTGGAACTTATATCCACAATTCTAAAATAGGTGTATTGTTAAATGCTTCTGCTAATGAAGAAACAATGATAAAAGATATTTGTCTTCACATTGCGTCTTCTGCTCCGGAATTTGTTTCAAGAGCTGAAATTCCTGCTTCTGTTATTGAAGAAGAAACAAGAATTGAAATGGGTAAAGAAGATTTAGCAAATAAACCAGAACAAATTAGAGCTAAAATAGTTGAAGGTCGTGTAAACAAATTGATGGCTCAAAGATGTTTAGTTGAACAACCATTTGTTAAAGATCCTAACCAAACAATCGAACAATTAATTTCCGGAAAAATGGAAATTAAAGAATTTACAAGATTTATGCTTGGTGAAGGTCTTGAAAAGAAACAAGAAAACTTTGCAGAAGAAGTTATGGGTCAAATTAAAGGTTAATGAATAAATCTTTATAATAAAAAACCGAGCTTTATGCTCGGTTTTTTTTATACATTAAAAGGTTCTTCTTCTTTTGGTTTCACTTTTGTTTTAAACATGTTTCCTACAAAAGCACCAGCGACTAAACCTGCAGCGGATATAACGCCCATCCGTCTTTTGTTAAAACTTTTTACTATACTTGAAAATTCATCAATGCCTTGTTTTATTTTTGGATTATTTTTTATAATTGAATCATAATATGCAGTTACACTTGAAGTACTAACTTTTTCGTCAGTAGCACCTTGGACTATTTTTTTCATAGCTTCTTTTTCGGCAATTATTGCTTTCTTTTCTGCTAATATTTTGGGGTCTTTTATATCTGTTGTTTCGCCTTTAACCCAATCTATTTCAGATTGAAGTCTTTCTACTGTTTTTTCTTCTTTATTATCTACAATTCCGTTAAGAATGCTTTGAGTTGATACTTCTTTTGTTCCCTCTTCAATTCCCATTTTTGATAATTGAGAATCTCTATGTTCTTTTAATGAAGTGAATGTTTTTTTAATTATCTCGAAACTGTCACTTTGTTCCATTGTTTTTGGTATTTTTGTTTCGATAATCTTAATTGATTCTTCAATATTTCCTTTGTCCATTTTTACTTTATTAAAGTGTGAAAAACCGGCACCGGCAGCAGCACCAACTATGGCTCCGGGAATAATTTGTGATTTTGTTTGTTCTCTCTTTTTTCGACCAAAAGTAATGTTTGCAGAATTAATAGGATGAATTGGCATGCGTTTCTCCTTTTTTATTAATTATATGCATTTGTATAAAACTTGTAAATTAATCTTTTGATATTTTCAAAAAATAGCTTTACAAATCTTTACTTTATCTTGAGCAAATAGTTCTTGCTGCATGTATACCGGACGCAGAAGCTTGTATCAAACCTCTTGTTACGCCTGCTCCATCACCGATTGCAAACAAGTTTTTAACTCCTTCAGTTTCGAGTTCGTTTGTTAATTTAACTCTTGCAGAATAGAATTTAACCTCTATACCATAAAGTAACGTATATCTTGATGCTGTTCCGGGAGCAATTTTATCTAAAGCATAAATCATTTCAATAATGCTTAACATTTGTCTGTAAGGAATAACCAAACTTAAATCTCCGGGGGTTGCACAAGTTAATGTCGGAGTTATTATACTTGATTTAATTCTTTCAGGAGTTGAACGACGTCCATCAAGTAAATCTCCAAAACGTTGAACCAAAACACCACCGGCAAGCATATTTGCCAGACTTGCAACGTGTTGACCGTACGCAATAGGTTCTTTAAACGGTTCTGTAAATTTTTTGCTTACTAAAAGTGCAAAGTTTGTGTTGTTTGTTGTTTTTTCAGCATAACTGTGACCATTAACTGTTGAAATACCGTTGTAGTTTTCTTGTACAACTTCTCCGTTTGGATTCATACAGAAAGTTCTAACTTCATCTCCGAAAGTTGGAGAATAATAAACCAACTTAGATTCGTATAGTTTAGAAGTTAATGGTTCGAATACAGGTGCAGGAAGTTCTACACGAACTCCAACATCAACAGCATTATTAACAAATCCTATTTTGTTTTTATCAAATTCTTTAGTAAGCCAATCAGCACCTTCTCTGCCTGGGGCAATTATTGTATATTCAGCTTTTATTGTTTCTCCGTTATCAAGAACTATTCCTTTTACTTGTTCACATTCAACAATTAAACTTTGAGCGGAAACGTTGTTTAATATGGTTATTTTTTCATCTAAATAATCTTGCATTGCTTTTAAAACATCAAGGCTTCTTTCTGTACCTAAGTGTCTAACAGGAGAATGCACAAGCTTGAGTTCAGCTAAAGCTGCTTGTCTTTCAATTTCTCTAAATACAGCCTTATCTGTTCCAAAAACTTCATCAGTTGCTCCAAATTTGAGATAAAGGTCATCTGAATATCCAATCAAATCTTCAACTTTTTCTCTGGACATATAATCAACTAAATGTCCGCCAACATCAGGAGTTAGTGTAAGTTTTCCGTCAGAAAATGCACCGGCACCGCCCCAACCGCAAAGAAGACCGCATTTTTTACAACTAGGACATTTTTCCCACCCTTCACGAAGAAGACATTTTCTTTTTTCTATCTTTTGTCCCTTTTCTATTAAAATTACTTTCCAATCAGGTTTTAATTTAGTAATTTCTAGTGCTGCGAAAATTCCTGCAGGTCCTGCCCCAACTATGGCAACATTATACATATTCAATCCTCATAACAAGTGGTTTTACTTATGTATTTTACCCTTAATATAATTCAATGTCCAGGGATAAAAAATTAGTTATAAATATCTCAAATATTACAAATCTGCAACATTGTAACAAAATGTAAAAACAAATTTTTGACACCAAAACGCAGTCATAATAGGCTCTTTAATAGAATAGAATGGAATGGAAAACGTGTGTAAAGTTTTAGAAAAAGCTGCCGATTACTCCATTATCGTAGTCAAGATAAGGAGAAAAAATATGGTAGCATTCCCAAACGACAAAGGAACTTATAGTTTCACACACACAACAGCATTGAGTCAAGAAATGTTTGACAAAATGGATTACAACAAAGACGGACAAATCACAGAAACAGAAAAACAGCTTTTTGACGCACAAGTAAGAGTAGATAATAATTATGATGATTATTCTCAAGGTAAAGATATAGACGTATTAATGAAATTCATGGGTGCTTTTATAAAGGATGAAGAAACCAGAAATGCTTATAATATGGAGATTTCTAAAGAAAAGTGCAAGGGGGACAGGAAATTATACGACGATGCTGAAGCTTACCTGAATGAACTTCGTACAGATGGAGTTTTAACTTTGGATGAAAATAAAATCCTTATGGAAGTTCAAGAAATGGAAAAAATTGCTAATGATTTAATTGCACAGAATAATCAATATGTAATAGATTCTACGTCTATGGGTCTTATTGAACAAATTTCTGACTTTTTTGATTCCTTTGTTTTAAAAAATAAAGGTAGAAAACAAAATATTGAAAAAATGTCTGATGAATTTGCAGCTCAATTGAAGGCAAAATTTACAAATAAAAAGATGGCAAAAGCCGCAATTAGCGGATTAAAAGACACAGATTGGTTAGAATATAATTTAAGTTCTTGTTCCTCTTGGGCAAATAGAGATGGGAATTTAGATGCTAATGAAATAAAAGAAATACAAGGAATAACGGTAGATTTACTCATGGCTCGTGCTTTACAAGGTGAAAGTGTGGGAGGCATTTTGAATGAATTGTTAGAAGGAGTAAAAGACCCTAACACAAAAAAACAGCTTGTCGCAGCGGCTAAAAAACTAAAAGAGCTGGTGGGTCAAGAATTGTTCAAAAAACCGGAAGACTTCTTTAAAGAAATGCACACATTGGCAACAAATATGGCTCAGATGATTACTGGTCATGAAATTGCAGACGGACTAACAGATGCAATGGCAAATGAGAATAAAGATGAAGCAGACTCTAAAAAATTAACAACAAAATTTGGAAATGGTGCTTATTATAGACCATGGAGAGGTGATTCTTCAAAAGATTTATTCAGAATGGCAATTAATGAAAAAAATGAATCTCGTATAAATGAACTGGCACAGGGTATGTGTGATTGGTTAAAACGAGAAGGTCTCTGCAATTGGGACGTTAATGTTATTAAAGAAGTAATTAAAGCTATGCCGAAAGACACCAATTTGGATGAATTTTGTAATAATGATCCGGGGTTAGGTTATGCTATTCAAATGAATAAATTTGTAGAATTTTTCAATCAAACATTAGATGACATTGATAATGCTACAATCAACCCTCAGGCTATAGACTTTGAATCAAATGAAGAAATGGTAATAAAATCACCGGAAACTTTAGAAGAAGAGCAAAGGCTTGGAATTGAACAAGAAGTTAACAATGAAGCTTTTTATACAAAACCGACAAATAAAGAAATAGCAAAATCTACAATAGAAGGTGCAAAATCACAAGTTAAAGGACTTGCAGAAACAAATTATATATTGAAAGATGTTGAATTTAATGAGCAATTGTTCAACAGTATATTTGACTCTGTAAAAGGCAATGTTTTGGATAACATAAGTGAAGGGACAACATTAAACAATGTTTTACACACCTTTATTTCTCAATTCAATGCTCAATGGGTGCCTGAATCTATGAATGATATTGCAGCTCAAAATAAGGAAGAATAATTTTATTTGCTTATACTCCACACTCCGCTATATGCGGAGTGTTTTTTAATAATTTTCACAGCAAATTTCAAAATATGCTTGTTCATGTTTACATGACGGACAAATTTTTGGGGCTTTTTTGCTTATTGTTGGATATCCACAATTTAAACATTTCCATTCTACCTCTTTATCTTTTTGGAAAACTTTGTTTTCTTCTATATTTTTTAAAAGTTTTTTGAACCTTGCTTCGTGATGTTTCTCTACTTCGGTAACATGTTTGAAAGATTCTGCAATATCTAAAAAACCTTCATCTTCGGCTACTTCTGCAAAATATGGATAGAGGTTTGTATTTTCATCGTGTTCGCCCATAATTGCGGCTTCAAGATTTTCTTTTGTATCTCCCAAATTTGTCAAGAATTTAGCACAAATTTCAACCGGTTCATTTTCTAAATATTCAAGAAAGACTTTAGCATGTTCTTTTTCATTTTCTGCGGTTTCTTTAAATATGTTAGATATTTGCTCGTAACCTTCCTTTTTTGCTTTGGATGCATAATAAGTATAACGATTTCTTGCCTGAGATTCTCCTGCGAATGCCAACATTAGATTTTTTTCAGTTTTAGAACCTTGTATTGAATTTTTTTTCATAATTTTTCTCCTTTTTTTTATGGTTAGAAAAAATTAAAAATAATTTATCCGCCATTCGTTTATTTTTATTAAAAAGTGGTATTATTTTTAAAAATTTGTTATTCTTTAATTATGAAAAAGGTTTTATTTTTAATTTTATTTTTACTAATTTTATCTCCGGCATGTTTTGCGGCTCAAGATAAAATATATAATAGTACAGGGGCTGTTATTACAGGTAAAATAGACGGCATTACTGACGGTTTAATTCAAATAAAAAACAATGGAAATATTGTTACTTTGATTAGAAAAGAACCTCATCATGTTTACAAAGATTCTGTGGAAGTGAGAAAAAGATTAATTTCTCGCCAAATAATAAAATATGTTGGCAATATAATTTTTGCTGATAGTTCTAGTGTAAAAATTATTTGTGAAGATGTTAAAGTTGTAATCCCCCGATATAAAGTGAAAAAGATGGAAATGTTTGTCCCTTAATTAAACTTTAGTTGTAAAAAGTTTAAACTAAAATTCAATTCCAATTAATTAAAAACATTGTTAAAATAAAAATGTGAAAAATATAATATTGGGATTTGGAAATGATTCAAATTAGGGAAAACGAAGAAAAAATAGTATTAAGATGTAATGAAACAAATTTTGGATTAGATGATATCAAAGATTTAGAACAGATGGTACAATCGAAGCCTGAAAAAAAGGTTGTTGTCAACTTAGAGGGGGTATCTTCTATCAAAAATTCGGCATTGAGTTTGTTGAAAAAAATATCAGAACAAAATAAATTGTCTTTATGCAGTTTAGATGCAGATATTTTCGCTGTAATAAATTTATTGAATTATGATAAGGCTTTTAATATTTATCCAACCGAAATATCAAGTATTGAAGAAAAAAATGAATTAATCAATCGGCGATTTAAAGTTGTATAAAAAAAACCTTGTTTGTTTTAATATAAACAAGTTATGACTCATAAATTATTAATTGTTTTTATTTTTTTATTTTTTAATATATTGAGCGGTTTTGCTTTGCCGCTTGAAACAAATTCTTTGATTAGCGTTGGAATTAGTGATAACTCTTTTCAACGTTATTATTATGTAGAAAATACCTTTTATGCAACTAAAAAATTAATTTTATCTGATAAAAAAAATGCAAAAACTATCGCAGAATTTGAGCCAAATACCCCTGTAACCGTCAAAATCAAAAATAACTTATTTGAAATTTCTAAAGATAATATTGTTGTGGCTCAAAATGTAAATCCGCCAATAGTTTTAAGTACTGAAAAAGGTGGAGTGCTGGGGATAACAAATCTTAAAAGAGCGGGACAACCTGCTTTGTATAGAGGAACAATAGAACTTGTAAAACCGTCTTGTAAGGAAAACATGTTTTTGGTTAACAATGTCTTAAAGTTAGAGTCTTATTTACTTGGCGTTGTTCCAAATGAAATGCCTGTTAGATTTGGATTAGAAGCCTTGAAGGTTCAAGCGATTTCTGCTCGAAATTATGCTCTTCGTCCAAGAGAAAAAAAATATCATGAGTTTGATGTTTGTGATAGTGTTTCATGTCAAGTTTACTTTGGGGTAAATACGGAAAAACCTTTAGCAACTCAGGCCGTTTTAGAAACCAGAGGTATCGTTGGTTTGCATGAAGATGAATTAATAGTGGCTCTTTATAGTTCTACGGCTGGCGGTTATACGGAAAGTTATGATAATGCATTTTTGCCTAAAGAAGAAAATAAATTTAAATATCTTCAAGGAGTCCCAGATAATAAAAAAGAGAAGTCATTGGAAAAAGAAGAAGATGCTCTTGAATTTTATAAATCTGAACCTAAAACTTATGATAATGATTCTCCATATTTCCGTTGGACAAGAGAATGGACAAGAGAGGAATTGGAAAAGGTTTTAAAAGAAGGTCTTCCTGCCTCATTTAAAACAGGGTATTCTCATCCGGAATTGAAAAAAACAGAAGATTTTGGAAATTTAAAAGAAATAAAAGTTATAAAGAGGGGTAAATCAGGAAAAATTGTTTCTTTAGAGATAATTACGGATAAAGAAAAATTTATTGTAGAAAAAGAGTTAGTTATAAGACGTTTATTTAAGAATAATGGGAAAGCCTTACCTAGTGCTAATGTAGTTTTTGAACATGAATTTGAGAAAGATAAATTATTAAAAATAAAAGCTTATGGTGGCGGATATGGGCATGGAGTTGGAATGAGCCAGTATGGAGCAGGCTCAATGGCGAGAGATGGAAAAACATTTGATGAGATATTCCAGCATTATTATTCTGATACTAAAATAGTATTGTTACCTTTTGAATTATCTAATACCCCAGAAAAAAATACTGCCGTTTATGATTTTTATCTAACCAAAAAACAAGCAAAAATTGTTGTGGATAATAAAAAAAATTATAGTGAATTAAAAGTAGTAATTAATGGAAAAGAATTTAATTTAAAGGCTGAACCCAGTTTGAATAAAAAGTATGAGGTAGATATATCAAAATACGTTAAAATTGGGGATAACAAAGTGTATTTTTTCTACCCTTTAGAGGATAATAGAGAAAAATCATTAAAAGTATACATAGAATTGTATGGAACGGGAAATGGAAAACACAACGACAAATAAGAGTGAGAGTTTGTTAAAATCAGCTTGGTTGATAGCCGTTGTAATAGTTATTAGCAAATTTATGGGTTTTCTAAGGGATATTGTTGTTGCTAATTTTTATGGTGCAGGGCTTGTTTCAGATGCATATTTTTATGCTTATCAAATTCCGTCTTTGGCTTTGATATTGTTGGGTGGAGTTGGCGGCCCGTTTCATAGTGCAGTTGTTAGTGTTTTTTCTAAATTGATACCTCAAGGAGCTAACAAGGCGGATGAAAATGTAAACAAATTATTCAATACTTTTTTAACGGCTAGTTTTATTGTTTTTTTAATGTTGGCTATTCTTATTTTTGTTTTTGCCGATGTTATTATGAGTTTTATAATCTCCAATGGTTCGCCTGAATTAATCGGATTGGCAACTCAGCATTTAAAAATAATGACCCCAGTTTTTGTTATTGGTGGTTTGGTTGGTATTTATTATGGGGTTTTGGTTTCTTACAAGAAATTTATGATTCCTAATATTTCTCCAATGTTAATGAGTTTGGCTATTGTCGTAATTTTGTTGTTGGCGAAAAATGATGAAAAAGGAATTTTATTAGCTATTGCAACGACTGTTGGTGGTTTGTGCCAGTTTTTGTTTCAATTACCTAAGATTAAACAATTGGGATTTAAACTCCGTCCTAATTTAGATTTTTTCAATAACGTCCAGTTTAAAAATGTTTTAGAACTGTTGTTCCCGGCAATACTCAGTTCAACCGTCGGACAAATACACATATATGTTGATATGTTTTTTGCTTCGTCTTTGAAAGAAGGTGCATGGACTGCAATTGGTTATGCAAATAGGGTTTATCAATTCCCTGTTGGTATTTTAGTGACGGCATTTTTAGTTCCATTGTTTCCTTTATTTTCTCGATTGGTAGCAGATAAAGACTATGAGGGGGTAAAATATTATTTTAATAAGGGCGTTGGGCTTCTTAATTTTGCTTGTTTTCCTATTTTGATAATGATTCTTTTGTTGAGTTATGATGGAGTCAAATTTGTATTTGAAAGAGGAAAATTTGGTTCTGATGCGACATTTATGGTCGCAGAGGCACTAATTTTCTTGTCCGTTTCGCTATTACCTTATGTGTTTAGGGATTCAATAACCAGAGTTTATTATGCATTTAATGATTCTAAAACTCCGTTTTATGTCGCATTTAGCTCAATAATTCTTAAGTTTTTATTGAATTGGTTAATGGTTCCCAAATTAGGCATTGGCGGAATTACATTGTCTACGTCTTTGGTTACATTGTGGAATGCCGTTATTTTAGCTCTTTTGATACGCAAAAAAATGAGTTTTGGCTTCAAAAAGTACTTTGTAGATTTTTCTAAAATGTTTATTGTGGCAGTTATTACTTATTTCATTTGTTTTTGGATTTATAAATTAGTGGTGTTATTGCATTTACCTTTGATTATTCAATTATTGTCTATGGCAGCAATTATTTGTATTATCTATGTTTTGTTGGTCGTGTTGTTTAAAATAGAATATGCTAATGAATTATTAGAAAGGCTTTACTCAAAATGGAAAAGATAAACCAAATACTAAAAAATGATGGAGTAATTTCTTTTGTTACTGATACGGTTTGGGGAGTTGGGTGTTTGCCAAGTTCGCAAAAAGCGGTCGATAAAATATATGAGCTAAAGGGGCGGGATAGGTCAAAGCCTTTGATTTTGATGGCCAGTTCTTTGGATTATCTTTTGCCATATGTAGAAAACATGTCAATAAGCCAAAAAAAGTTGATAGATAGTTATTTTCCGGGAGCGGTTACTTTTATTTTAAATAAAACAGAAATAACGCCGAATTATTTAACCTCCGGAATGAATACGGTAGGTATAAGAATCCCTAACAACAAAGTATTTGCAGATTTATGTGACAATATTGAGGGGCATGTTTTGGCTACAACAAGTGCTAATTTGTCAGGACAACCTTCTGCAAAGACATATGAGCAGGCGGTTCAATTTATTGGTTCTTATGTTGATTATGTGTATCACAATGAAGAGGACAAAGCTAAAGGTTTAGAATCAACAGTGGTTCTAATAAATAGCACCTCGCCAAAAATTCTTCGACAAGGTGCTGTTGTGTTTAATTCATAATCTATGAATTTAATTTTGATGTAATTTTTACAAGGTTGGCTTTTCTTATGCGAACATTTTCAGGTGTAATTTCAACCAATTCATCTTCTTCAATATATTCAAGACAATCTTCTAAAGACATTAATCTTGGGGCTTGCAGTGTAACCATAACGTCTGCGGTTGCACTTCTCATGTTTGTAAGTTTTTTGGTCTTACAAACATTGACAGCAATATCTTGAAGTCGATTGCATTCCCCTACAATCATACCTCTATATACCTTGGTTTTTGGCGTAATAAAGAATACTCCTCTGTCTTCAAATTGTGCTAATGCATAAGGAATAGCTTCTCCATCCTCAAAGGCAACAAGAGAACCGTTTCTTTGTCTTGGAATATCGCCGGCATAAGGTTTATAGTCATTGTATGTGTGGTACATTATTCCTTCACCACGAGTCATTCTTATAAATTCACTTCTAAATCCAATTAATCCTCTTGCGGGGATAACAAATGTCATGTGTGAACGATTCCCCACAACTTGCATTGATTGCATTTCAGCTTTTCTGCCTGCAAGTCTTTCAATACAGCTTCCTGCATATTCTTCCGGAACATCAACAACAAGGTTTTCAAAAGGTTCGTGTAAAACTTCATTTACTGTTTTGAATATTACTTGAGGTTTTGAAACCTGAAATTCAAAGCCTTCTCTTCTCATTGTTTCAATAAGAATACTCAAGTGAAGTTCCCCACGTCCACTTACTCTAAAAATATCTGTACTGTCTGTATCTTCAACCCTTAAACTTACGTTTTTTTCCAGTTCGTGATAAAGTCTTTTTCTTATCTGGCGACTTGTTACAAATTTTCCTTCAGTCCCTGCAAACGGGCTATTATTTACTGAGAAATTCATTTGCAAGGTTGGTTCGTCAACTTTAATTAATGGCAACGGTTTTGGGTCATTTAATGCAGAAATAGTTTCTCCGATTTGTATTTCAGGAAACCCTGCAATGGCAACAATATCTCCGGCAGACGCTTCTTGTATTTCTACCCGACCTAAATCTTCAAATCCGTATAATTTGGCAATTTTCCCTCGTTCAATCGACCCATCCGCTTTTATAAGTGAAACTTGTTCTTGTGATTTTATTTTTCCGTTAACAAGACGCCCTGTTACGATTCTTCCAACGTAGTCGTTATAGTCAAGAGTCGTTGCTTGAAATTGAAGTGTTTCGTTTTCATCCCCGACAGGTGCTTTTATATGCTCAAGAATAGCATCTAAAAGTGGGGTTATATCTTTTGACTCGTCTTCAAGTTCTTTTTTTGCAAATCCTTGTAAACTGCTTGCAAATATATACGGAAAGTCTAATAAATATTCATCCGTTGTAAGTTCGGTAAACAAATCAAAAACTTTGTCTAAAGCTTGGTGTGGGTCGGCAGCCGGTTTATCAATTTTGTTTACAACAACCATTACTCTAATACCAAGTTCCAAGGCTTTTGACAGAACGAATCTTGTTTGGGGCATAGGACCTTCTGCGGCATCAACAATGAGTAAAGCTCCGTCAACCATTCCCAAAACCCGTTCGACTTCTCCGCCAAAATCAGCGTGACCGGGGGTGTCTACGACGTTGATTTTGTGACCTTTGTAATTAATGGCAATATTTTTTGCGAGGATTGTAATTCCTCTTTCTTTTTCTAAATCGTTATTGTCCAAAACTCTTTCTTGGACAACTTGATTTTCTCTAAATGCTCCGCTTTGTTTAAGCATGCAGTCGACCATTGTTGTTTTCCCGTGGTCAACGTGAGCAATAATAGCGATATTTCTGATTTTTTCGTTATTCATGTTTTTACCTGTTGGGCTGTGTCTTTTTACAGTAACATAATATAACAAAAATATTTGCTGATAAATGTTTTACTAAATGGTGTAGTAAATTATATTAATAAGATATAAAGAAAAATGAGCAAAAAAAAGAGCCTTTTTACGGGCTCCCGGAATGAAACTTTGTTTACATTCCTCGTCTAGTGTGAAGTGTGTGGTGTGTGTGAAAATTTTATTCTCTAAATCCTCTAAATCTCTTTGTTGAGTGGGTCTTAACCGATTGATTTCTCTTACATGTATATAAAAACTTTTTGATATAAAAAATTGCCTTTTTCTATATAAAAATCACATATCTCGTTTACAAAACTTAATGTGTTGCCCAAAGCCTTGATACGCTTATGTATTCAATAAGTTGCGGTTTGTCTAAACGATAATAAAATGATATATTTAAACCATGGAAAAAATAAATATAGTTACTTTTGCAAAAGTCTTAAATAGTTTAATATAAGTTCTTATAAGGTATAAGAATAAATCTAATAATATTGTTTATTTAAATTCCATAGACAATAGTTTTAAAAATATAATTAAAGATGATTTGGTTTTGATAATATAGTTTTTTAAAAATAAGAAAACAATTAAAAATATATAAATATTACGAAATCGCAACATTGTAACAAAATGTAAAAACAAATTTTTGACACCAAAACGCAGTCATAATAGGCTCTTTAATAGAATAGAATAGAATGGAATGGAAAACGTGTGTAAAGTTTTCTTTAAACGTGTCGATTAATTAGATGTCGAGATAAAGGTAGTTTAAAGAAAGGATTAAAAATGACTTACGATTACAATTTTTGGACCGGAGGACGCGGGGTCAGCCAACAGGCTTTTGACATGTTGGACGCAAACAAAGACGGAAAAATTTCAATGGAAGAGGAAAATCTCTTTGACCAACAAATGTTAGTAAAATACGGGCAAACTGAGGATGCCCTAAAATTTAAAGTTTCTAACAAATTTGAGATAAGTCGAGATTTGTCTTGGATTACTGATGAAACAGAAAGAGCAGCGGCTGGCTATGAACTTAGCAAAACAACTGCAGAAAATATGTATTCTGGGTGTGAATGGCAAATCAGATTTAATGATGGCGAATTAACTGCAGATGATAACAAAATGTTGAAAGAGATGGAAGAAATGAATGCGATTGCAAACGAGTTTCTAAAGGCAAATTCCCAATATGTTATTGGTAACCGTTATGATGAAGGATTGGCAGCCCAAGTCGGAGAATTATTTGATAATTTTTCTAGACAAAATGCGAATCGTTCAAAAGATATTGAAAAAATGTCAGATGAGTTTAAAGCAGAATTGCAAAAATTATCAACAAAAAGTATGGCAAATGCCGCTATTGATAGTTTGATGCATCGTGGTGGTACGGACGTGTATATAGGTTTGGAGCTTGACAGGGCAAATAAGGACGGAGTCATAACAAATGAAGAAGCTAAAAAGATTAGTGATGCAACAGCAGAAACCTTTATGGCTCGTGCTTTAAAAGGCGAAAATGTAGAAGGCATTTTAAAAGGTTTGTTGGAAAGTACAACAGATCCAAATGTGAAGAAAGAGTTGATTAATATGGCGAAACAGTTACAAGAATTAGCCGGACAAAGATATTTGATGAAACCGGAAGACTTCTTTAACAAGTTGAATAATCTTTCTACAAATATGGCAGACAAATTAAACGGAACAAATATTGGTGATTCTGTTAATGATAATAGAGTAAGGGGAAATACTTTACCTCGCACTAATGATGTTATTATGCATCAAACTAACACTAGAGCTGGCAATAATAATTTAAATGGAATGATATCCGCTTTGCGTGATAAAAATGAAGGAAATATAGCCTATGTCGCAAATGAAGTAATTAACTATTTTAAAGGAAAAGGCATAACGTTAGATCCAACTTTAGTTAAAGAGGTCATAAAGGCTATGCCATATACTAAAGAATATATAAAAGACAGGGGACTTGATTTGTCTGTGTTTGTTCCTAAATTTAACAGCACTTTACAAAATCTCAATACGGCATCTATTAATGCACAACAAATAGATTTTGCAGCCGATGAGTCGTTGAATATTAAGGCAAATCTAACTGCTGAAGATACAGACCCATTCTATCGACAAAAAACTAATGAAGCAGCCGCACAAGCAACTATCAACGGTATTAAAGGACAAATCAAAAGTATGGCAGAAAATGCTTATTTGTTGAAAGAGTTGGAATTTAACCAAGAGTTGTTTGACCAATGTTTCTCAACAGCTTCTACTGAAACAATGAACCAATTTAAGTCCGGTAATATTAAAACAATGAACGAAGTTTTAAATAACTTTATTATTAATTTTAATGCTCGATGGGTAACTCAATCTTTGTCAGATATAGCTTCCAAACAACAACAACAAAATTAATTGAAATAAATAATTGGGGTAAAAAAATGAGGTAGATTCGTTCTACCTCATTTTTAGCTATCTGTTTGCCATTGGCTTTTCTCGTAATTTCAAGTGTAATTCTTGAAGTTGAGCTTCTGATGCGATTCCCGGAGCATCTGTCATTAGACATTTAGCGTTAGAGTTTTTAGGGAATGCGATTACATCACGAATGCTGTCCGTTCTTGCCAATAAAGCTACTAATCGGTCTAATCCGATTGCGAGTCCGGCATGAGGTGGTGTTCCGTATTTGAATGCATTTACAAGATATTCAAATTTTTCTTTAACGTCTTGTTCACTTAAACCAAGAGCTTTAAATACTCTCTGTTGAAGTTCACTATCGTGTATTCTTACACTACCTCCACCTAGTTCATTTCCGTTGTATATAATATCGTAGGCGATAGAACGGCAGTTTGCAGGGTCATTTTCCATTTTGTCTATATCTTCTAAATTAGGAGATGTAAATGGGTGGTGGACTGACATATAGCGTTGTTCTTCTTCAGAATATTCGAACATTGGGAAATCTACAACCCAAAGTAGGTCGTGTGCGTTTTTATCAATAAGTCCGAGTTTTTCACCAAAATGTAATCTTAATCTGCCTAAAACGTCAAATACAAGTTTCGGTTTATCTGCAAGTAGGAAAACAATATCACCGTCTTTCGCATTTGCACGAGCTTTAAATTCAGCAATTTGTTCTTCGCTTAAGAATTTTAGAATCGGAGATTTTACTGTTCCGTCTTCCATAAATGTAACCCAAGCAAGACCTTTAGCTCCAAAAGAAATAGCAAGATTTCTTATATCATCCATTTCTTTTCTTGAGTAATTAGCTATTCCATCAACTTTCAATGCTCTAGCTGTTCCGCCGGTTTGCAATACTTCTTTAATTGCATCAAAGCTTGAGTTCATTAAAATATCTGAAATATCGAACAATTCTAGACCAAAACGAGTATCAGGTTTATCTGAACCATATTTTTCCATCGCTTCTTTGTAAGTTATACGTTTAAACGGTGGTTTAACTTCAACATCAGCTTGTTTGAATGATTCAACGATAAGACCTTCAACCAAGTTGATTATGTCTTCTTGTTCTACAAATGACATTTCGATGTCAACTTGTGTAAATTCAGGTTGTCTATCGGCTCTTAAGTCTTCGTCACGGAAACATTTTGCAATTTGATAATATTTTTCAATTCCACCAACCATTAAAAGTTGTTTAAAAATTTGTGGAGATTGAGGTAAAGCATAAAATTTTCCTTCATGAACACGAGAAGGAACCAAATAGTCACGAGCACCTTCTGGGCTTGTATTTATCAATATAGGAGTTTCAACTTCCATAAAATCTTGGTTGTTCATATAATTTCTTATTGCGGCAACAATTTTATGGCGAAGTTGCAACTTACTGAGCATTGAATCTCTTCTTATGTCTAAATAACGATATTTTAAGCGAACATCTTCTGAAACATTTTCATCATCAAGAACAAAAGGAAGAGTTTCTGATTTTGAAAGAATTTTTATACTTTCTGGATACATTTCAACTCCACCTGTTGGATATTTGGGGTTGTAAGTTTCATCAGGACGTTTTGAAACTTTGCCTTCGACAGTTATAACATATTCGCTTTTCAATGTTTCAAATACTTTGTGTACAGATGAATTAATTTGAGGGTCTGCAACAATTTGGAAAAATCCTGATCTATCTCTAAGTTCGACGAAAATAATTCCGCCTAAATCTCTGATAGTTGACACCCATCCGGACAGTTTTACTTGTTCATTAACGTTAGTTTCTCTTAAATCACCACATTTATGGCTTTTCATCGATGTAATTTGCATAATATTTCTCTCTATATCTACCTTTACAATTAATTTATAATAAAAATAATGAATAATCAAAGAAAAACATTTTATTTTGAAAATATTTTAAAAATAATTTCAAGCAAAAAACAAAATATAGTCAATTCTTAGGATACGCAGAAAAAAAAACAGGTATAAAATAGTATTATGAAAAAACTTTTTATAGGTTTATTTTTAAGTCTTTTTTTATTGGGCAATTTTTCTGATACAGCATTTGCCCATTATCCTGCATTACAAAATCAACCTGCATTTAACTCTAAAGAAATGATTTATCGTCAATCTTCACATAAAATAGATACGATTAATCCTACTGTAACCAGTAATGTTTCGGGTGCATTTTATCCCGGACAAAGAGGGGCAAACCAACTTATTATTTACACTAAAGAGTATGGAGAAAGAACGGGAACAAACGAATTTGGCTCAGAGGCAATTGTTGTGAACGGAATCGTTACTCAGCTTTTTGGTGCTGATTCAATAATTCCTAATAATGGTTATGTCATTAGTGGACATGGCTTGGCAAAAAATTGGATTAACGAAAATATAACTGTTGGGACAAAAGTTTATGTAGATGAAACAAATTTAACAATAAAAACGTTTATTACTCCTCAAAGTTTTATTTTTGGAGCAGAGGAAAAAATAAAAGAAGTACTGTCTATAATGCATTATTATGAAATGAATAATCCTTGTTATGACAGAACAGAAGCTGAATTATATTTAAAAAAAGCTAAACAAAATTTGCAAAAAGCTTCCCAAAATCCAAATGATGTTCAAAAATATGCCGCTGCTGCCGGTAATATGGCGAATAAAGCAATAGAAACGGCATTACCTTACTACCCTAATGAATTTAAGGGAGTATGGATAAGACCGACAGAAAAAACAGAAAGGCAAGTTGAATCAACTTTAGACAGATTGAAAAAGGCAGGTATCAATAATGTTTTCTTAGAAACATATTTTCACGGAAAGACTATTTATCCGTCTTCTGTTTTGACAAAATATGGTCTTGCTAATCAGAGGGAAGAATTTATAGGTTTTGATCCTTTAGAGGTTTGGATTAGAGAAGCACATAAAAGAAATATAAAAATTCATGTATGGTTTGAGAGTTTTTATGTCGGAAATAAATATAATCCTGCGGATAAAACTAATATTATTAATGCTTATCCCCATTGGTTAAATAAAACAAAAACAACATATGATTCTAAAGACCCAGTCCCATCTGTGTCTGAACATAACGGATATTTTATTGATCCGGCAAATCCGGAAGTTCAACAATATTTATCGGAAATTTTAAATGAAATAGTTTTTAAATATAAACCGGATGGAATAAATTTGGATTACATCAGATATCCTCAAAGTATTCAAGAAAAATTCCCTACATATGAAGATTCAAACTGGGGTTATACTAATTTTGCAAGAGCAGAGTTTAAAAGTTTGTACAATGTTGACCCGTTAAATATAAAAAAGGGAACGACTGATTGGGCTTTGTGGTCTAAATATAGACAAGATAAAATCACGAATTTTGTTAAAGATACAAGAAAACTGACAAAAGCTAATAAGATATTTTTAACAACAGTTATTTTCCCAGATAGACAAAGAAGTCTTGAAACAAAAATGCAAGATTGGAAAACATGGTCTGTGCAAAATTATGTTGATGGATTTACACCATTAATATTGACTTGTGATAAGCAAACAGCATCTTTGCTTCTTTCAGATATACAGAAAAATTCTTCACGTTTAACAAATATTTATCCCGGATTATTCGTTACTTTTATGGGCGGTGCGACAGATGATTTATTAAGACAGGTTCATGAAACTCGAAAATTGTCTATGTCCGGTTTTATATTGTTTGATTATGCTCATTTTGAAGATAAATATATTGATGTTTTAAAATCAGGAGCTTTTAATATTAAAAACTATAATGAACCTGAACCCGTTCAAGATATTTCAAAAAATACATCAAAAAAACGGTTGAAGAACAAGAATTAAGTATTAGGATAGAATCATGGAAATGAACGATAAATTTACAATTGAATTAGATGAAGCTTTTTTAGAAGAGTTTTATATGCATGCCGGAGAATTGCCTCCAGCAAAAGAAATGGCAACGTTAGAAGATTTTAAACGAGTTTTGTCTAAAATGAAAAGTGTTGGAGTTGTGGCTGCACCTAAGGAAGAAAATTTTGGTTTTTCCGCAATTCAAACTGGGCAGGAAGAGAAAAAAGTGCTTATTGTTGATGATTTAGGGACGATTACTTATCAACTAAGTATTTTATTGAGCAAAAACGGTTATTCAACGGTTTGTTCTAATGAAATTTATGATGCTATTGCAAAGTTTAAAAAACAACATTTTGATATTGTCATACAAGATTTGTTTATTCCAACCGATAGAGAAGGCTTTTTGCTTTTAGATGAACTTATAAAACTCAATGAATACAAAATGCCGAGATCTACAATCGGAATTATGACTGCCTCTAATAAAAAAGAGTATAAAATTGCGTGTAAAGAGCGTGGGGCGGATTTTTACGTAGAAAAAGTAGATACTTGGCAAAAAAATGTTATAGATATGTGCCAACGTCTTAATGAAATCTAAAATTTCTTAGTAATTAAGCCCACGACATCATTAAAAATAATAACTACCATTAGTGCTATAAGTAGGTAAAAGCCGGTATTTCCTATTTTTTCTAAGGTTTCTTCTTTTATAGCTCGTCCTCTTATTTTTTCAATTAGTAAGAACATTAAATGTCCGCCATCAAGAGCCGGAATCGGTAAAAGATTTACTATTGCCAGATTTAAGCTTATCACGGCAGTTAATAATAACCCTTTAAATAAGCCTTGTTGTTCTATTACATCTCCTCCGACTTTTGTGATTGCGACAATTCCATGCAAATCTTTTAAAGGAATTTTTCCGGTAAATATTTGACCTAAACTCCAAATCATTGTTTCTGTGTTTGAGTACAAATAGTTCCAAGCGTTTGTTATCCCTGATTTTAGCCCTTTTGTTTCTTTGAAGATTTCTTTATATTGACGCTCTATTCCAATAATTCCTTTTTCGTTTGGATACAAAGGTTTTAATGTTATAAGTTTATTATTTCTTTCTACTGTAATTGTTAGGGGAACTTTTGAATCTGATGTTGCAAATGCAACGTCTTTTAATGTTATTTTGCCATCAGATTTGTAAGTTTTTTTGTTTCTAATGCTATCTCTTAGCTCTTTTTGAGTTTCATTTAAAAACATTGTATTTGTTTTCTTTGATTCAACCCCATACATTTGACTTTTTGAAAGAATGACCTCTTTTTCGTCTGTTGTAGGTAATAATTTTATAGTTGTATTAAGGGGAATAATTTGAGTTGTATCAACTTTTGGGTTTAGATTTTTTAATTTTTCATAATTTTCTTCAAAGCTTTCTTTTGAAATTTTACCGTCAAATGGTCTACTTGCTTGTGCAAAGAAATTTATTTGAAGCGGATTTGTAATTTTTTGACCGTTAACAGATATAATTTTATCTCCGACCTGAAGCCCTGATGAATAAACAGATGCACCTTTTTCCGCAACGATTTTTGTTACAAAAACCTCATATTCACTGGATGGGAGCTTGCCCCAAGCAAAAGCCGTAAGCAAAACTAGTATTATTGCACAAATAACGTTTGCTGTTACCCCTGCAACCGCAACAAAGCTTCTTTGACCTACTGATTTGTTTTTGAATAATTCGGGCGAATCATCGCTAAGTCCAGAATCTTTTTCATCATCAGGAAAAGATACATAACCGCCAAGAAGAAACGCATGAATATAAAAAGTTGTATCTCCTATTTTCTTTTCATAAAGTGTTGGTCCAAATGGTAGTCCAAATCCGAATTTTGACACTTTTATTCCGCATATTCTTGCTGCAACGTAATGTCCCATTTCGTGAACTAAGATAAGCAAACTTATTAACAAAATCATCAAGATTATATTCATATTTTCCTCTTTCTGTTTACTAAAAAAATTTTATCATATAATCATCTTATGTTTAAATTTTTATTAAAAATTTTAGATTTTGTCTATAAGAAGAAGTGCTATTTTTGTTCTTCCAGTTATTATAATTCGGTTATGTGCGAAAAGTGCTATGATAAAATGGAAGAACTTAGTTTAGGTGTTATTAGAGAGCTTTTGGGTATTAAAGTTTATGCCTGTTCATTTTATGCAAAAGAAATGCAGAAGCTTATACGAGGTGTAAAGTATCATAATCAGAAAGAATTAGCTTATTATCAAGCAAAATTTATGTACGATTATTTTGTCAAAATAGTGGGTGAAAATGCTAATTTTACAATTATTCCTGTTCCTATGCACAAAAGTAAGTATAAGCAACGTAAATACAACCATATGGAATTAGTGGCAGATGAATTGTCAATTTTAAGTGGTTGGAAAGTTAAAACTAATTTGATAGAAAGAATTAAAGAAACCAAGCCTCAATATAAGCTTAGTACAAAGGAAAGAATGGAAAATTTAGCCGGAGCGTTTAAAGTTAATCCGGAAAACTATCAAGGAGATAATTTGTTGATAATAGACGATATTTTGACAACCGGAAGTACTTTAACTGAAATGATTAAAGAGTTGTTTTCAAACAAGATTGAAAATATTACCTGTTTAACTACGTCAACTGTGCATGGTTCATCAATAAATGTGCAATAATTTTTGTTTCAAATGTTCTTAAAAGATTGCTATATTACTAATTTTCGACTAAAATTTCATTATGGGATAGGAGAGAATTATGTCACAAAAAACGTTGATTTTGATAGATGGTCATGCTTTAGCTTTTAGAAGTTATTTTGCATTAGAGCGAAGTGGAATGAAAACTACATCTAATCAACCAACTTTTGCTGTTTATGGTTTTTTTAAAGCTGTTTTTGACCTTTTAAAAAACCCTCTTCTTAAACCTGATGCCATTGCTGTTGCATTTGATGTCGGAAGAGAAACTTTTAGGTTGAAGGAATATGCTGAGTACAAAGCCAACCGTGAAACAATGCCTGATTCTCTTCGTAGTCAATTACAGTTAATCATTGAGGGGTTAGAATCTTTTAATATTCCGATTTATACAAAAGAAGGCTTTGAGGCGGATGATGTAATAGGAACAATCGCAAAAGAAGCAAAAGAACTTGGACATAAAACAATTATTTTAACAGGGGACCAAGATGCATTTCAGCTAATAGATAGGGGTGGTTATGTTAAAGTTTTAATCCCTTCTAAAGGAGAGCTTAAAGAATATGATTGGAATGCAGTTTACGAAAAAGTGCAGGTTTATCCTTTTCAGATAGTTGATTACAAGGCTCTTAGAGGTGATACGTCTGATAATATTCCGGGGATTCGTGGTATTGGCGAAAAAACAGCGGTTAAATTATTAGATAGATTTGAAAATTTAGAACAAATTTTTGCTCATTCTGATGAGATTAAAGAAAAAGCTATTAAGTCAAAAATTAAAGAAGGGGAAGAAATTGCTAGATTAAGTCAATTTTTAGCCCGAATCAAAACAGATGTTGATATTAATTTTGATTTTGACAAAACAAAATTAGAGATGCCTGATATAGAACAAGTTGGTGCATTTTTCCAAAAAGTTCAGTTTTTTAACTTTTTGAGGAATATAAAAGAAATATTGAAGCCTTTTTCTTCTGTTGAAAATAATGAATCTATCTTAAATTTACCTACGGATGAAGATTTAGGGGCATTACAATCAGGGCAAATGCAATTAGGATTATTTGATACGGTGCAAAAGCCAAAATGCAATACTAATTTTAATTTTGAAAAACACACATTAACTCAAGAAGCTGATTTTGAAAAGTTTATTTCTGAATTGAAAGAACAAACATTGTTTTCTATTGATACTGAAACGACAGGAATTGATATTATGGAAGCAGAATTGGTCGGAATATCAATTGCTTTTAACCCTCAAATAGGTGCTGAAAATGGTAGAGTAAAAATAAATTGTAATGCTGAAAATAAAACAAAATCATATTATATTCCGGTATTTCATCAAATTGGAGAACAGCTGGATTTAGATTATGTTTTAGACCATTTAAACCCAATTTTAGTTGACAAAAATATTTATAAAACGGCTCAAAATGCCAAGTATGATATAAATATCTTGTACAGGCATGGTGCAAATTTAGAAAATGTAATTTTTGATACTATGTTGGCAAGTTATGTAAAAGATTCTTCTCGTAAACACGGTTTAAAGAATCAAGCAGGTGAACATCTTAATTATTTGATGAAAGATATAGAAGTTTTAATTGGCAAAGGCAAACATGCTGAAACTATGGAAAGAGTTTTAATTGAGGATGCTTCGGACTATGCTTGTGATGATGCTTTTGCGACTTTAGAGTTGACTCGTTTTTGGGTTGAAAATTTAAATGAGAAAGAAAAGAATCTACTTTATGATTTGGAAATTCCATTGATGTATATTCTTGCAGAAATGGAGCGAGATGGGGTTTCTATTGACAAAGATTATTTGAATGAATTATCCGTTGAGTTGGAAGCCAAAACAAATTCTCTAGAGGCAAGAATTTGGCAAATGGCAGGAACGGAGTTTAATATAAATTCTCCTCGTCAGGTTGGAGATGTTTTGTTTGAAAAATTGCAACTTAAATCTAAATCTAAACAAAAAACTCGAACAGGATATTCTACGAATGCAAAGATTTTGGAAGAATTAGCAGAAAATAATGAGATAGTAAGACTTATTCTTGAATACAGACATTATCAAAAACTCAAATCTACTTATATTGATTCATTACCATTATTAGTTTCGTATGATGACCGAGTTCATACAAGTTTTAATCAAGCGGCAACAGTTACAGGTAGATTATCATCTTCTAATCCTAATTTACAAAATATTCCGATAAGAACGGAAGTAGGAAATAGAATAAGAAAAGCCTTTGTGCCAAAAGATAAGCTTAATAGCGTAATTGTGTCAGCTGATTATTCTCAAATAGAGTTAAGATTATTGGCTCATTGTTCACGAGATGATGAATTAATTGATGCTTTTTGTTCTGATGAAGACATTCATACGACGACTGCTTCAAAAGTTTTTGAAGTTCCGTTAGACGGTGTTGAAAAAGATATGAGAATAAAGGCAAAGGCAGTTAATTTTGGAATAATATACGGACAGACCCGTTATGGATTGGCAAAATCTTTAGGTATTTCTTCTAACGAAGCTCAATTATTTATTGATAAGTATTTTGCAACTTACCCTAGAATTAGACAATTTATGAATGAAACAATTCAATATGCCTATGATAACGGTTATGTTGAAACAATGTATGGAAGAAAGAGATATTTGCAAAATGAATTAATGTCTTCTAATCGTCAAATAAAAGAATTTGGCGAAAGAGCTGCAATTAATGCCCCTATGCAAGGAGCAGCTGCGGATTTGGTTAAATTTGCAATGTTAGAAGTCCACCGTCAATTGAAACAACGTGGCTTAAAGTCTAAAATGATTATACAAGTTCATGACGAATTAGTTTTGGAAGTTGAAAAAGCTGAATTAGAAGAAGTTAAACAAATTGTTCAATCTGCTATGGAGTTAGGACAGCCGTTGTTAGTTCCGTTGAAAATAGATGTGCAAGTCGGCTCAAGTTGGATGGAGTCTGAGAATGAAGAATAGTTTGTTATTTTTTCTTTGTTTTGTTCTATCGAGTTTGTCTGTATTTGCAAATTCTCCAATAGTGCAAACAAACCAAAGGCAAACAATAAAACCGGCTCAAATTGCTCAACCAAGACCTGTTTCACAGATTAATACACAACCAAAGCCAAAAGTTGTATCAACAAGCTTTGAAAATTGTGTAAAAACTTATCCAACAAGTGTTGAAAATTTGTTTTATCTTACTTTGGCCGCTATAAATAATGCAAATTATGAAATAGATGAAATACAGTCCAGAACCGGTTATATTTCATTTTTATCAGGGCAAAAACCTTTTTTGGCTAGTATAACATCTATTAATGATAATTCATCAATGATTAAGATTACACCGATGGATAATAGTTACAACTTTTCTCCGTTGGTGGTAGATAAGATATTTGTCTATTTGACTAATAATATTAAATAAAGGAGAATATCAACGCACAACCTCTTTGTCAGCCTGAGAATGACGGGAGAAAAGTATTGCCTGAAAGTGGTAAATTATGATATATTGAAATAGTAGTAAAATAATGGAGAAGTGAAATATGAAAAACCTTAATTTACTAGGGGGGGGGGAGTTAAGAGGAAATAAAATTTCTTATTTTGATAAATCCCCCCGTATTAATAAAAAGAAAGCTTTTTCTATCGCAGAAGCTTTAATCACATTGGCAATTGTCGGGATTACAATAGGTTCTGCTGCCCCACTGATTTCTAAAACGATGAAAAACAGTCAGGTTGGTAATTTCCAAATGATGCAAATTAATAAAACACTTGATACAACCAAAAGTGATATAAATAATTTGAGAAATCAGATAAACTTAATAAGAACCAGTTTAGCAAATTATGTTACAAAAACCGAACTGACGACAACTTTAAGTAAATATGTAAAAATAACTGATTTGACCACAAAGCTCTCAAGTTATATTACTTCGGACCAGTTAAATTCTCGTAATTATATTACGAGTGAATCTTTAACAGGCTTTTTAACGGACTCTGATTTAACAGCATTAAGAAACAGGCTTACAGCTTTAGAACAAACACCGGCACCTACTAACGATAATTTCCCAATTGGTGGAATTATAATGTGGAGTGGAACCACAATACCTACTGGTTGGAAGTTATGCAACGGACAAAATGGAACACCTGATTTACGAGATAGGTTTATAGTCGGTGCAGGGAGCAGTTATGCTATTGGGGCTAAAGGTGGAGCAAGCACTGTTACATTGACAGCATCACAAATACCGCCGCATAGACATCTTGTTCATGAGTATGCAGGTCCTGTTCATACAGATAAAACCAATCATAGGGCCCATGTTAACGCAGGAACTAACGGTGGGTCGTCTTCTTATACAGGAAGTATAGGTGGTGGACAAGCTCACGAAAACAGACCACCGTATTATGCTTTGGCTTATATTATGAAAGTATCAAATTAGTATAACGTGTGAGAGTCCGACAAAACCAAATAAAAAAGACCTCACCATTATTCTTCGCTTTTGGTTTGGAATTACGAAAGCAGGGGGTTCTGGGGGGTGCAACCCCCTGACCTAAAGTCGAAGGCAAAGCGTGTTTTTCTTCTTTGCGATACTTTCTTCTTTTTGCGTATGCAATTCAAAAAGAAGAAAGTATCAAAGAAAAGATAATTTGAAATAATAAAGTAAAAGATTTCTTTCCGGTGCATCTTTCATCCAGTTATGAGAATGGTGCATAAATGCACCATATAGGTTGCTTTTACCGGAATTATAGGCAGTGGAGAAGCTCATGAAAACCGTCCGCCGTATTATGCTTTGGCTCATATTATGAAAGTATCCGATTAGAAGAGCGAGTGAGAATCCGGCAAAACCAAATAAAAAAGCTCCTACCGTTATTTTGAGGGGCGAATCCTCGTTAGATGGGCTTTAGTTTTTTAACTGGCTGGTTGAAACGCTGCCATTGCTGCGAATCCTAGCCAAATGGGCTTTAGTTCAAAGGTCTGGCTGATGGTGAAGCAGCGTTGCTGCCGTCATTCTGAGGGAGTCCGCAGGACGACTGAAGAATCTCGCTGAATATAGACTTTGTGTGTCGAGATCCTTCGCTTTGCTCAGGATGACGAGGAGGCTTTTGCTCCGTGAGATTCTTCGCTTCGTTTCACTCTCTCAGAATGACTGTAGTAGGGTTTCAACTCGTCAGATTTTTGAGCTATGCTCAATTAGAGATGTGAGTGAATGTCCGTCAAATCCAAATAAAAAAGACCTCAAACGAGGTCTTTTTTATTTGACCTGGGCCGGACTTGAACCGGCACGAGAGGTGAGTCTCATTGGATTTTAAGTCCAACGTGTCTACCGATTCCACCACCAGGGCTTAAAGTAATCACGTGAACGTGTATTCCTTTTATAATACAAAAATAATTTTATGTCCAGTACTAAATTACACCTTGTGAACGCATAGCTTTTGCAATTTTTCTAAAAGCAGCTATGTTTGCACCTGCAACATAATTTGTACCCATATTATATTCTTGAGCCGCTTTTTGACATTGATTGAAAATGTTTGTCATTATTCTATCAAGTTTTTCATTAACTTCGTCAAATGTCCAGAAGAAACGCATGCTATTTTGGCTCATTTCTAAAGCAGAAGTAGCTACTCCACCTGCATTTGCTGCCTTTGCCGGAGCTAATAAGATATTTTGAGATAGGAAGTATTGAATAGCTTCATTGGTAGTTGGCATGTTTGCACCTTCTCCGATTGCCATTATTCCATTTTCAACTAATTTTTTAGCAGATACTATATCAATGTCATTTTGTGTTGCACAAGGTAAAGCAATATCCGCCTTAATATCCCAAATGCGAGGTCTATCAACTGTTTCCATATATTCAGCAGTAGAATCATAGTTGAGATAATCTTTAATTCGACCTCTTTTTTCCTCTTTAATTTCTTTAATTGCATCGAGGTTAATTCCGTTTGGTGCATAAACACATCCGTTAGAATCGCTCATTGCAACTACTTTTGCACCGTATTCTTGAGCTTTTTGACATGCATAAATTGCAACGTTTCCTGAGCCGGAAATTATAACAGTTTTGCCTTGCAAAGAAGTTCCGTTTGCTTTCAACATTTCACGCATAAAATAAATCAAGCCAAATCCGGTAGCTTCTTTTCTTGCTAGAGATCCGCCGTAATCTAAGCCTTTTCCTGTCAATACACCGGCTTCATAGATATTTTTAATTTTTCTGTATTGTCCAAAAAGATATCCAATTTCTCTGGCACCAACTCCGATATCACCGGCAGGAACGTCAACATCTGCTCCAATATGACGTTGGAGTTCATTCATAAAACTTTGGCAAAAACGCATGATTTCGTCATCTGATTTTCCTTTTGGGTCAAAATCGCTACCGCCTTTACCGCCACCAATAGGCAAACAAGTCAGTGCATTTTTGAATATTTGTTCAAAACCTAAAAATTTCATAATGCTTTGGTTAACGCTTGGGTGAAAACGTAATCCACCTTTATATGGTCCAAGAACTCCGTTAAATTGTACTCTATACCCACGATTAACTTGAACTTGACCTTTGTCATCAATCCAAGGAACTCTGAATGAAATTAATCTTTCAGGCTCTACTAATCTTTCCAAAAGTGCCATTTTTTCATAATCAGGATGCTTATCTACAACGGCTTTTAATGATGAAAGCACTTCGTAAACCGCCTGAACAAATTCAGGTTCTTGTGAATTCTTTTTTTCAACTTCATTTAAAACTTTATCTAAATAAGCATTTCCCATAATTTTTTCCTCATATATTTTGCGTTATTTATAATAACACATTTTTTTTAATATGGCATTAATTAATTGTAATTTTTACAATTAATAATATTTTTAATGTAATTGTGAATTTTTTCACGCTTTGTAATATAATATTGTTATTGAGGAATTATGGACAAAAAAATTTCAGAAAAAGCTGTTAGCCGAATGACATTATACCATTGCATTTTGACTGACTTTATAGACAAGGGAATCGATACAATTTCAAGTCCGCAAATGGCTTCTTTGTTGGGGGTTGACGATTCACAGGTAAGAAAAGATATTAGTTTTTTAAACAATTCAGGTAAGTGCAGAGTTGGTTATTTGGTAAAAGAATTGAAAGAGTCGATTGAAAAAACATTGGGTTTTTCAAAACCTAAAAGTGCAATTATTATTGGTGCTGGAAATTTGGGGAATGCTTTAGCAAATTATGGTAATTTTAGCAACTATGGATTGAATGTTATTGCTTTGTTTGATACAGACAAAAAGAAAATTGTGACAAGTATA
>JAFQTK010000033.1 GCA_017409065.1 bacterium
AACCCCACCGGCAGCAGACCCCGCACAAGCGCCCGTAAACATCGCTAAAAATAGGATAACTTTTGCAGGTAATGCCCATTTTGTATAATCAACAGCCGCAAACCCCGTTGACGTCATCGTTGAAATTGTTTGGAACAAACTATCACGGACGGCAATTATGCCCGAATAATTTCCTTCCAACCATAAAAATAAAGCAACCAGAAGTGAAATACCCAAAAATAAACCTAAATATAACTTAAATTCTTCACTTCTAATAAGTGCTGCATATTTTCTTTGTACCAAAACCTTATACTGCAACGCAAAGTTTGCACCGGAAAGGAACATAAATAAAATTGTAATCCAAATAATAGGAGAAGAATTATATCCCATAATACTCTCAGGATGAGGAGAAAAACCACCTGCTGCAACTGTCGACATTGAATTACATACAGCCTCAAAAATATTCATGCCTGAAAGTTTATAAAGCAATATTTGCAAACCGGTTAAAAACACATAAATTCCCCACAAAGCAGTAGCAGTATGACGGATTCTGGGTGTAACTTTCTCCTCAGTAGGTCCTGGGGCTTCTGCATAAAACATCTGGCGTCCGGCAACCCTAAATTGAGGCAAAATAGCAATAAACAAGACAATAATTCCCATACCGCCTAACCATTGGCTCAATGAACGCCACAAGAACATTGCTTTAGGGTAATCAAAATTAGTAAGAATCGTTGCTCCGGTTGTTGTAATACCTGACGTAGCTTCAAAAAGCGAATCTAACGGGGACAACCCATAGAATAAATATGGAATGGCTGAAATAATACATATTGCAATCCAACTTAAAGAAACTGTAAATAAAGCCTCTGACTTCTTTATATTATTCAATGAATCCAAAGATTCTTGATTTCTTCTTAAAATTAACCCAACAACAACAGAAAACGCTGATGCCACAACAAATGGAATTATAGAACTATAATCTTTATCAACATACGCAACAATACAAGGAATCAATAACATTACAGAAACGTATCTTAAAATAAGACCAATAGCACTACAAATAAAATTAATTCTCATACTTTACCCTTTGTGAAAATAATCTTTAACAGAAGCAGAATTTTCTGCCATAGTAAAGACTATTAAACTATCCTTAGCTCTAACCAACGTATCGCCTTTAGGGATGATAACTTTTGAGCCACGCCGAATAATTCCAATAATAGCCTTAGCAGGCATGCGTAAATCCATTATTTTAGTATCAGGAAATTTTTCCGGAATATAAATATCAATAACCTCTCCCTGACCTTGTTCTACTGTTGCAAGTATATCAATATCCGTTTCAATTAAAACATTATTAATTTCATCTATTGCAGCTTCTTTAGGCGACATTGCAACATCAATCCCCACTTTTTCAAAAAGCGGAATATTACTGGATTTAGACACTCTTGTAATCACCTTTTTTACACCTAATTGTTTTGCCAAAAGCGAACACAACAAATTCTTTTCGTCATTATTTGTAACAGATATCAAAACATCAAACTCATTAAATTCTTCCGCTTGCAAAAGTTCTAAATCTGTACCATCACCGTTTAAAACCAAAGTTTTTTTAAGGTTTTCCGTCAAATATTCACAACGTTTATAATCTTTTTCAATAATTTTTGTTTTTATGTTTGCCCGTTCCAAATCCTTTGCAAGCATCAAACCTACATTACCGCCACCAATAATCCCTGCGGTTTTAACTTTTTCAGATTCTTTAAACATAGTACTTGCCAAAATGTCTAGAGGAGTTGCCGCACCCATAAAAATTACCTTGTCACCTTCTTCAAAAGTTGTCAAACCTGATGGAATAAACAACTCATTATTTCTGGTTATCCCTACAACCAAAGTTTCTTCCGGAAAAACACAATCCTTGATTTGTTTTCCCAATAACAAAGAATCTTCCTTAATTCTATATTCCAATAATCTTGCTTTTCCATGAGCAAAATTTTCAACATCAATAGCTGCAGGAACAGTAATTATTCTAAAAATCTCTTGTGTCAAAAGGGCTTCGGGCCAAATAATCAAATCTATCATCATGCCTGACTGATATTCAGAAGCTTTTATCAAATTCATAGATTCAATATATTCTTCCTTACTAACAAAACATGCCGTCTTAGCCATAGACATACGTTTGACGGTAAGGCAGGCAACAATATTTGCCTCGTCCATATTTGTACAAGCGATAAAAACATCAGCATCTTTAATATTTATTTTTTCCAGTACCTCTATGTTTGAAGCATTTCCAAAAATAAATTCTATATCAAGCTTGTTAAAATCCTCAGTTCTATTTTCTTCTTTATCAATGACAATAATATCGTGGTCTTCAAAAAGTTGAGTAGCCAAAAGGCAACCTACTTCATTTGCTCCGAATATAACAATTTTCATAAAAAATCCTTTTTGTTTATCTTATTTATACTTTAAAAAGCAGAATAAAACAAATTCTTAATAAATTTGTTGCAATATTATAAAGCACACCGCACCAAAATATTACAAATTGTAAAGCTGAGTTTTTCAAACCTGCATTGAGTTACACGGATTCCATTCCATTCTATTCTATTAGGAAATTATCATAATAAATTTGTTTTTATTCAAGTATAAATTAGCTAATTTTTACACACAGTTACGAAAAGAGAGGAAAAGAGTATGCCACAACCAATTGACGGTCTTTACGAGAACAAATATAATTTAACCACACGACCCCGAATTACAGAAAAACCTGCAACAACAACTCCTGTGAGTCAAATGTTAGCAGGAAATACCGCATCCACCAACATCGGGGACGATTTTACTTTCAGCACCACGTCCTCTATAAAACCAGAGGATCTAGTACCAAGCGACTATGAGAAAGAATTAATACAAAAAAAAGAAGCAAAGGCAGAAAGTGATGCTCAACTAGCAGTAAGAGATAAGGAAAGCAAATTAAAATCTGCTATGGAGAGGAGAGATAAGGCAAAAAAAGCAATGGATGCTTGTTGCTGTGGCGAAAATAAGGAATGGGTCTATTTAGGCCGCAGAGCTAAATATGAGCAAGCCAAAGCCGAATATGACAAAGCTTGCCAAGAAGTAGCTGAAGCAGAAAGAGAACTTAACGCAGCTAGAGGTGCATATATTTCTAAATACCCAGACGATGCCTGGAAAGTGCAACCTCGGTAAAAAATTAGAGTTGGTTGCGTGCAATGAATTGCACAAAAATAAATTTTTCAAGGTGCAATTCATTGCACCTTTTTTAATCCAACCAAAGCGTCATTCTGAGGGGCAAGGTTTTAAAAATAAAAATACTTCGTCATTCTGAGGGAACAAAGTGACCGAAGAATCTCGACACACAGAGTCTACATTCGACGAGATTCTTCGCCTTCGGCTCAGAATGACGATGATGTGGAAAACCCGCCACTGCGGGCCGTCATTCTGAGGGAACAAAGTGACCGAAGAATCTCGTGGAATATAGACTCTACTCGTGGAGATTCTTCGCCTGCACATGCAGGTTTACAACCAGACAGCTTAAAAAATTAAAGCTCGCTTAATTAGGGTTCATTCACTCGCTCAGGATGACGATGTGATTATCTGGCGAGATTCTTCGCCTGCACATGCAGGTTTACAACCAGACAGCTTAAAAATTAAAGCTCGCTTAATTAGGGTTCATTCACTCGCTCAGAATGACGGGTAGGCTTGCGGTGCCGAAATTCTTCAGTCGTCCTGCGGACTCATCCGGAATGACGTTTTTTAATAAACATATTGTCAAAGCCTAAAATTGATTATAAAATAATCTTAGGAGGTTAAATGGCTGTTGTTTATTTGAGTCTGGGTTCTAATTCAGGAGATAAAGTCGGTTTCATTCAACAAGCGGTAAAATTACTGCAAAATTGCGATGAATTTACGGTTGTTCGTACATCTACGTTGTATGAAACAGAACCTTGGGGAAAAAAAGACCAAGAATGGTTTGTAAACGCAGTTATTGAAGCCAAAACAAAATTCTCAGCAGTTGAACTTCTACATCATTGTCAAAGAGTAGAACAAAGCTTAGGTCGAGTAAGAGAAGGCGTTCCGCGTTGGGGACAACGAACAATTGATATTGATATTTTGTTCTACGGTCACGAAGTTATAAACTTACCTGAACTCACAATTCCACATAAGTATATGCACGAAAGAGCATTTGTTTTAGTTCCGTTATTAGAACTTATTCCTTTGTTCAAACATCCTGTCCTAAATAAATCTATATCCGAAATGCACGAAGAACTGGAACACCCTGAAGATGTGTTTTTATATGGAACAATAAGCGTATGAAAGTTGCAATAATAGGCACAGGACCCGCAGGTATAATGACGGGAATCTCCGCAATTGACAGTGGAGCTGAGATAATATTTTTTGATAATAAATTACCGCTCGGAACTATTTTGCCAACAGGTGGGGGACGTTGTAATCTTGCTTTTGCAGAATTTGACAATACAGAATTAGTAAAATATTACCCTAGAGGACAAAAATTTCTTTTGTCTGTTTTTTCAAAGTTTTCAACAGGTGATACTATTGAATTTTTCGAAAATATAGGAATAAAAACGTACATACAAGATGATTTAAGAATTTTTCCGCAATCAAATAGCTCAAAAGATGTTAGAGAAAAGCTTTTAAACAAAGTTAAAAATTCAAACGTTTCGTTTATTAAAGAAAAAGTAACTGAAATTTCAAAAAATGGTTTAGGTTTTATTCTTTCAACAGAAAAAAAACAATACCAATTTGACAAAATTGTATTTGCAGGCGGGATAAAAAATAATTATGAAATCCTAAAAAAATTGAATATTAAACTAATTGAACCCAAACCCGCCTTATGTGCTATTTGTGCTGAGGATAAAGCTTTATACAATTTATCCGGAGTTGTCTTAAAAAACATCAAAGCCACGACTCAAAGCAATCAAGATCTTTACGGAGATTTATTGATAACTCATTCATCTTTGTCAGGACCTTTAGCCTATAAAATATCTTCAACAAACGCATTTGAACAATTCCCTTACAAAATAAAACTCAATTTCATCGGGCACTCACAACAGGATTTTGATGCGGAATTGATAAAACTACTTGATAAATACTCAAAAAAAGATTTAATAAACGTTATATCAGAGTTTGTTCCTCGGTCTTTTGCCCAATATTTATTCGAAAAACTACAAATAAGCCAAACTCTAAAAGCAAATCAAACAAGTAAAATCATTCGAAACAAACTAAGCAAAAGCTTGTGCGAATTTGAATTGATTATTAAATCGCAAAAAGCTGACGGAGAGATTGTTACTGCAGGCGGGGTAAATTTAGATTTTATAAATCCTAAAACTATGGAATACAAAGAAATAAAAGACTTGTATTTTTGTGGAGAAGTATTGAATATTGACGGTTTTACAGGCGGATTTAATCTCCAAAATTGTTGGTCAACAGGGTTCATCGCAGGAAAAGCAATTACAAAAGCGAATAATTCCTAAAGTTGAAAATTATACATAATTGTTAGATAATTTAATTAAATTGGTTGAGGATATGAAAATGCACGAGTACGTTTTGAAATTGAAAAAAGGGGAACTGGAAATAGAAATCAAATCTGATGATTTGGAATTTATTAAAGAACAACTTCAAAAATGGCATAACGAAATTGTATCGTAAGAGAAGTATTAATGGCTAATTATTCTATAAAAATTAAAAAAGGTGATTGTGAATACAGTTTTTCAGGAAATGACAAAGCTTTTATTTCTTCTTATATAGATAAAATTCTAGGAGAAATAAATCACAAAGCCAACCTTATAGAATCCAAACCCATTCCTCTTTTGACAACAAAAAAAGAGGAACTTGAGCAGCGTTCAGTTGAAATTGAAAAAGTAAAAACCATATCTCAACCACAATTCCCAACTATAAGAGAAACAAAACCTCTCACTACTCAAGAAAAAAGTCTTGCAGATTATTCAATGCTCCTACAACCAACAAAAATAAAAGAACAAATAAAAATGCCTGAAAAACTAAGCCAACAAGATTCAGAAATATCCGGTGTTCTTGAGTTTGAAAATATTTTGGAAGACAAAATAAAAAATCCAGTTTACGAAGAGCAAGAAAACAAACCTAAAATCGACTACGAAACAGTTATAAAGACAAAAAATCCTGAATCACTTATAGATTATCTTGTAATAACTGCCTACTATTTATTGGAAAATGAAAACACTAAAAATTTCCAACTAAAACAACTAAATGCTAAACTATACAATTCTATGAAAATATTAGTCGATAGAAAAACTATACAAAAGGCAATTGAAGATAAACTTTTGATAATAGCATCAAATAATATCGTAGAAAATGGAGCAATTGAATATGCCTTAACACAAAAAGGACGGGAGTACTATATAAATGGTTATGCATAAAAAAGTTGCCGTTCTTCTTAGTGGTGGTGTAGATAGTAGCGTTACCGCATTTTTACTAAAAAAACAAGGCTATGAAGTTGTTGCTGTGACAGGAAAAATGTTTTGTTCACCTGAAACTGAACAAATTGTAACAAATGCCAAAAATGTAGCAAATTCCTTAGGGATTGAGCATTTTGTCTGTGATGTAAGCGAAGATTTTAAAACTCAAATAATTGATTATTTCGAAAATTCATACAAAATAGGGCAAACTCCTAATCCCTGCATTATGTGCAATAAAAAAATTAAGTGGGGAAAAATATTTGATTATGCAATAAACGAACTTGGTGCCGACTACATAGCAACAGGTCACTACGCAAATATCAAAGAACAAAACGGAATTTTTTACCTATACCCAGCAAAAGATGAAAAAAAAGACCAACTTTATTATCTTTTTGAGTTAAACCAAGAACAATTATCTAAAACTATTTTCCCGCTTCATAATCTTGAAAAATCTGAAATTCGTCAAATTGCAGAAGAAAATAATTTACCTTCAAAATCGTCAAAAGATAGTCAAGACATATGTTTTATAACTAAACCAATGACAACAAAAAAATTCCTTGCAGAAAAATTCGGCGATACAACAGGAGATTTTATTTTAAAATCAACAGGCAAAAAATTAGGCACACACAATGGAGCATGGCAATTCACCATCGGGCAAAGAAAAGGAATCGGTCTGGCATACCAAGAGCCTCTTTATGTGATTAGTACTGATGTAGAAAAAAATATTGTCTATGTCGGAGTAAAAAATGAATTATATTCTGACTCATTGAAAATTTCTAATATTAATTTTCAATCCGGTACGAAATTAGAAAATTTTGATGCCCAAATTAAAGTCAGATACAATATGCAAAAAGAAAATGCTAAAATAAGCCAAATAAATAATGAATTTATAGTAGAGTTTGAATCCCCAATATCAGCCATTACAAAAGGTCAAGCCTTGGTAATTTATGATAAAAATGACGGACATCTAATCGGTGGCAGTTGGATTTAGTTTTTAATATTTTCCATCAATCCCAAAAATTCAGGGAATGAAATATCAACCCACTGAAATTCCTTGACAATTATAGCTTCATCTGCAACTAAACCAGCAACATACAAACTCATTGCAAGTCGATGGTCATGATAACATTCAGTCAACGCTCCACCTTTTATTCTTTGTCTGCCTTCAATAACGAAACCATCTTCAGTTTCAGTAATCACCACACCAATTTTTCTTAACTCAGTTACCAAACAACTAATTCTGTCGGACTCTTTATTTCTTAAATCTTGAGCATCTTTGACGATTGTTATACCCTTAGCCTGAGTCGCCAACACGGCAATTACAGGTAATTCATCAATAAGTCTTGGAATAATATCCCCACTTATTTCAACACCTTTTAAATCTGAATAAGAAACTTTTATGTCCCCAACATCCTCACCGCAAATATTTTGTTTGTCTAAAATTTCTATATTTGCACCCATTTTAATCATGATATCCAAAATGCCGGTACGAGTCTGGTTTAATCCAACATTTTTTATTATAACCTCAGAATTTGGAACAATAGCAGCCGCAACCATAAAAAATGCAGCCGAAGAAATATCCCCCGCAACATTTATATCTTTTGCAATCAACTGAGATTTTTTAACAGAAACACTATTGCCTACAACATCTATGTCTGCACCTAAATATTTTAATAATAATTCAGTATGATTTCGTGATTTGAATGGCTCAGAAAAAGTTGTAGTTCCTTGTGCATTTAAACCTGCCAACAACACACAAGATTTAACTTGTGCGGAAGACAACACACTTTCATAATTTATTGATTGAAGATTAGTCCCACTAATTTTTAATGGAGCTTTAAAGTTAGAATGCTCAATTTTTGCACCCATAAGCTCCAAAGGCGTTATAATCCTTTTCATTGGACGTTTTTGAAGACTCTCATCACCAACCAAAATACTATCAAAATTTTGTCCTGCCAAAACTCCGGAAATAAGCCTCATAGTTGTTCCCGAATTACCACAATCCAAATGTTTATTAGGACATTTCAAAATCCCTGATGATTTAATTTTGACAGTTTTTTCATTAATAAAATCAACTTCTGCCCCTAAAGATTGCATAATTTTTAAAGTAGAATGGCAATCGGCACCCTTTGAAAAATTAGAAATGACAGATTCACCTTTTGCTAAAGCGGAAAACATCACACTTCTATGACTTATTGATTTATCAGAAGGGATTTCTATAATCCCGCTGAGTCCGTTAAATGATTTATCACTCTTAATATCCATAGTTATATTAGATAATATTTAGCTAAAAAATGCAACACAAAAGCAATTTTAAAATTTTTATTTACAAAACTTCATAAAAGGTATTGACATTTTTTTGTTGTGTGAGATAATAAAAATACACAAGATTTAAGTGTAAATTAAACACTAATTAACACACAAAAGTTTATACTAACCCGAAACATAAAACTCCTAAATAATAAACACAAAAGACCATTAGGATGCAGAAAACAGCCCACCCAATTAAAGGGTGGTTTTTTTTGACTAAAATAAAAATTTATCAAGAATTTATCATTTTTCCCGCAAATGAGTGTAACAACGACAATTATTAAAATTACTTTTATCTTAATTTTAATTTGCATGGTTTTAATTATCATGGTTTAATTATAATTATCTGAGAGTAATCTAAGAGGAAAGAAAATGATGGAAAATAAATTGCCTGAGGGTGTAGGTAAAAAAATAGTAGAAGCGTTAAAAAAACAATCAGAAATTGAAATTCAAACATTACCGGAACCGGAAATGGAAGAACAAAATCTTGAAGATTTAATTTCTGAGGAACCGGAAGCTATATTTGAAGAAGAACCCATTGTTCAACCACAAATTGAAGAACAAGAAACTTTTTCTTATCAAATTCCACCTGTTCAACCGACTCCACAACAAAGACCGTATATCGCAGAGCCTGTGTATCACGAACCTATTCAACAAAACTACTTTGAACCGGAAATACCTTATTCTATGCCTCAACAACCTCAATATAGAGAACCGCAACCGTCTATCAACTATGATTACTCAGACAACGTATATACCGAACAGACACAACCAACATACCCAAGAGCAAAAGAATTTACAATTCCTTCAAACGTAGCTGTTTTGAAAAGATTAATTGCTCAACTTCCACAAGGGGTATCAAAACAAACAGGTGCTCAGATTATTCGTCAAACAATGGAAGCCTTAGGTATTTCAATGTCAACAGTCTTGACCGAAGCACAAAACTTCCAAGATGGGCTTAATACTTCTGCAAGAGAATGCGTTTCTACAATTCAGGAGTACAAAAATAATATCAAGAATTTGGAAAAACAAGTTAGTGATTATCAAAAACAATCCGCACAGGTTAATGATTTAATAAGCCTGTTCATTATGACTGATAAATAGGGAACTTGATGATAAAATACGCAGTAAAAATGCTAAAAAACAAGTTTTATCCCTTGGTTTATCCTGAGGGAACAGAGCTTGAAAGTGGGCAATATATCTTGGTTCAAACAGAAAAAGGAGAAGAAGCCGTTAGGGTTTTTCTCGTTAATTCTGAAATTGCTAAACATTGGGAAAAATTTAAACCTCAACCACTGAATCTTGTTCGTGTAATGTCAAAAGAGGACATTGCAAAGCTTGATGAAATAAAAAAAGAAGAATATATTGCATTTAATAAATGTAAAGCATTGGTTGCAAAACATAAGTTATCTATGAATCTTGTGCAATCTCGCTACACTTTTGATATGCGTAAAATTACATTCTATTACACAGCACAAGAAAGAGTCGATTTTAGGGAATTACTAAAAGACCTAACTCAAACTTTTAAACGTGTTCGAATAGACCTAAGACATATTGGAGTTAGGGATGAAACTTCCATTGTCGAAGGAAATGGTTTGTGTGGAAAACCTTTTTGTTGTTGTTCATGGCTAAGAAAATTTGACAGCATAAATATTAAGCTTGCAAAAGACCAAGGAATGCCAATAACTCCGGGTAAAATTTCCGGTACATGCGGTCGTTTATTGTGCTGCCTAAATTATGAATACAAGGATTATATTGATGCCGCAAAAGAAATGCCGCCTGTTGGATGTGGAGTTATGACTGCAGACGGGTTAGGACGTGTTTGTAGCATTAACTTCCTTAGTGAAAAAATTTCAGTCAAACTTGAGGATGGAAAAATTAAAGATTATCCTAAAGATGAACTTGAAATGGTAGACACCAAAGTTGATATAGACATTGAAAATGTTGGGTTAACATACCCAATGGATGAAAACGATGCAAAAATCGATATTCGTAAACTTGAAGATGACCGTAACAGCACAACCGGTAATGTTTAGAATGTTTTTCGGAACAAAAATTTCAACTTTTTATGATAAAATAAACCTAAAAGTAATAAATGAAAGGAGTTTATAATGGATTGTGTTTTAGCTGATAAAAAACAGTACAAAAAAACCGTACACAAAGCACTAGAAACATTAGGGAAAAAGAATTTTGCCCTAATTGCTCACGGAAGTAGTTTCCCATCAAATGAAGGGAAAAACGTTGGATTTGGCTCTCCAAACTCAGCGGCAGGAAAAAGAGTAATCGACTTTGCAGAAGGAATTTTCAATGCAATTCAACTCGGACCCCAAGGTAAAACAAAAGGCATAGATTCATCTCCATATACAGGGACAATCTTTTCTACAAACCCTTTGTTTATTGATTTAGAAGCACTAACCACAAAAGAATGGGAATGCATTTTAAGCGAAAACACATTTGAAACAATTTGTGCGAACAACCCGAACAAAGACACAAATAAAACAGCCTATTCTTACATATTTACAGAACACGAAAAAGCACTAAAGGAAGCTTTTGAAAACTTTAAAACTTGCAAAAAATTTGAAAAAGATTACACAAAATTCAAAAAAGAAAACTCATTTTGGTTAGAAAAAGATTCGTTATATGAAGCTTTGATAGTAGAACATCAAAATGACTACTATCCAATGTGGAAATCTGATATGGACAAACGTCTTTTCAACCCACAAAATGAAGAAGAAAAAGCACAATTTGCTCAACGAATAAATGAATTAAAATCAAAGTATCAAGATGTTATCGAATTTTACTGCTTCTGCCAATATGTTGCAGCAGTACAAAACGACCAAACTCGTGAATATGCAAAAAAACACGATATAAAAATGATTGCAGACAGGCAAGTAGCATTTTCCGATAGAGATGCGTGGGCATATCAAGCATACTTCCTCGATGGTTGGTGCTTAGGCTGTCCGCCTGATTATTTCTCCGAAGACGGACAAGCTTGGGGTTTCCCTGTAATGAACCCTGAAACAATGTTCAACGAAGATGGTTCTCTTGGTGAAGGCGGAGAACTAATGAAAAAACTTTATAAAAAAATGTTTACCGAAAACCCAGGGGGTGTAAGAATCGACCACATAGTAGGTCTTATTGACCCTTGGGTATATGTTAAAGGTCATAAACCTAAAATAGAAGAAGGTGCAGGCAGACTATATTCTTCACCGGAACACCCGTTCCTTTCTAGATTTGCTATTGCAACGATGGAAGACTTAAACACAGAAGTCGAAGCTGATAAAGAAAAACGTATCAAATCTTTAACAAAAGACCAAATTAAAAAGTACGGTGCTTTAGTTGAAAAAATCGTTATTGCAGCGGCTAAAGATTGTGGCTTGGACAAAGATGCAATTGTTTGCGAAGACCTTGGAACATTAACATATCCTGTTGAAAATGTTATGAAAGAATATCAATTACAAGGTATGAGATTGACTCAATTCGTAGTTGCAGAAGAACCTGACCACCCATACAGAGGTTCAAATATTGAAGAAAAAGTTTGGACAATGGTAGGAACTCACGACAACGAACCAATTGCAATGTGGGCTAAAAACATTGTAAATACACCAGAAAGTTACCCACATGCTAAAAATCTCGTTGAAGACTTATTCTTCGAACTTGACGAAAAAGCACAAAATGATACTATCGTTAGACTAACAACTGATGCAGCATTTTTAACACAAACTAAATTAGTTGAAATGTTTGCATCTAAAGCAGAAAATGTTCAAGTATTCTTCACCGATTTACTTGGTTTAATGGACGTTTACAATCGTCCCGGAACATCAGGAGATAAAAACTGGTCTTTAAGAATGCCAAACAATTTTGAAGAATACTATTGCGAACAATTGAAAAAAGGCAAAGGCTTGAACTTACCACTTATTCTTAAATTAGCTATCGAAGCTAGAGGTTCAGAGTTTGCAAACAAACACAAAAAAGTGGTTGAAGAACTTCAAGAACTTTTATAAAACAAAAAACTAAACAAAAATGGCTCCTGAAATCAGGGGCCATTTTTTATGATTTATATAAATAAGAAATACCATCAATAAAAATATTAACTTTTGTAAATGTCAATTTTTCCAGTTGTCGTGCGGCTTTCGGGGGGGGGGGGGGGTAATTTCTGAAAATCTTATTAAAGTTTAAATTCATAGTTGCCGATATAAATCATGCAGAGTTTATGGAAAAATGAAAGGGATATGAACAATGGCAATCGACTTAACATCAATGAGTACCGCTCAACTAAATCAACTTAGAATCGATTTGGAAAATGGTACGGCAACAGACAACCAAATCAATGTAGATATGGTACTTGAAGAATTAGAATTTAGAAATCTAAACGAAGACACAGTTATGATATCTTCTGCCACAAAAACAGAAGGAACAGAGGAAACAGAAGATAGTACAGGCATTGACACAGAAGCAGTCGCTGAAACCCAAGCATCTATCGATGCTGATATGGCAATTTTAAGCGAATACGATGACAGGTATAATGCACTCTTACAACAGCAAATTGATTTAGAAACACAATGTAAAAATTTCGACTACGGAGATTTAGAAAAGGTTCAATCATCCGGCGAAGCCTCACAAATATTAAAAAAAGTCGAAGGACAAATTAAAAGAATTGAGAGGCTAATAAAAACCACAGAAAGTGCTATCCGAACACTTGAAGAACAAAAACAAGTTGCAGAAGGTCAACTCGAAAAAAGAGAAGCCGAAAAAGAACAATTTGAAGCAGAAATGGAACAGCTTAACGAAAAAATCAAATCAAACGAAGAATTAGCCGAAGCTCAAACAGAACAATACAAAAATGGTGCCGACAAAGAAATTGAAAAATATGCTAAAGAATTTCAACTTAAAAACCTTGGGGCACATGGCATTGATATGAACGAATGGATTTCTCAACAAATGGCGAACTACCAATTGCCTGAATCCGTATCTAACTTATTCGCCGAAAATGATACACTCATTGGTCAATTAAACACAAAAGGCGAACAACTTAAACTTGTATCCGGTGCGATAGACACTCTCACCGCTAAAATTGAAAGTTTAGATAAAAATTTAGAAACACAAAACAATAAACTAACTGATTACAACAAAAACTTGGATGGAGCAAAACAATACAGAGATGGTGTAATCCAAACTCGTGATGCTTGGAAAGAAGTTGAACGAGCAAGAAGAAAGAAAAAGAAGAGAGGCTTAGGCGGTCTTATCAATAGACTGGTTCGTGCTGCTACAAATCTGGTAAAAAGTGTTGTTAAAGGTGTAAAAAACCTAATCAAAAACATTACCGGTGCCGTAGGCGGAGTTATGAAATTTGCAGGCAAGTTCACAGGTGATATCCTTAAACCGTTAGGCATGGAAGGCTTATGCGAGGGTATCGGTAACGCAGCAGCCGCAGCAACAGAGTTTGTAGGAGCAACTGCAACCTTTGACAAAGACGAAATGAAAGAAAGCTTAAAAAACCTTGAAGATAGTGCTGAACAAGCTGTTGAAAGTAAAATCTTCAAACAAGCTGAAAAATATGGTAAAAAAGTCGGCAATGCTGCTTGTGATGCTTGGAATGATACTGTACAAGGAGTAGGCAGATTAGCCGGAAACATTGCTGATGAAGCATTTGGGGCTGTCGGTGGTATTGTTGATAGATGGATGGGCTTAGATTCCTTAGGAAACGGAATAGCTGCTGTTGGTGAAACCGTAGAAGGCACGACCGATATGGCCGCAGGTGCATTAACCGGAGATAAAGACCTTATCCAAGAAGGCTGGGACAACACTAAAGACAATGCAATAGATGCAGGACTCACAGTCGCAAAAGTTGCTGCCGCAGTTTATACAGGTGGTGCAGCAGGACTCATAGACTTAGCTGTATCAGAAGCAGCTACCGAAACAGGTAGAAGTGTCGGCGAAGATATAGGCGGAACTGTTGGCGGAATAGTCGGTGGTGTTGTCGGAGCAGCGATGGGTTCAGGCTATGACAGTTTGAAAGGTGCAGATTTCGACCTTGGGGCTGTTGCAGATAGAGCAGTCACATCAGAAGGTGTTGGTAATTTTGTTGCAGAAGTCGGCAAGGGGTCTTTGAAAAATGCAGCTGTAGTCGGCGGGACTCAGATTGCAGAAGAACTTGGAGTCGATGAAGATATTGCAGGATTTATCGGTGCCGGTACAGGAATGCTCTACGATAGTGCAACTGACGGAACAACGTTAGATGCTGACAGACAACATTTCTCAGGCAATGTACTTGGTGATGCGGCGGAACAACTTGGACTAACTGAAATTTTTAATACATCAGACGAAACAACAAACAACCCAAATAGAGTCAAACTCGATAAATAAAAATAAAATACCAAAAAGGTTCCGAAATTTCGGAACCTTTTTGGTACTAAGTATTTTAAATTAAGCTAAAGATTTAACCGCATCAATAATCAGTTCAACTGCTTTTTCAGGTGTAACTTTTTCCATTTCACCATTTGCTCTGTTTTTGAACTCAACAAGACCTTCGTTTACGGTTTTACCTGCTGTTATACGGTATGGGAAGCCAATCAAATCAGCGTCCTTAAACTTCACACCAGGGCGTTCATCTCTATCATCTAATACGACTTCAACACCTGCTTTTTGAAGTTTTTCATAAAGTTCATTGGCTACTTTCATCTGAAGTTCATCTTTGCAGTTTACAGGAACTACAATAGCGTGATAAGGTGCAATTGCCAACGGTAATTTAATACCAAACTCGTCGTGATGTCTTTCAACAGCCGCAGCAGCAGTTCTTGAAATACCTATACCATAACATCCCATAATAAACGGTTTTTCTGTACCATCTTCTGCCATATAAACCGCATTCATTGCTTTAGAATATTTTGTGCCTAATTTGAATATGTTACCAACTTCAATACCACGAGTAACTTTCAACGGAGAGCCACAATCAACACAAATTTCACCTTCTTGAACAAGTCTAATATCTTCAACTTTTTCAGGTAATTGAGCTTCTTTACCCCAATTTGCACCAACAAGATGTTTTTCTGTTTCGTTGCAACCAATAACAAAATTTTTCAACTCTAAAACACTCTTGTCAGCAACTACTGTAACATCTTTAATACCAATAGGACTAATATAGCCTGCTTCTCCTGTTTTTCCGTTATTAATCATAATTTCTTTAATTTCAGCGGCAGAAGCTATTCTAATTTCATTGGCTCCAACTGCGTTTTGAAGTTTAATTTCTTCAACCGTTTTATCACCACGAACTAAAGCCATAACATACTGTTTATCAGCAACATAAACAAGCGTTTTTACAATAGTCGATGGTTCTATTTTCAAAAATGCTGCCAACTCTTCGATTGTTTTGCAATTAGGAGTGTCAACTATTTCAGCCTTTTCAAATCCGCCGTTAGTAACAGCTTGTGGCAAAATTGAAATTGCGTGGTTTGAATTTGCACTGTAATTACATTTTTCACAATAGAAAACATCGTTTTCGCCTGCATTGTTTTCACTGTCACAAACTACCATAAACTCGTGAGAAACACTTCCGCCAATAGCACCTGAATCCGATTGAACCATTTTTGTTTCTAAACCACAACGTTCAAAGATTCTGGTATAAGCTTTTGCCATATTTTCATATTCTTTATCTAGTCCTGCCTCATCAACATCAAAGCTGTAAGCATCTTTCATAATAAACTCTCTGCCACGAAGTAAACCAAATCTTGGGCGAACTTCATCACGGAATTTTGACTGAATTTGATACAAGTTTACAGGCAATTGTTTATATGATTTAATACCTTCTCTCGCAATGTAAGTAATCACCTCTTCGTGAGTTGGTCCAAGGCACATACCACGACCTTGACGGTCTTTCAATCGCATAAGTTCTTTACCGTAAACTTCCCATCTGCCTGATTCTTGCCAAAGTTCTTCCGGCTGAACAAACGGCATAAGAAGCTCTTGAGCTCCTGCGGCATCCATTTCTTGACGAACAATATTTTCAACTTTTCTCAAAGTTCTCCACATTAACGGTAAATAGTTATAAACACCACTAGCCAGTCTTCTGATATAACCTGCACGAACCAACAACTTATGGCTCATTACCTCAGCATCAGAAGGGAACTCACGCAATGTTTGAACAAATAATTTTGACATTTTCATTGGCTAAAATCCTCACTAAACTTAATTTTATAATTAAATTTTATCACAAATAATAAAATGAATACGAAAAAAACGGTGGGCATAATCCCACCGTTTTTAAAATTTGTCAGAAAACTATTGAGCGTAAACGCTAACTTGTTTTCTTGTTCTTCTATGAGGTTCGAATTTTACAACACCATCGATAAGAGCAAACAATGTATCATCTGAACCAATACCTACATTGTTACCAGGATGGATTTTTGTACCACGTTGACGAACTAGGATATTACCTGCCAAAACAGATTCACCGCCGTATTTTTTAACGCCGAGTCGCTTACTTTCCGAATCTCTTCCGTTCTTGGACGAACCGACACCCTTCTTATGAGCCATTTTTATATCTCCTTATATCTTATTTTACTCAAATTATTCAGCTGATTCTTCTGCTTTAGCTGATTTAGCAGTAGTTCTGATTTTTGTAATCATAACTCTTGTGTAGCCTTGTCTGTGACCTTGTTTTCTTCTATAACCTTTTTTGGGTCTTTGTTTGT
>JAFQTK010000034.1 GCA_017409065.1 bacterium
AACCATGACATAAAAACGATTTTCTTGCATCATCTTGCCATCCCAAGCATCTTTATTCAAAGCCAAAGAACCTGACCACATAACCGACAAATACTTGTTAAGTTTTAAGCCTTCAGAAAGATACAAGTTATTTGTACCATACATATATCTATCAAATACAAAAGGTGTGTCGCCATGCTTTGCGGTGTAAAAATACCCAAGTGTTTGAATCCATCTGTCAGTTTCCATTCTAAGTCTTGGACCAAATCTTAACAAAGCCATGGTATCACCGTTGCCATAAGCAGTGGCAGCAGTTTGCGTGCTTAACTCAAATACCGCATATCTATTATTAACATCATCTCCATAGTAAAATATCGGTTTATCAGCTTGCCCCATCCATCTAACTCGTGCAGTAGACCAATCTGAACGGAAATCTTGAGCTATCCCCGCAGACAAACGATGTTGGAACTTTATACCAATATCTTCTACATCATATTTTTCTCTAAATATTACTTCTGCCATCTTTCCGGATAAACGGTTACCTAAAAACCACTCGTCCATATATCCATTCATACCATATTGCAGACTAAGTTTATCATTAAATTTATGTACACCTTTAAGAATAGGTTCTGCTTCATCAACAGAACTCATCGCATACTCAGTTACGTTGTAGTCATTGCGATACCTTACTAAACCGCCAAAACCGACCTGCCCTTCATAAACATTGAATAAAGGAGTCAATTTCAAAGCACCGCCAAATGGACCTTCAAAAGCAAAGCCAGGACCGATGTATGTTCCCAAATGTCTTATAAAACCGATTTCCGGAGTATTTGATTCCACAAATTGCTGCTCTTTGTTAGTTATCAGCCTTAATTTACCGGAGCTTGCAATTTTTACATTTTTCAAATAAATATCAGCATCTTTAACAGTTACCGTATCATGCTCAGCCTTAGCATCTATAATAATTTCTTTTGCTTTTATTGTATATTTTTCATCATATTTTTCTTTTAAATAAAATACTCTTTTGGTTTCTGCAAGATTTGACGTTCCATATTGACTAAAACTTGCAGTTCCAAAAGATACAGTTCTATCTTCTTTAGTAGTAGCTTCGCCATTTTCAAGCAGAATGTCTTTGCCACCAATTAATTGAGCATTTTCAGATTTCAATGTAATAAACATATTTTCAGTAACAGGATTTTCCATTAAGGCATTTTTTTCTTTCAAATTGATTGTAATAGATTCACCATCCATCACATTTGAATCTTTGATAAGTCTTACATTACCAAATCCTTTTACAATCCCAGTTTCCTGATTCAAAATCAATTTATCAGCTCTTAACGTTGCACCGTCATTAGGAATACAAACAGATGCATTTCCAACAGCTTCTATTTCCTGTCTTTCGGGAAAATACTCAAGAAAATCACTTTTTATATCAATATTAGTCACACCTGATTCTAACGGTGTTTTCTCATTTTTTTCCTTATCCTTGTTTTTACCTTTTTTCTTTTTTATTTCTTTTTTTACAGAATCAGTTCTATTATCAGGGTTATCGCCTAAATTATTTTGTAAGTTAGAATATTCATCTACAAACTCGTCCGAAAAATCTGCAGAATAAACACACTGCTGAAACGCAAATGCTAAAACTAAATTCAATATAATTAAAGATTTTAATAAAAACTTTTTCAAATTCAATAACCTCTAAATATACGACAATGGATTTTGCGGTTGTCCATTTACACGGACTTCAAAATGAACGTGAGGACCGGTTGAATACCCTGTCGAACCTTCTCTACCAACAATTTGCCCCCTAGATACATATTGCCCGACATTAACATTCCAACTATTCAAGTGAGCATACAATGTAGTAATTTTTTTGCCATTATACAAACCATGATCGATAATTACAACTTTTCCATATCCGCCATACCAACCTGCATAAATAACTTTTCCGGCATTAGAGGCTTGTACAGCTCCATTGTTTGCTCCACCTATATCAATCCCTGAGTGGAAAGTACGACTTTTAAAAATCGGGTGAACTCTCCAACCAAACGGAGATGTAATTGGACCTGATATAGGTTTTATAAAACCACCCATTACCTTCATATCATTCGAAGAAGCAGTTTCCCTATTAATCATACCTGCAAGAGTTTTAGATTGGCTTGCAAGCTCTCGTTCAGCTTTCTCGTATGTATGTCTATCCGTTCTAAGCTTCTTAATTAACTCTTCATTTTTTGCGATAGCAGCTTGTATTGCGGATTGCTTCGAATCCATATCTTCAATAGAACTTGCAAGTCTGCGTTTTTCCATTTCTTGTTGATATCTGATTTGTGCAATTCTTTGTGCATTTTTTCGTACATTATACAAAGACAATTTATCAGATTTTGTCACAACATTTTGGAAATAAATATTATCCATCAATGTATTGATGTCTTCTGATGATAAAATCATTTCAAAAAGGTTTTTACGATGGTGTTTATAAATATTACGAATACGCTGACGAACCTGTACTAATGTTGAATTATACTCAGAAACAGCTTCAGCTAATTCTACTTCTATATTACTAAGACGTTCTTTTGTAACAGAGTATCTTTTTTTGGAATATTCCAAATCTTTGGTAGTAGATTCCAACTTTTGTTGGTTTCTGTACAGTTTATTAGCCTCTTTGTTCTCCAAAATCTTCAATTGTTGAATTTTAGCACGAGTTTCCTGATGTTTACGAATAATTGCTTGTTCATTTTGTTCAGCAAAAGCAGTTCCAAATTCAGAACACGAAAACACACCACCGCCAAACAAAGAGATAGTTAATAAAAATACTATAAAATTCTTAATCCCAAACAACCTATTCATACTGAATCCGCTTGATTAAGCTCCGAAAAACATCATCATAACAACCGGAGCAACCGTAAACACAATAAACGAAATTGCTATAATTTTAACTATTAATACCCTATTTTCTCTAAAAAATTCCATATGTTTCCCCAAATCATAATTTTTTCAACAATACTATTTTACATTATAAATTGATAAGTGCAAATTTTTTACAATTGAGCGATTATTGTGCAGTACCCGCAACATACCCCGGGACGATTAAAGCCGGAGGAATAAGTCTTGAAGCAGCAGAGCCAATAGCTGATGCTGTTCCGTAACCGGTTGCCAATGTACCTTGTGCAGGAGCTAAATTCTGTGCAACTAATGTTGCACCCAACAACGTATCATCTACATGAGCTGCCAAATCTGACATTTTTATTTTTCTTTCTTCATCTTTTTTAAAGATCTTATTATTAACTAAATTAGCAACTTTGTTACCAACTACAATCCCTAAAGCTAAACTCCCTGCCGTCACTGCTACAACCGGAGCAGATTTAGAAATAGCATTTGCTATTTTATTTTCAAATACAGGAGGTTTTAAATCAAACTTTTTAACTGCCGCATCATATAACATATTACCCGTCGCAACAAATCCTAACGGGAATGCAATATTGCCCACAAATTGTTGAAGAGATTCCCTTATTTTATCTCTTTTATTGGTTTTATCTACCGCAATACCACCTGTCAATCCACCAACCAATGAACCGACAGCAAGCCCTAAAATCTCTAAACTTCCTATTTTTAGATTTTTAAATTCTTCCCACTTGAAAATATTTACACCTTGTCTACGTCCACACAGTGCTAAACCTGTTATCATTCCAATAGCAGTTGCAGCGAAAATTTGGACCTTTTGGTTTTGTGACAAAAATTCAGCTTCTTTCTCTTCAAGAGTATTTTTAGCAAACGCAGGAGTTTTATCCCTTTTCTGGAAACTAACTTGAGCCTGCAGCGATTTTATTTGGTTTATATTAGAAAATGTATTTGATATCAACATGCTTATCTCGTTTTTCTGGACAAAAAACACTCAAAAAAATTTTTTGCTAAATAATTACTAAACGTTACAATCTGTTAACTCCAAGCAACTAATATTTGCTAATTCTAGGAGTTTTGGCATAATTTTATCTTCAAAAGAAATCCCATATAATGCGTTAATTTCTTTAATAAAAAAGCATGGACTGGTTACATTAATTTCTATAACTTTACCATCAATCATATCTAAACCAACAATTGGCAAACCAATATCATTTAATTTAATTGCAATTGCTTTTGCTGCAATTTTTTCCTCATCAGTTAATGCTGTTTTTTCAAAATATCTGTCAGAATGTTCAGCAAACTTAAAATCATTAGGTGCCGGAAGTTTACGAACAGATTCTTCTAACACTTCTCCTGCGAGCAACAAAACTCTCTTATCGCCGTCTTTTGCACCTTTCAAGTAATTTTGAACCATAACTTGAGTTTTTCCGTTTTCTGTTGCAGTTGCGATAATAGAACTAATATTTTCCTCACCTTTTTTTAATATAAACACTCCACTTCCAAAACATCTATTTAACGGCTTAATAACTATTTTTTCGTGTTTTTCTAAAAAATCTATAATCAATTTTTTGGAACTTGTAACTATATTTTCAGGAGAAAACTGAGGAAAAAAATTAACGCTTGTCTTTTCATTAAAATTTCTGATAACCAATGGATTATTTAGTAATTTTACTTTAGTAGAATCAACAAATTCAAATACATTACAAGCATTTATGTAATTAGTATCAACTGGCGGGTCAGGTCTGAAAAACACGGTATCAAAATCCTCTATAAAAAAGGATTTTTCGCCTTTTTCATAAATAATTTCACCATCATCCTTAAGCAAAGCCTTATTTGTGATAGCTACCCCTTTAGCCTCAGCTACATAAAGTTTATCCTTTGTTGTAATTTGAACCTCAATATTACGTTTTAAAAACTCTCTTATAAACCAAAAATTAGTAACAAGTTTATTAAACTCAATCCATTTATATTCAAGTTCATCAATTACAAAAAGTATTTTATGTCCCATAGATAACCTCTCAAACTTAATTACCCGCACAATAAGGATATTACAAAAAAAAGATATGTCTACAATATGATTGACTTAATTCCATCGGGAATAAAATCAACCAATTCAGAAGCTAAAAGCCCATATTGAGTACGAACTTTTTCCCCAACCAAACCTGCTTGCGAATGCAAATAAACACCTAAAACAGCCGATTGCTTACAATTTAATCCTTGAGCTAACAAACCTGCTATAATTCCGCTCAACACATCTCCCATTCCCGCTTTTGCTAAAACATTTGTTCCGACAACATCCTTAAATACTTTTCCATCAGGACTGGCAACCAAAGTATTGTATCCTTTTAAGACAGTAACAGCATTATACTTTTGTGCAGCCATTCTCACAAAATCATTCCGTGCAGCTTGCACATCCGCAACAGAACTTCCCATAAGTCTTGCCATTTCTCCAGGGTGCGGTGTTATTATAACCTTTTTACCCAAATTGACAAGCCCTTCTTCAGATATAATATTCAACGCATCCGCATCATAAACAACTGGCACATCAAAATTTTTAAGCATTTCTATTAAATTTTTTAAAAATTTTTTAGTAAATCTATTATTCCCCAATCCACAACCAACTATTACCGCTGAATATCGGTTGAAATTTATATTCTTGGGAACAGCCTCAATATATGAATGAGAATATATATCACTAAATACAATATCAGGAGATAAAGCTGCCACCGATGTCTTAACACAAGATGGAGCAGCTAACTCGACCAGCCCTGCACCTACTCGTAATGCAGAAACAGAACTCAAATACGCAGCCCCCACATATTCTTTGCAGCCTGAAAAATTCAGAACCTTTCCAAATGTCCCCTTATTAGACTGCTTTGCACGAGATGGCATAAGCATTTTTGCCAATTCTTTGTTTATAATACTACAAACACCCATTCTGACGGACTGCCTCATAAACAACTATCGATACAGAATTAGAAAGGTTCAAGCTTCTTTGCCCTTCTGCCATGGGAATAGTAATGCACTTATCACTATTTGATTTTAACAAATCCTCACTCAAGCCTCTTGATTCAGGTCCAAAAACAAAAAAGTCACCTTTTTGGAATTGTCTGTCCGTATACTTAGTTTTCGTCTTAGTAGTGCAATAGTAGAAATTCGAGCTAGCATATTCTGCCTGCAATTCTTCTAAAGTATTGAATCGCTGAATATCTGCATCATTCCAATAATCTAAACCGGCTCGTTTTAAATATTTGTCAGAAACTGTAAACCCCAATTTCCCAACCAAAAACAAACGGCATCCGGTACAAACACACAACCGCACTATATTGCCGGTATTTTGCGGGATTTCAGGTTCAAAAAGTACAACATTAAAATTTGTATCCATATCACAAACCTTAATTTTGAGTGTCGTTTTCTTTCTTTGGTTCAACAGTCATTTTTTTAGCCATCATTGGAGCAATGAACCTCTTACTTTCGATAACTACCGGAATACCTCTGACAACACAGAACACAACAGCAATATATGCACAAGCATATGCAGGCAAGGAAATTTTATCAGACAAACCGTTTAGTCCACCCGGAGTATTTGCCAAAATTAAGAAAGCAAACGCAAGAGCTTTAGTAACTGCGTATGTAAATCTGCAGAAATTTGAAGCAACAATAAACTTACCTATTTTAGTCTGCATCATAGTTGATGAACCAAATGCAGTATAACCTTGTTCCATCGCCAAACTACGCAATCCATCAGTTATCAAACCACGAGTTACAACAATAATAGGCACCCATAAAGATATCCATCCCAAAGATGCAAAGACAATCCAATAAATGCATTCGACTATTCTGTCACATAAAATATCCAACATAGCACCAAACTTTGATGCTTCATTGAACTTTCTTGCAACATAACCATCTAATCCATCAAACCATATAACAATTGCAGTTAACCAAAATGCTGCAACATAACAAGCGGAAGTTTTACATAGTAACAATGCCACTACTATAAAACTAAAAAATACACGAATCATTGTTATAAAGTTTGCCATAATATCTCCTTTACCCCATAAATTTAATCAAACTAAGAATTTTTTTTACTTCTTGAAAGGGCAAAATCATAGTTATCCAACGCTTTTCTTCTTTCACCCAACATAATTTTTTCAGCTTCTTCAAGAATTTTCACTACATTATAACCATTTTCTCCGTCACTACGAGCTTTTTGATGAGTTTCAATACATTTTACAAAATGCTGACATTCTAATTTTAATGGTTCAATTTCTATGTAATCTAACGGAACATTTTTTGCACCCGCTTTATCGTTGCTAAATAACTGCAACTTGTTTTCTGCCAAAGTATCATCAAATACAGCACTTCCCTTAGTTCCTCTTATTAAAAGATTAACTCGCTTAACAGGATGAATCCAACTGTCGGAGAACTGTGCTACTGCACCATTTTCATACTCAACAGTTATATGTGTGATATCCATAATATCGTTACCCTCTGAAGATGCACCAACTGCTGAAATTACACGAGTTGGTTCTTTACCGAGAATATAATCCACCATGCTAACATCATGCGGAGCTAAATCCCACATTACACTTCTATCATTTTTGAAATAATTAATATTTAGTCTATCACTTTGAGCATAAGTAATCTCGCCCAAAGTTCCATCATTTACAATCTGTTTTAATCTGTTAACAACAGGATGATACAAAAGCAAATGCCCCACCATCAAAACGAGATTTTTTGAATCAGCCAATTCCATAAGAGCTTTAGCTTCTGCTGCAACGGTAGAAATCGGTTTTTCAACATAAACATGCTTTCCTGCATTCAAAAAAGCTTGAACAATTTTAAAATGTGTATGACTAGGCGTAACGACCGCAACAGCCTCGATTGTCGGGTCATCTAACAAATCTTGCATATTTTTGGTGAGATTTACTTCCGGATAATCAGCCTTTACTCTTGCCAGATTTTCCTCATCCATATCACAAACAGTATCTAAAACCCCTAAGTTATAGAAGTTTCTGACAATATTTTTTCCCCAAAGTCCGGCACCAATAACCGCAAATTTATGATTTCCCATCATACCTCCAAAATGTTCTTCATTTCTTAATGATAATAAAAATCTACTATTTGAGCAAGTTAAGAATG
>JAFQTK010000035.1 GCA_017409065.1 bacterium
GTTTCCTCAGAATGACGATGTTTTTTATTAAAAAATAATTTTTCGTCATCCTGAGGCGAAGCCGAAGGATCTCATGGAGTGAATGCTTATGGCGGCGAGATTCTTCGGTCACTGCGTTCCCTCAGAATGACGATGTTTTTTATTAAAAAATAATTTTTCGTCATCCTGAGGCGAAGCCGAAGGATCTCATGGAGTGAATGCTTACGGTGTCGAGATTCTTCACCCCACAAGGGGGTTCAGAATGACGATGTGGTTATGTGTTGAGATTCTTCGCCTGCACATGCAGGTTCACAACCAGACAGCTTAAAAAATTAAAGCTCACTTCATTAGGGTTCATTCACTCCCTCAGAATGACGGGTGGTTTTTCGTCATCCCTCATAAGGGGATGTATGACTTTTGGTTTTATCTTCGTGAATGCCCTTGTGCAAGCTCTATTCCTCTTAACATAATTTTAAGCTCATTTGCTGCTTGCGGGTCAGAAAGTGCGTCAACTGCTAATTTTACAAACTCTAATTTTTCTATCTCTTCTGAATAATTTTTCATTTTTTCTTTAACGTAACTTTGTATATTTTCAGATTGAACATTTTTTTCTGAAATTTTTACGTCAATTTGACCATTTGGATGGTATGTTTTCACATATTTTCTGGTTTTGTCATCAAAATATTCAACCATTAAAGGTTTTTGCATGTTTTGTGATATTTTTTGAATGATTTCTTCTGTTGAGGCAACATCAATTTGTTTAGGTATATCCATTTCCTTGATGTGTTCTTCAGATGTAACAATTTTGACTTGTTCGTTCTTTTGAACAAGTCGGATAAACGGAGTTGCATCTGTTCCGGTTGCCATTAGAGTGATTTCTTGGTTCCATTCGATATCAAAAATAGTTGACAGCTCTACATTCAAAGATGTTGAGAATTTGGCTAATGTTTCTGCCGAAGGAAAATTTTCTCCCTTTTCAATTCTTGTTAATTGACGTTGATTTATGTCAATCATTTCAGCGAGTTCTTCTTGTGTCAAACCTCGTTGTTTTCTCAATTCTTTGATTTTTGCTCCAAATGCTTCTTTTAGATTCTTCATGTCTTTCTCCTTTCATTAGTGTAATACTCAGCAATGCAGTTTCAAATGAATTAAAACTGCTTATTTGAAGCAAAACAGTGAAATATAAGACATGAATAGTCTTATATTTGAATTTTTTTGTGCAGTTATATGTGCAAAAATTTTATTTTACCAGTTTGAGCTTTATTCGTTTTAACTTTTCTCTGAGTTCTAATTTGTGGTTAATTGTCGAAAGATTATTTATTTGTAAATCGTGGAAATCATCGTCTGAGAAAGCATATCTGGATTCATCAATAAGTCTTTTAGCTTCTGAATACTTGCCTAATTTAACAAGAACTGTGGATTTTAAATCTATAAGAGCTTTTTTGAGTTGGGCAGAATCAGACGTTAAACTGCATAATGCTTTGTTTATGTATTCGAGAGATTTAGTATTGTTGTTACAGACTTCATAAACATTGGCAAGACCTGACAAGGCTTTTGTGTTTTGGGGTGCAAGTGATTCAGCTTTTTTGTAAAAATCCAGTGCTTGTTCAAAATTTCCTTCGAGAAAAGCAATGTTCGCTCTCATGATAATTGCTTTGAGCATATTTGGTGTGTATTCAAGAGCTTTTTCTATTTTTGTTATTGCGGCTTCTATCTTGTTGAAGTAAAAAAAGTCATCTTCCGCCTCTCGAAACAAGCGTTCCGCACGAACATCCGTTACAAACTTCTTTTTGTCTCCGATAGTGTTTAACACTTTTATCCCCTAATATCTGATTATTCAATCATAACTGTTCATTCATGTTTGAGTCTAGGGGAAAAATGGTGTAAATAATTTAAAAAACTTCAAAACGCATGTTAGACATGGTTTTTGGAAACTTAAGTGTATAGTTTACAATATTTAATAAAAAATGCACTAAAATCCAAAAGGCATGCCTGGCATGCCTTTTGGGTACTTTAAAAAAGTTAATAATATTTTAGCCAATCATTGGATGATTTGAACCGATTCCGCTACCTTGCAAGCCTAATTTTTGAGCTTTCATAATTTCTGCTTGCTCAGGAGTTGGGACGAATGTAGCTTCGTTGCGTGGGGCAGGCATTCTATATCCGCCATCAGTTCTTGTTAAAAAAGTATTTCTGTATTCGGAAACTGCGTCGGTAGCGGCTTTCTTTGCTACTGCTGCACCTTTTTGAACTGGGTTTGAACCAAAACTAACTGCTTGAATCATTTATGTTGCTCCTTTTATAGTCTATGCTTTGGTAACAATTATAAATGATTTTTTTTGATAGGGTAGTAAAAATTATTTTACAAAAGTTAACTACCAACGAAAATCATCAAGTACGTGTTCATCAAGCCATGATGCACTGATTTCGCTTTCGTGGTGAGGAATATTAATGTTTAATCCCTCTTTAGGATTGCTTGGTTGTGACATATAGTTTTTTTTGCCAAGCTTGTTTTCTTGTTGTTCTTTTTGTTTGTTATTAGCTATTACGCTCATTGTAAAACCTCCTACACAGTCCTTCTATTATACATAAAACAATTTGATGTCAAAAATTAATAAATTTTACATAATCGCTTAACACAACTTTACTTAAATTTCTGCCAAAATTGGCATGATTCAAGTCCGGAGATGATATGCTAAAAATGTCATTATGTCAAAAAAAATGTTGTTTAAAATTTACAAAAAATTACTTAAAAAATACTTGTTTTAAAGTATAATGTTAAAACAGCATGTAAATTAAATTTAGGAGGAGGTTATATCCATGGGTGTGGATTTACAAGAAAGAATCAGTTTGTCAGAGAATGCTATAAAGGTTTTAGAAAAAAGATATTTAAAACGTGATAAAGATGGTAATCCTATTGAAAAACCACAAGATATGTTTTATCGTGTAGCATCTTTTTTGGCTAATGCAGATAAAAAATTTGGAGCTTCAGATAGTGAAATAGAAGAAACAACAAAAGAATTTTATGAAACTATTACAAACCGTTATTTTATGCCAAATTCTCCAACATTGATGAATGCAGGCAGAGAACTTGGTCAATTGGCAGCTTGTTTTGTATTGCCTGTTGAAGATAGTTTAGAAGGTATATTTGAAACTGTAAAAAATACGGCATTGATTCACAAATCAGGTGGCGGTACAGGTTTCTCATTCTCAAGATTACGTCCTAAAAATGATGTTGTTCGTTCTACTATGGGTGTTTCTTCAGGTCCTGTAAGCTTTATGGAAGTATTTAATGCGGCAACTGAAGCTGTTAAACAAGGTGGAACTCGTCGTGGTGCTAACATGGGTATTTTGAGAGTTGACCACCCTGATATTCTTGATTTTATTAATTGTAAATCAGACAACAATAAATTAAACAACTTTAACATTTCAGTAGCTATTACTGATGAGTTTATGGAAGCTTTAAAAGAAAATCGTGACTATAATTTGATTCACCCAAATACAAAACAACCTGTTGGTAAATTGAGTGCAAAGGCTGTATTTGATTTGATTGTTGATGGTGCTTGGAGAAACGGTGAACCGGGAATCGTGTTTATTGACAAAATGAATTATGATAACCCGACTCCAAAAGTTGGTGCTATTGAATCAACTAACCCTTGCGGTGAAGTTCCTCTTCTTTCTTTTGAAGCTTGCAACTTAGGTTCTATCAATCTTGGTTTGATGTTGAAAGATGAAGACGGAAAGTTGCATGTTGATTGGGATAGACTAGAAAAAACAACTAAAATGGCTATCCATTTCTTGGATAACGTTATTGCTGTGAATAATTATCCTTTGCCACAGATAGGTGAAATGGTTCAAAATAACCGTAAAATTGGTTTAGGTGTAATGGGTTGGGCAGATATGCTTATGAAATTAGGTATTGGCTACAATTCAGAACAAGGAACTACTTTGGCATCTCAAATAATGGAGTTTATTGATTATCACTCAAAAGTTAAATCAATCGAACTTTCAAAAGAACGTGGCAGATTTAACAATTTTGAAGGCAGTATTTATGACGGTCAAGATTGGTTGACTAAAAAATATTCAGGTAAATCAGCAGGCAAAATTACTGATGATATGTGGGCTGATTTGGATGCTCAAATTCGTGTTCACGGTATCAGAAACGCTACAACAACTTGTATAGCTCCAACAGGTACAATTTCAATGATTGCTAGTGCTTCAGGTGGTGTTGAACCTTTATTTGGTTTGGTATTTATCCGTAACGTTATGGATAGTACTATGATGATGGAAATTAATCCGATTTTTGAAGAGTATGCTAAAGAGCATGGATTCTATTCAGAAGAATTAATGAAGAAAATTTCTATGGATGGTACTTTGGCACATTGTTCAGAAGTTCCGGAAGAGGCTAAAAAAGTGTTTGTTTGTGCTCATGATGTTTCACCATATTGGCACGTTAAAATGCAAGCTGCATTCCAACTTCATACTGACAATGCTGTTTCAAAAACAGTTAACTTTGAAGAACATGCAACTCGTGAAGATGTTGCAGAGTCTTATGTGCTTGCATATGAGAATGATTTAAAAGGTATAACTGTTTACAGAAATAATTCTCGTCAGTTTCAACCTATGAACCTTGAGAAAAAGGATGAATCAAAACTTCCTGAAATTAAGGCTGTGGAAGAAACGGTTGCGGAAGAACAACAAGGCGAAGCTCATAAATGTCCTGAATGTGGAACAATTCTTGGATATGGAGAAGGTTGCTATATTTGTCTTAACTGCGGTTACTCCGGTTGTTCATAGAAAATAATTATTTAAAAGGCTTCTTCGGAAGCCTTTTGTTTTATTTGAGGGAGAAGTATGTCAAAAATTATCACAGAAGGTCTAAACAAAAAAACAAAAGATATAGATATTGTTTCTACGGTTAAACTTGTTGAACTTATTAACAACGAAGATAAAATTGTAGCGAAAGCTGTTGGTAAAGAAAAAAAGAAGATTGCAGCTGCAATAGATTTGATTGCGGATAAATTTTCTAATGGAGGACATCTTCTATATTTTGGAGCCGGTACATCCGGTCGGTTAGGGGTTTTGGATGCTTCAGAATGTCCGCCGACTTTTGGTGTTGATGAGAAAATGGTTCAGGGTTTTATTGCCGGTGGAGATACCGCATTGAGAACTGCAATAGAGGGGGCAGAAGATAGTTCTGAAAATGCTGTTACTGATTTGGTGAAGTCAGAAGCGACCTCAAACGATGTGGTTGTTGCAATTTCAGCTAGTGGGAATGCAAATTATATTATTTCGTTGTTAAAAAATGCCAAAGCAAAAAAAATTAAGACAATAGGAATATGTTGCAACAAAAGTGCTAAAATGAAAGATTTATCTGATATTTTCATTTGTCCTATTGTTAAAGAGGAAGTTATAACGGGTTCTACCAGAATGAAGGCGGGAACAGCACAAAAAATGGTTTTGAATATGTTGTCAACGGGAGCAATGGTTAAAATAGGCAAAACGTATAAAAACTATATGATAGATGTTAAACCGACTAATGAAAAACTTAAAAATAGGGCTATAAATATTGTAAGTGAGCTTGCTAACATTAGTAAGAAAGATGCCGCTGTCGCCCTTGAACAAACTGCATTTGACGTGAAAAAAGCAGTTGCAATGTTGTGGTTTAATACTAATTTGGAAACAGCAGAAAAGTTGCTTGACGATAATAATGGTGTTTTGAGAAAAATTAAGTATTAGTAGTTTTATTTATAACATTTTTGGGGTAGAATATTCTATATGGAAAGAATTAAGAAATTGTATTCAAAGCTTATACCATTAGATAGATATATCCTTAAGCAAGTTATAGAGATTTTTATTTTAGGGATTGTAATTTTTACGTCTATTGTTTTTGCATCTGATACATTTATCACATTGATTAAACAAATATCAATGTACGGAATCCCTTTTCATATTGCTTTAATGATAATTGTACTGAACTTGCCATCAGTAATTGTTATGACTATTCCTATGGGTACGCTATTTGCAACTGTTATGACATTGAATAGACTTAGTCTTGCATCTGAGCTAACAGTAATGAGAGCTTGTGGTATTTCAATAAGTAGAGTTGCAAAGCCTATTTTTATTTTTGGTATTGTCATGGCATTGGTAAGTTTTCTAATAAATGAAACGGTTGTCCCTGTTACGACCCAGCAATCAAAAACATTGGCATTATGGTCATTAGGACAGAAAAATATTCCTGAAGATAAAACTAATTTCACTTTCAAAGAGTTGCAAGACGGACAATTGTTGAAGAGATTGTTTTACGTTCAACATTGTAAAGATAACACACTTTATAATGTTACGGTTCTTGATATGTCCAACAAAGATACAATTCAAATTGTGCAGTCAAAAACCGGTGGTGCATCCCCTGAGGGATGGGAATTTAATCAAGGAGCTGTTTATACTATATCAACTTCAGGCAGTGTGTTAAATACTACTTGGTTTAGTGATACACTTGTTGATTTTGGTTTAAATGTAAAAGATGAGATGTCTAAAGACGATGCTCAACAGTATAATTTTATTGCATTGATGAAACATTTACAGAAAAATAATTATTCTGATAAAAAAGAAAAAATAAAAGCTAAAATCCAGTTGTATGATAAATTGGCTTTGCCAATTACGACATTTATATTTGTTTTGGTTGGTGTTCCTCTTGCTATAACTCCGCCAAGAGTTCGTCATAGTCGTGGATTTTTGTTCTGCATATTAATTATTTTTGTTTATTATTTAATTCGAGCATTATCCATTTCATTTGGGGAATCGCAAGCTATTCCTGCAGCTGTGGCTGCATGGATGCCAAACATTGTTCTCGCAATTTGGGGGGCAATTATGTATTATAAAAAAGTTTATACTATTGAGTAATTAAGAGTTAACAAGTTGGCGAGCGAGGTTAAGACTTTCATCCGTAACATCTCCGCTTGCTAAAATAGCAATAGCTTTAAGTTTGTTTTCTTCATTCAAATCATGAACAAAAATTTTAGTTGTGTCTTTTTGACTTTTTGCGACATAAAAATGCTTTGTTCCTTTGGCTGCAATTATAGGTTGGTGAGTAATAACAATAACTTGATGTGATTTGGATAGTGTTAAGAGTGCATCAGCTACTGATTGAGAAGCTTTTCCTGATATGCCCGTATCAATTTCATCGAATATTACTGTATTGACTTCATCAGAGTTTGCAAATATAGATTTTATTGCCAACATAACACGGGAGATTTCCCCGCCTGAGGCTACTTTTATTAAAGGTTTAAGTGACTCGGAAATATTCGTTGAAATCAAAAATTCTACATTGTCTGTTCCGTTGTTGTTTAATTCACATTGTTCGATAGCAATATTGAATCTTGATTTAGGAAGTTCGAGTTTTTCAAGTTCTTCTGTTATTGCGGTTGAAAGTATTTGGGCATTGGATTTTCTTGACTCTGACAGACTATGAGCCATATTTTGAAGTCTTGAATATAAATTTTTGATTTCTTCTTCCAGTTCAATAACTTTTTCAGCTGAAAATTCTATGGAATTAAGTTCTTCTGAAAATCTGTTATAGCTAGCTATTACATCTTCCAGTGTTCGTCCGTATTTGCGTTTTAAGTTGTCTAAAATCCCTATTCGTTCACTAATTTCATCCATTCTTTGTTCATTGGGTTCAATTGTTTCAGAATAGTTTCTCAGGCTGTTGGATACTTCTTTTAGGTTTTCAAGTGCATCAATAAGAGCTTCTTGAGTTGAATTTAAACTATCATCATAATTTGTCGCCTTCGTAATATTTACCTTTATATCATTCAGTGCATCTATAATATTTCCGTCGTTCCCGTATATTTGCCAATAAGATGAATATGTTAGCTCTTTAAGGATTTGTGCATTAGATAAAATATCTAATTCTTTTTCCAATTCTGTATCTTCACTCAGGTTTGTAATTTCTGCGTCTTCGATTTCTTTTATTTGAAATTTCAAAAACTCGATTTTATCTTGGGTTTGTGAACAATTTTCTTTAGCTTTTTCATATAGCTTTAATGTTTCATTATATGTTTTGAATGTTGTTTTATATTCTTGTAAAAGATTTTTATGTATATCATTAGCAAATGAATCAAGTAGTGAAATATGAAACTTGGGTTGAATATAAGTATAAGTTTGGTGTTGTGAATGAATATCTATAAGTTTTTCTCTTAAAAGCTTTATAAAATCTTGTGTTACTAGTACTCCGTTAACCCTTGAGCGAGAAGAAGTTTCGCTCACTTCTTTTGAAATAATTATTTCGTTTGAGTCATAATCTATTTCATTTTCTTCAAAAATTGATTTAGTGCTTTGATTAATGTCACACAAAGTTAATTCAATAAAAGCTTTGGAAGCACCTGTTTTAATTATTTCTTTTTTTGCTTTTGCACCGAAAATTATGTCAATAGCGTTAATCATGATACTTTTTCCGGCTCCTGTTTCTCCGGTAATCACGTTGAAACCTTTGTCGAAGTCGAGTTTTAGTTCATCAATTAGTATAAAATCTTTTACATAAAGCGATTTTATCATGCTATGCCCTCGGGTCTATTCCCCAGTTAAGTTTTTCTCTTAATACAGTATAAAAGCCGTCATCATCTTTGTTAAGTAGTGCAATTTTTGCTTTAACATCAGCTTTTTCTATTATTACACTTTTTTGACCGTTAATGTCAATTTGTCCGTCTACAAAAACGCTAAACCAATCTTTCTCCTCTTTTGAACGAATTTCAATAGTTTCGTTTGCGGGAATGACAAGCGGGCGTGCATTTAAAGTATGTGGGCAAATCGGAACAAGAACTATTGCTTCCAAAGATGGTTCTAAAACAGGTCCACCTGCTGAAAGCGTGTAAGCCGTAGAGCCTGTCGGGGTTGCAATTATTATTCCGTCAGCCAAGTAATTGCAAACAGGCTTGCCGTTTAGAAACACCATAAATTCCACAGTCTTAGAACTGTTAGAATTTTTGATAACTATATCATTTAATGCGTTTGTTGAGTTATTCAAAGACAGCATCAAGCGTTCATCAATTTTAAACTCTTTTTCAAGTAGTTTAGTCAAGCCGTCTTCAATTTCATCAACTTTTACTTGAGCTAAGAACCCTAAACGACCAACATTGATACCAAAAATAGGAATATTTAACGGGGCATAAAACCTCGCCGCACGAAGTATTGTTCCATCACCACCGACTATTATTGCAAAATCAATATCTTTGGACGGATTATTTATCTCTGATACAATTGTTAAGATTTGTTTATTTCTTAAAAATTTCTCAATTTTTTCACAAACAGTCAAAACGTTTGTGGCATCAGGTTTATAGATTATCCCTATTTTTTTAAGCATATTCATATTGTAATTATATTATAAAATTTTGTAAATTTCTTCAAAATCATGCAATTTTTCCTAAGAAAATGTTTTTACATATATGTAAGGGATATTATTTTTTAAGAAGGAGAGAAAGAATGGATAATTCAGTATCATTTGTTGGTGGCGGTGCGGATCTGTATAGTATTAGTAGACTAAGAAATCCAGATGAAAAAAATCAAGAATGTGTAGCTGCAAACATGGGTTGGCCTAGTATATTTCCGCTAGATGGATCTATATCTGCTGGAGCTTATCAAGGTAGATATGAAGATATGGTATAGAATTATTTTGTAGTAAAATAATTCTATGATATTGGTAGCAGATATTGGAAATACATCAATTACAGTCGGCGTTTATCAGGAAGATAAGCTGTTGTCGTCGTGGCGACTGGCTTCTGATAAAAAACGTTCTGAAGATGAATATGGAGTTTTAATTCTAAATTTCTTGAAACATGTCGGCTTGCATGAAAAGCTTGCGGGAGCAGCGATTTCGTCCGTTGTTTTACCTTTAACGGAACGGATTAGGGTTGCAATTGAAAAATATCTTGGGGTAAAAGTATTAGTCGTTAATCATAAGACTGATTTAGGTATGAAAATAGCTATCGATAATCCGGAAGAAGCCGGCCCCGATAGAATCGTTAATGCTTTTGCAGCTTCAAAATTATATCTGCAACCGGTTATTGTTGTGGATTTTGGTACGGCTACAACGTTTGATATTGTTAGTGATGATGAGTTTGTCGGTGGAATGATTACGGCAGGAATCAAAATTCAGGCCGATGCCTTGAGCAATTTTACATCTCGATTACCGAATGTAAAAATAGAAGCCCCTAAAAATGCAATAGGTACAAATACTATTGATGCAATGCTTTCGGGTTTGGTGCGTGGACATTCTTGCATGATTGACGGTATGGTTGAAGCTTGTGAGAAGGAATTGGGACGTAGGGCTACTGTTGTTGCGACAGGTGGGTATTCGCCTATTATAAGTGACAATTTAAAAAGACCTTTTGATGTTGTAAATCCTGAATTGACACTCGAAGGTTTGCGAATGATTTGGGAATTGCAAAACAGATAGCAAAATTTTTTCTTTAGAGTTGTTAGCTGAGTATGAAAATTGTAAGTGGTGCAAAAGTTTCATACGGCTTTGATAATATAATTAGGCGAACCGATTCTCCTGAGTTTAGACTTGCAGTTCGTCAAAATATGGATGAAGTTAGCCAACTTTTCCATTTGAAGAAATTGCAGGATTATTTTGATGGGGATAAATATATTTTTACCAGAAATGATAGGCGTAATTATAAGCAAATAGATTTGTTAATTACGGATAAAGAGGGCAAAACAACAAGGCAACCTGTTTATGGAACGGATGCTAAATGTCCGCCGCCACATATGGTTTTTATTGAAAGTATTTTTGCACGTTTGTATTTGAAATCAGGGGATAAATCTTGGTTTAAGGGCAGTTTTATGGAAATGTTTATCAATCATGTTTTCGGAAAGAAAAAAAACTAAAAGTTATTTTTAACGAACTCAGGTAATTGGTATGCTTCGATAGGTCCGACTAGTATTTCCCACTCTTTAAGTTCTTCTTCTAATTCTTCTTTCATATGTGACAAAAGACCAGGGATGATGATTTTCTTATTTTTTACCTTTTGTGCAAGATTAGATTCTTTAAGAGTTTTGGCTGCCAATTCACTGGTGAATTTGTCTGCTGACCATGCTGTCAAAACACTCATTCCATCAGAAGGTGTAACTATAAGATATGTCGGTTTATTCATTGATTCAATTTCATTTGCAACAGCAAAATATGTCAGTGCAAAGTTCGTTGTCATCATAATAATTGCATTTTCATCAGGTTCATTAAATTCGTAAACTTTTGGTTCTACCTGCAAAGGTTTTTGAGGGTCTGTGTAAATACTTTGTCTAAGCGTTAAAAGACTTGTTATTGTTGCATAATCAATATCTTTTATAACAATTATGTTTGAATATCGGCACAACAGAATTGATGCAAGTGTTAGAACTTCGTAGTGATTTAAGTTTTCAGGGATTTTAGTCATTACAGGATGAGCAAAAGATTCTTCTCTGTTTAAAATCGCTAATCGGCGGATATAAGTCAGTTCTTCGACTATTGTTGAAATTGGTTTTGTTGATATGTCTAAATTTATAACAAAATTTTGATGTCCTATTTTGTGGATTTTTTGGTATTTTTCTATAATTTCATCTATATTTTGGCTTGAAATTATTATATTTGTGGCTTGTGGACATTCTGATTCTGTTTCAAAAATAGGATTTAAGTTTTTTAATTTATCAATAGTTTCGGGATTTTCTGTTTTTATAATTAGAGAAAATCCGTCTTCAGTAAGCTGTTTTGCCCGTAACTCAATATCCTTTTTCCCGCACAAATAAATAGTTTCGATGTTGAATTTTTCGCCAACTCTTTCGAGTTCGTAATTTTTGATTTTAAAATACTTTTCATCAAAATCTTCGTCATCACAATTTAGTTCAATGGCAATTATTGTCTTGTTTACTAAGGTTTTTTCGTGACGGAACATAACTGTTTCTCCGCCGATTTTTGTTTGATTATTTGCTCCAAAAATTATTTCGTTTTGTTGTTTTTTACAAGCTTCAAATAATAAAGTTTTTAATTCATCTGGTAAATAAGGGCAAACATCAGGTTCAACCTGTTTTTTTGCCAGTTTTAAGGCATATGCCATGCAAGTTGGCTGTTTACATTGTTTGCAATTAGCATTTTCAGTTTTTTTCCCTCCGGGGAGATATTTAAAAATTTGTAGACCTGTTAGTTCCATCCAATCACTCCTTTTAAAGTTAGAAGTGATTTTTCACTCCACAGAACAACAATATTTGCACCTGCTGCAATAACAGCTGATGCTCCGGCTAATTCCCACATTATTGCACGTTTATCGTATTCACCCCAAGCTTTGCTATATTGAGTTGATTTTGCTTCTTTTGCCTTGTAACTTTCTTCTCCAATAAAAACGATAATTGGCATGTTTAACATTTTATCGCCTGAAAGACCAACTTGTTTAAGTTTTTCAATTATACTAAATCCATAATCTAACCCATAACCTAAGCCACCCATGTCAGGGTCAATTATAATTTTATTTGTGTCTAAACCTTTGTCGGTTGTCAGTATGTTCATTTCTTTTGCCAAATTAATATCAATTGGGGTTCGAATAACTGTTATATGATTGTTTTCTATTAAGCTGGGAAGAATATCTTCGTAACTTGTATCTTCAACAAAGGAAATTATACATTGTCGAGTAGCTCTTTTTGCCAACAACGGTAAAAGTTTTTTGTCTATGTCATTGTTATTTTTACCTCTGAGAATTAGAGGTTTTTTAGTTATTTCAAAAATTTCATCAAGTTTATCATTTATTTCGGCAAAATCTTTGTCAATTCGGTCTTCTCTTATATTAAATCTAATCGAAAGTAAATCATTTGGCAGAGATTCAGCTTTTTTAACCGCATCTGTAATTTCATAATTTTCGCCATATTGTTTCTTTAGAATTAGAGGAAAATTCTCTTCGTAAAAAAATGGTAATTCCAAAGCTAAAAGCGGTTTAGATGTTGAATCATTTTCCTGCATAAAAGGAACTGATGCATCTCCTCCAATTCTTAGCCCTTGAAAATTAATTTCTCTGATTTTTTCTGAAATTTTTAGTTGTGGTAATTTTTCTTGCATAAAACTCATTTTAAAAATTATTTTAAATTATGTCAAATGAGTTAGCCAATGTGAATAATTTTTAATTTTTTTCAAAATATAGTAAACTTTTATTGAAGGGATATAGAGGTATTTATGAAAAAATTTTTTACATTATTAACATTTGTTTTGGTCGGAAGTATTGCGTTAGCAAGTGATTTTAAATCTTATAATCTTGATAATGGTCAAACAGTAATTATAAAAGAGATTAAAGAAAATCCAATCGTTATAATAGATACTTGGATAAAAACGGGTTCTATTAATGAAAATGACAAAAATAACGGAGTTGCACATTTTCTCGAACATATGTTTTTTAAAGGAACTCAAAAATATTCGGCTGGAGAGTTTGACAAAATATTGGAGTCAAAAGGTGCAATTACTAATGCCGCAACAAGTAAGGATTTTACGCATTATTACATTATGATTCCGTCAAAGGATTTTGATACAGCTTTGGAAATGCATGCTGATATGCTCTTGAACCCACTTATTCCAAGAAAAGAATTAGAAAAAGAAAGAAAAGTTGTACTAGAAGAAATCTCAAAAAATGAAGATAGTCCTCAAAGAATTTTGTATAGTAATTTGTCTTCATTGTTGTATAAAAATCACCCCTATAAGCGTGATGTTATTGGAACCAGACAAGTTATTGAAACCATAACAAGAGAAGAAATGTTGGATTTTTACAATAAGTTTTACACACCTTCTAATATGACAACGATAGTTGTTGGAGATGTTGATTCTCAGGTTGTTTTGGAAAAAATAAATAACTTGTTTGGGAATGTATATTCAAAAAGTCCATTACCAAAATATAAAAAAGAAAAACCACTTACTGCAAAGGTAGAAAAAATTGAAAAAGCAGATGTCGAAACAGCCTATATGTTAATTGGGTTTAGAGGTGTAGATGCCAGAAACAAGAAAGAAAATTATGAACTTGATGTTTTGGCAACGATTCTTGGCGAAGGCGTGACTTCAAGACTTTATAAAAATGTTAAAGATCAAAAAAGACTGGTTCAATCTATCAGTGCATACAATTCATCAAATCGTGATGATGGCATTTTTGCTATTAGTTCAAATTTTGCTCCTGAAAATTTAGACAAAGTTAAAAGGGCTATAATTGAAGAAATACAGCTGATTCAAAAAGCTCCGCCAACTCAGGAAGAGTTAAATAAAGCGTTTAGTATTCTTGAAAGAGATACATACTATTCCAGAGAATCTGTTTCAAACATATCTTCAGAAATGGGTTATATCAAAACAATTTTTGATGATATTGAAATGTACGACAATTATATTTCTGATATAAAAAATGTAACGGCACAGCAAGTTCAAGCTGTTGCAAAGAAATTTTTAGATACTAACAAAATGGCAATTTCAGTAGTTTTACCAAAAACTTATGTTGTTCCAAATGAAACTGAATCTGGTATTGAACCAAAAGAAATTATTCAACCTAAATTAGTTGGACAAAATGCAACAATTCAAAAGTATTTGTTAGAAAATGGTGCAACTCTTTTGGTGGGGCAAAATACTTCAAATGATGTTATTGCAGTAAAAATTTACTCAAAAGGTGGTAAGTTGTTAGAAAAAAAAGCAGGAATTGCTTCTATTGTTGCTGATGGCATGATGAAGGGAACGAAAAAATATACTAAAAATGAGTTTTCTCAAATTAAAGCAGAAAAAGGAATAAAGCTTTCAGCTGCTGCTGATTTGGAAAGTTTTGATATTTCATTGAAAACTACTAAAAACGAGTTGGATTCAGCATTGGAGCTTTTAAATGAGGCTATAAATAATGCTTTATTTGATTCTTATGAAATTGACAAGATTAAATCAGATAAATTGTATGAGATAAAATCTTCTCGAGATAATCCATTTTATGTAGCACTTGAAGAATTTAAAGAATTAATTTATCAAAATTCTCCTTATTCAAAAAGTACGACTAAAAAAGCAGAGAAATCTATTCCAAGTATAAATAGGGATGATGTTTTGTATTATTATGACAACATTTTCAATCCTCAAAATATTATTATTTCGGTTAATGGAAATCTTGATGATGTTCAGAAGGACAGAATTTCTAAATTCTTTTCAACAGTTTTTGAATCTAAGAATATTCAACAGTTTGATTTTGCGAATTACAAAAATTCAGTTCCTGCTCTAACATCTGTTCAACAAAAGTCTGTAAAAAAAGATACTCAAGCAGCTTGGTTAGCCTTAGGTTGGCAAACTTGCGGGTTAGATAATGAAAAAGATTATGTAACATTACAGGTTATAAATTCTATTATGGGCCGTGGAATGTCTTCAAGATTGTTTGTAAATCTTAGGGACCAACAAGGGTTAGCCTATCAAATCGGGTCTTCATATTCTGCTAATATGAATAAGGGCTTTTTCCTTACTTATATAGGAACTAATCCCCAACAAGCTGCCCATGCAAAAAATGAGATATTAAGAGAGATTAATCTTTTGAAAAGAGAGTTTGTCACTCAGCAAGAATTGCAGGCGGCTAAAGATAAGTTGATTGGGAATTTTATCCTTTCGCAAGAAACTAATAGTGAAAAAGCATCTATGGTAGGATGGTTTGAAACAACAAACAGAGGGTATGCTTTTAATGAAAAATATCCTGAATTGATTCAAGCAGTAACTCCAAATGATATTATTTCAGTTGCGAATAAGTATTTTTCGCAGCCTTATGTATTCACTATGGTTGATGCTCAAACAAGTAAAAAATAAAAGGTTAAATTTTCATTAATAATGTATAAAATGTAAAAATTTTGTACTATTATGAAATTAGAGGTTTTATATGGAATACAAAGATTATTATCAAATACTAGGCGTAAAAAAAGAGGCTACCGATTCAGAAATCAAATCTGCTTATAGGAAATTAGCCAGAAAATATCACCCTGACGTTAACAAAACCAAAGAGGCGGAAACAAAGTTTAAAGATATAAATGAAGCTTATGAGGTATTAGGCGATAAAGATAAGCGTCAAAGATATGATTCTTTCGGCTCAAACTGGCAAGGTGGGGCAAATTTTGATCCTAATCAATTCTCCAATATGGGTTTTGATTTTTCACAAGCTTTTGGCGGGGGAAGACATGCTCAATATGATTTCTCCGGAGGAATGGGCGGTGGATTTTCTGATTTCTTCAAAACGTTGTTTGGCGATTTTGGCGGACAATATTCAGGCGGAGCTTCACAAGGTTTTTCATCTTTTGGTGGACACTCATCTCAGTCTTCTCGTCGCTCACGTTCGGCTCAATCTGCTGAGAGTGCGGCAGAGCTTGATATCACTCAGGATTTAAAATTATCCGTATCGGATTTAATGAAAGAAGATGCAATTTCCGTTAACATGAAAAGTTTTGAAAAGTGTACAAGTTGTTCCGGTCCGGGGTCTATTTGTCCTAATTGTAGCGGGACGGGGTTTGTTAATATAAATCGCTCTATCAAAGTAAAAATCCCAAAAGAGGTAAAAGAAGGACAAAAAATTCGCCTTAAAGGTGAAGGTAAGGCTGATAGCTATGGGCATAAAGGTGATTTGTATTTTAAAGTTTCATTCTATGATAAGAATTACGAAATTAATGGTACAGACTTAACTAAAACATTAGATATAGCTCCTTACGAGGCTGTGTTGGGAACATCTAAAGAAGTGTCAACTCCACATGGAAAAATAACGGTAAAAGTTCCTGCAAATTCAAATAGTGGTAAAACTATGCGACTAAAAGAACTTGGCTTGCCTAAAAAAAATGGCGGTTTTGGTAATTTAAACTTGAAAATGAACATAGTCCTGCCAAATGATTTGAGTAATGAGGAAATCCTACTATATAAAAAATTGGCAGAAATAAGAAAATAAGAAATATTCGAACTTCATTTAAGCCGTTTTTTTGTTGATATTTTGTTAGTTAAGTTTAAAATGTTCAATCATTTTTAATACGGATTCTAACTCTGTAAATAATTGCTTAAGTTGTTTAGGATTTTTTGTTGAGCTAAATATTGTTCCAATTTCAAATAAATCTTTATTAGTGTTTATAGCAAACATTATTTTATTCTCGTAAAATGAACATTTTACGTTATTTGCATTAAAAGAATTTTGAAGATTTATAAGTTTTTCCATAAATATAGGTGTGATTAAATGTATTGCTTCATTCTTATTGTCAGAGTAGACGGTGAATGTCTTTTCAAATTTAGAGTTTTCGAGTTTGACTGTATTAAGTTCAAGTTTGTTTCTAAATTGATTTTTTAGAACAAAATACCATATTGTCAGAAATATTCCAAAAGTTACTAAAAGAGATATAATTTCAGCAGTTGGAAATCTCCCGTTAATGCATTGATGGAATGCAATCAAAAATATTAAGGCAAAAAAAGTAATGCCTGTAAAAACTTTGATATTTTTATTTTTCACCAAAACATCATTTTGCGTGGTGACTATTGTTCGAGCTTTGTTAGGTTGATTATTTTCAAAATCCATTATAATACCTTTGAATGTTTGCCTGTCTAGCATCGAAGCTTTTGTGTAAACAGAGGTTTCTTCGATTTTGAATTTTACACCTTTATGTGTACCTGAAAATGCATCTTCACTTGTTTTTTTATCACATCTGCTAAATAAAGAACTGTGTTCCAGCTCAATTTCATTGTATAGTGGATATTTGTGCCATTCGAGAAATTGAAATTTTTTCATTATTTCTTCTTGGCAATCTTCTTTTAAAGTCTTTTTAAATTGGTTGTTAATAACTGTGGTTAAATAATAGGACATTATTATTGGGGCAATTAGTGCAAGTAAGTAATAATAAGCATATTGTAAACTTTCAGGGTTTTTAAATATATTGTTGAAAATTATGAATGTAATTGTCAACAGTATAGCGTTTACTATTATGCATTTTGTTACACACCATATTCTTGTGGATTCAAAAGATTTTAAAATTGGGTAAAATTCTTCTGCATATATTTCTTCAAATTGAGTTTCAGAGATTGTCATAATATACTTCCTATCTTTAAACAACCAATATTTTCTATTCTAATGAAATTCTATCATTGGATATTTTTTGTGTAATCAGTTGACTAGGGTATATTATCGTTATTATAATAATGATAACTACAACGATGGAGAAAAGGTATGAAAAAAGATATTGATTGGAGTAATCTGGGATTTGGTTATATAAAAGCGGATTATCGTTTTGTTTCTAATTATAAAAACGGAAGTTGGGATGATGGAACACTAACTACTGATGAAACAGTTACTATCAATGAAAGTGCCGGTGTTTTGCAGTATGCTCAGACTTGTTTTGAAGGCTTGAAAGCTTATACTACTGCAAATGGTAAAGTTGTTTGTTTTCGCCCTGATTTGAATGCTCAAAGAATGGCTGATTCTTGTAAAAGACTGGAAATGCCTGTTTTTCCGGAAGATAAATTTATAGAGGCTGTTGTAAAGACGGTTAAAGCTAATATTGATTTGGTTCCTCCGTACGGTTCGGGTGCAACTTTGTACATTAGACCTTATATGTTTGCAAGTAACGCTGTAATAGGTGTAAAACCGGCTGATGAATATCAGTTCAGAATTTTTGTTACACCTGTTGGTCCGTATTTTAAAGGGGGGGCTAAGCCTATTTCGCTTCGTGTTCCTGATTTTGATAGAGCTGCCCCAAGAGGTACGGGACACGTTAAGGCAGGATTGAATTATGCTATGAGTTTGCATGCAATTGTAGATGCACACAACGAAGGTTATAATGAAAATATGTACCTTGATTCTGCAACAAGAACAAATGTTGAAGAAACAGGCGGTGCAAATATTATCTTTGTAACTAAAGATAATAAAGTTGTAACTCCAAAATCAGCTACGATTTTACCTTCTATCACACGTCGTTCTTTGATGTATGTTGCAAAACATTATTTGGGGTTAGAAGTTGAAGAAAGAGTCATCCCTTTCAGCGAAGTTAAGGATTTTGCAGAGTGTGCTTTATGTGGTACTGCGGCTGTTCTTTCTCCTGTTGGTAGAGTTGTTAATAAGAACGAAGAAATTTTATTCCCATCAGGCATGGAAAAAATGGGGGAAATTTCTCAAAAATTGTACGACACTTTAACAGGAATCCAAATGGGTAGATTAGATGCTCCTGAAGGTTGGATTAAAGTTATAGAATAAATTATTTAACTTAATTTTTTCTTCCACCCGCAGGCAAGTACGCTTGTGGGTAGTGATAGTCTTCTTTAAAACCTACACGGCGATACATTTTTATTGCCGCAAAATTGTCTGTTTCTGTGCTTGCGTTTATTTCAGAAATGTTGAGCAAACCTTTTTGAACCATTTCAAAACAGTGTTCTACTGCTGCTTGAACAAGAATGTTTCCTAAACCTTTTTGGTGGTGGTCTTTTTTAATCCCCACAAGCGGTAAGTTTGCAATCAATCCGCCTGTTATATTAACAAGGCAAACACCGATAGGATTATTTTTGTATAATACCACTTTTGTAGCTTCCGGTAAAAATTCTCCGTATGTTCCATCCAATATTTTTTCAATAATATCCGTACATCCTTCTTTTGTCAAAAATCTTGGGTCAAATAGGGCATCAGATGCAGTGCTAAAAGATTCGTGAATTATTTCAATTGCATTATCTTTATATTTGTTGTTCCAATTTTCTAATCTATAATCTTCAGGCAATTTAATTTTATTGAGATTTTTAAGAACCGCAATACTTGGAAGATTGTTGAATTGAAATCTTTCTACTGCTAAACCTATTAACTTAAAGCCGTAGTGTGTTATGTCGCAAACAAAATCATCTTGTTTCCCTAACATTGGATAAGTTGTAGTTTTTTGTTCAATAAGCTGTCTATTTTCATCCAAAAATCTTTCTAATAAAACTTTTTTCTTAGGAATAATATTTTCTTCACCTAAACAATGAATTATATTAAGTTCAATACCATCAGAAATCACTGTTGTAGCTGCTAAAAATGCAGTAGGAATATTATCTTCTGTCAAAACTATACATTGAAAAAGATTATCTTCTACGGCTTTGCAAAATTCTTCGCATGTCAAAGGCTCAAGTTCAAACTTGTATTCGCTTACTGCCTTGTTCATAAAATCATTATAAACCCCTGCGAATATTTTATATTGTTCGGGTTTCAAATGTTCTGTTTTATAAACCATTATATTAGCCATTAGTGAACCTCATTTCCTAGCAAGTGGTGCATTCTTTCTTTTTTTGTATGAAGATATCTTTCGTTATAAGGAGTAACGCAAGATGCAACTTGAACTCTTTCTGCAATTTCAAGTCCATAACCTTCTAATCCTATAATTTTTTTCGGATTATTAGTTATAAGATTAAATTTTGTATAGCCTAAATCTCTCAAAATTTGGGCTCCGATTCCATAATCTCTTAAGTCGGAAGGGAAACCGAGAGAAATGTTTGCTTCAATGGTATCTTGTCCTTTTTCTTGTAATTCATAGGCTTTAATTTTATTTACAAGTCCAATGCCTCTGCCTTCATGTCCTCTTAAATATACAACTGCACCTTTGCCGTATTCTTCAATCATTTGCATTGCAGCGTGAAGTTGGCTGTTACAATCACATTTTAAGCTTCCGAACGTATCACCTGTAAGACATTCGGAGTGCATTCTGACAAGAGGTGTTTTATCAGAACCATCATCTTTGACCAAAGCAACTTGTTCAACCCCTGATAAGTGGTCAATATATCCATAGATTTTGAAATTTCCGTACTGTGTTGGTAAATTGGCAGTTGCTTCTCTGCTGACAAATTTTTCAGTTGCTATCCTGTATTTAATTAGTTGGGCAACAGTTATAAATTTTAAATTATGTTCATTTGCAAATTTTCTAAGGTCATCACGACGAGCCATTTTTCCGTCTTCATTTAGGATTTCGCATATAACGCCTGCCGGTGTAAGTCCTGCAAGTCTGGCTAAGTCAACAGCGGCTTCTGTATGTCCAGCTCTTTTAAGTACTCCACCTTTTTTTGCAATAAGTGGGAAAATATGTCCCGGTCTTCTTAAATCGCTTGGTCTTGCATCATGTGCAACGGCTACTTCAATAGTTTTTGCTCTGTCGTGTGCTGAAATGCCTGTTGTTACTCCGTATTTTGGGTCTGCATCAATACTTTGTGTGAATGCTGTTCCTTTTACATCTGTATTATTTTTTACCATTTCAGATAAATTTAATTGTTGTGCTTTTTCAGGTGTGATAGAAAGACAAGTTAGCCCTCGACATTTTGTTGCCATAAAGTTGGTAATTTCCGGTGTTACTTTTTCAGCAGCACAAATTGCATCGCCTTCATTTTCTCTATCTTCGTCATCGGCTATGATTATAATTTTCCCTTGTTTAAGGTCTTCTATTGCTTCTTCTACTGAGTTAAAAATCAATTTGTCTTTATCCATTCCAGCCTTCCTGTGCGAATTAAATAAAACCATTTTCTTCCAAAAACGATTTTGTTATGTTAGTAGTATTATTGCCCACATGTGAAAAATTTTCAATATATTTTGCAATAACATCTGTTTCAATATTTACAATATCTCCAACTTTGAGAGTGTTTAAATTAGTATTCTGCATAGTATGTGGTATTACTTCCACGGAAATTACCGTGTTTGCAATGCTTGCTACTGTTAGGCTTATGCCATTTATTGTGATAGAGCCTTTATAAATCACATATTTTTTTAATTGTTCATTCAGTCGAAAGAACAATTTATTAGAAAATCCATCTGATGTTTGTTCCAAAAACGTTGCTGTTCCGTCGATGTGTCCGGATACTAAGTGTCCGTCAAGTCTTGATGATAAGGTCATTGCACGTTCAAGATTGACAATGCTTCCTGACTTTAATTTTTCAAAATTACTAACTGAAAGAGTTTCATTGCTTGTTTGAACTGTGAAAGAATTTGCTGAAAAATCAATTACAGTGTGACAAGCACCGTTTATTGCAATGCTTGCACCAAGTTTTATATCTTCAAGAATTTTTTTACATTCAACAGTTAACAGTGCTCCTGATTGAGTTTTTTCAAATAATTTGACTGTTCCTGTTTCTTCAATTAGTCCTGTAAACATATCTGTAATTTATCATGAGTATATGTTAATTTCCAGTTTTCAGGCATAGAGTCATACTTTTGAAGTAAATATTTGCAATCTTTGTAACAAAATCTTAATATTTTGGTATAATAAAATTACAAATAAAATCAAATCCTTATACATGAAAATAGGGTAGTGATTGAAAGGTAAAAGTAATTATGGCAATGAATTTAGTGAACTTTTTTATGCAACCGCAAGCAGTCGGAAATGTTAATTTAACACCAATGATTGAAAGCACAAGTGCTTCTTTGGGGAATCCGTTTATATCTTCTGCTTCTGCAGCAAAAAGTGAATTTTATGCCAAAAACAAACCTGTTCAAGGTGGATATTTTGCAGGTTATTACAACGGTAAGCCAAACATAGTCGGACAAAGACTATTTATCGAGATTTAATTTTTCGATTTTTTTGATGTAGTTTTTTAAATCTGCAATTTGTTTAGGTTTTAAGTATTTAAATTGACCTCGTTTTAGTCCTGCAAGGTCAATGTTAGCACAAGAAACTCGCTTAAGTGAAATTACGGGATGTCCCACAAAATCTAACATTTTTCTGATTTGTCTATTTAACCCTTGGTATAGTACTATTTCTAAAACAGTATTTTTGCCCTCAAAATCGATAATTTGCGAATCGGCATATGCGATTTTGCCATTTTCTATTTCAATACCTTTTGCCATGGTTTGCAAATTTTCCAGAGTAACTTTGCCTTCTGCAACAACACGGTAGACTTTAGGGATTTTGATAGACGGATGTGTGAGCTGGTTAATTAAATCGCCATCGTTTGTCATTATCAACAAACCTGTTGAATCTTTATCAAGTCTGCCAACCGGTTTTAGGTGTTTTACTTCGTCAGGGAGTAAATCATAAATTGTTTTTCTGCCTTTTTCATCATCCATCGTTGTAATATATCCGGCAGGCTTGTAATATCTGATATAAGTAAGTTTAGGGGTTGCAATAGGTTTATTGTCAATTAGAATTTTATCTTTTAAAGTAATTGAGGTCCCTATTTCTTTTACAATATTTCCATTAACTTTTACTCTTCCTTCAAGTATGTATTCATCAGCTTTTCTGCGAGAGCAGAACCCGCATGATGCAATGAATTTGTTTAGTCTTATTTTATCAGCCATTTTTACCTAACAACCTTTTGTTTTCTTTAATCAAATCTTCTTTTGTCGTAAATGTTTTAATAAAGTCCCAAGGATTAGTTTCTTCAAACGAAATTTCTCTTCTTGCAAAGTAATCTCCATCAGGCAAAAGTTTTTGTTTTTTCATTTCTTTGTATATCTGTTTGAACGAACCTAAATTTCCTACATCGTGGTAAACTCTTTCGGCATATTCATTTAGACGTCTGTCCCCACGAGAGAATAATGCTTGGATGTAGTCCCATTTTACGCTTGAGCAACGAGCTTTTATTCCTAATGAATGGAACTGTTTTTTTATGTATTCATATTTCTTTTCTAGTTTTTTTGTGTCTTCACGTTCACAAAACTCGAATGGAGTGTGAGCTTTAGGTACAAAACTTGCAAATGAGAATGTTAGGTCAAATCCTTTAAACTCTTTTTTGAGCTTTTTAGCAAGTTCAACCATTTCTTTTATATCTTTTTGCGTTTCTGTCGGCAGACCAATCATTGCATATATTTTTAGTCCTTTTAATCCATTTTCTTTTGCAATTTTAACTGTTTCAAAAATTTGTTCTTCAGTAAGATTTTTGTTTATAATTTTTCTTAATCGGTCGCTTCCGGCTTCAATTGCAATAGTTGTATGTTTTTGCCCTGCAGCAACTAATGTTTGAACTACTTGTGGAGAGATGGAATCAGCTCGTAGAGAAGAAACAGAAAGCTCTATGTTTTCTCCATTTTGAATTTTGTCATAAATATATTTACAGATATCATCAAAACGGGGATGTGATGATATTAATGCACCTAGAAATGCTATTTTATTTGTGTGTTGTAATCCAAAATCGATATTTTCGATTATTTGTTCATAACTGGCAAATCTTATAGGAAGATTCAAGTACGAAGCTAAACAAAAACCGCATTTTTGAGGGCAACCTCGAACCAGTTCAATAATGTATGTGTTTGAAAAATAGCTATTTTCTGTCAAAATCGGTGTTGTTACGCATTGTGGTAAATTTGAACAAATCTTTTTGATTTCAAATTCTTGGCCGTTTTTTGTGACTTTTTTTGTTTTTGTATCATATTCCGTAAATGCAGGGACATAAACTATTCCCAGTTCATCAAGTTTTTTTAGTCTTTCAAGTTTAGGAAGGGCTTTGTTGGTTCTTAAACATTCCATTAAATCAACAATGTTTTCACCATCTCCAATCATTACGACATCAAAAAATTCGCAAAAAGGCTCGGGGTTAGCCGTAACAACAGGTCCACCTACAAATATTATTGGATGTTCTTCTGTTCTGTCTTTTGATTTTAGTGGGATATTGAACTTTTCCATTATTTTGAAAATGGTTAAAAAATCTATTTCAAAAGACATAGAAAAACTCATTACATCAACTTCTTTAGTAGAAAGTTGAGTGTTGTGCGGGTCTGTGTCTGCAAAAATTCTTTCTACAAAATAGTTATCTTGCAAATCAAGTGTTTTGAAAATTGACATATAACCTAATGAGGACATCCCAAAATTGTAGATTCCTGGAAACGTAGTCCAAATATTGAAATTGGTATCTTCCTTTATTGTATGTTGGTATAAAAATTTTTCATCCGTCATTGTTCAGTATTCTCCACTAACGGCTGAGTCTTTTTATTAATTTGCTTTATGTATAATTCATCAAAAAGTACTGCAACAACAGCTGCAATTGCCGGTGCAAGAATCACACCCCATACGTCTAAAAATTCTGCTGCAACAAGGAAAGATAGCAAAATTACAAGTGGGTGTAAATCCATGAATTTACCAAAAATTAGCGGTCTTATGAAGTTATTTGAAATCCATTGTGCCACAATGTAAACAACTAAAACCCCAATTATGATTGCCCAGCCTTTTGAATATGCTGCTGAAATTGCCATAAAAGTAGCAATTATTGGACCGACAATCGGAACAATGTCTAAAATCCCTGCGATTAAGCCGAGAGCTATTGCATAAGGCACGCCTAAAATAGCCAAGCCTATTGATGTTACAACTCCAACTGATAACATTGATGTACTCTGTGCAATCATAAATCCGCCGACTTTGACTGTTATATTTTTTGATATTTCAGAAGCTTTATCTCTTATATCAGGTGGAAATAAACTTAGAAACCATTTTCGCATAACAGTTTTGTCTTGTAGCATATAAAAAACAATCATTGTTATAATAAACATTATGGCAAAAGAACCAACTAAACTTGCTGATGCTGCCAATGTTTTTTGTACTGCACTTCCCAAAAATTCGGTAGAAGATTGACTGATTGCGGGTGTGTCGCCCAATAAACTGGATAGTTTTGTTCCCCATAGACTTTTTGTTGCGATAAAATCTTTTATTATCGCAAGTTTTTGAGGTAGTTCTGAAATTAATGTATCTATTTCACCGATTACAATAAGAATTAATGGGACAAACGCACCAAGAATAACCGCTAAAAACGCAACAAGAGCCAAAGTGGTTGCAACACCTCTTTTCATATATTTTTCTAATTTATCAACCAACGGGTTTAGAGATGCTGCAATTACGAATGATGCGAAAACCAGTATCGTCAGCCCTTTTACAGCCCATATAAATTTCAATACTAAAATAATTAGTACCAAAAATATCATATTTTTTATAGTAATTCTATCTTTAATTTCTTGCATAATTACCTCGTGTTATCACCTCGTAATTATACTTTATTAGCTATAAATTGTCTATTAGATAAGTTTTTTACAATATTGACTAATTGAACATTGTTCACATTTTGGGTTTAGTGGTTTGCAAATGTTTTGACCGTGTGTGACTAGTAATGTGTTAAAATCCAACCAATGTTTAGTGGGTAATTTTTTCCTTAATGCTATTTCAGTTTCATCTGGCTCTTTTGTTTTTACATAACCCCACCGGTTACAAATCCTGTGAACATGGACGTCAACACATATTGCAGGTTTCCCAAATCCTTTTGCCATTACAAGGTTTGCTGTTTTTCTGCCGACACCTTTAAATTTTGTCATTTCTTCTATGCTTTCGGGAACTTGTGAATTGTATTTTTCAACAAGTTCTTTTGAAATATCAAGAATTTGTTTTGCTTTATTTTTGTAAAAACCAACAGGGTAAATGGCTTTTTCTAATTCTTCTTGCGTAACATTTAAAAAATCTTCTGGTTTAGTTCCAAGTTTTAACATTCTTAGTGTGGCAGGATAAGTTGTTTTATCGTTTGTTCTTAAACTTAAAATACATGAAATTAAAACCAAAAACGGGTCTTTGTATTCTTCCATTAATTGTACAAATTCTGTTCGTGGTGTGTTGTCATTTTTTAAATTTTCTACAATTTTATCAATCATAAGTCAAATTTTAACATAGAATATTTTGTTGTAAATATTTGTAAATTTTTGAAAAAATATTTAAAGTAACAAGGTGCAAATGCCGATAAACACACTAGATATCTATGGAAAATGAAAGGGATAATTATGACCATTAATGTATCGGCAATGTCAACAGCACAACTAAATCAACTAAAACTTGATTTAGAAAACGGTAATACGACTGCAAACCAAGCTGAGTTAAAAATGGTTTTAGAGGAGTTACAACTCAGAGGAACTGAGGGTGATGTAGTAATGGTTTCTACTGCAACGAATGCTAAAGCAACTCAATCTACTGATAAGACAAATAAAACAGATGAAGCTGAGGAAACACAAGATGCTCCTTATGACCAAGAAGCTGTGGCAGCGACTCAAGCCGATATAGATGCTGATATGGAAATTCTCAAAGGATACGAAGATAAGTATAATGCTTTGATTGCTGAACAAACGGATTTGGAACAGCAATGTAAAGATTTTGATTATGGCAATTTGGAAGCAGTCGGGTCTTCGGCTCAAGCCAGTGCTATTTTAAAAAAAGTTGAGGGGCAAATTACTCGTATCAAAACTCTTATTAAGACAACTGAAAATGCAATAAGAGTATTGGAAGAACAAAAAGCAGTTGCGGAAAATCAACTTGCTAAAAGAGAAGCTGAGCAATCTCAATTAGAAGAGGAAATGGAACAATTGCATGAGCAAATTGAGTCTAACGAAGAGGCTGCAAAAAGAGAAGTCGAATTATATGAAAAAGGTGCTGATGAATGGATTGAAAGATATATCAAGGAATTTGAAAAATCTGGGGCGAAAAAAGATGATAAAACCATGCGTGAGTGGGTTACTCAAAAAATGCAGATGAATTACAAAATGTCCCCAAAAGTCCAAATGTTATATGACGAAAATGATTCACTTATTGGTGAATTAAACACTAAGGCTGAACAACTTAAGCTTGTGTCAGGGGCAATAGACACTCTTAATGCTAAGATTGAAGATATTGATAAAAACTTGGAAACTCAAAATGGAAAGTTAACAGAGTATAATAAAAATTTAGATGTAGCCGAAAAATACAAAGTAGGTGTAATTCAAACTCGTGATGCTTGGAAAAGAGTAGAAAAAGCTCGTAAAAAGAAAGGCAGGGGGATTGGTAGTTTAATTAAAAAGCTAGTTAATGCTTGTAAAAAAGTTGTAAAAACAGTTATTAAAGGTGTTAAAAAACTTATCCAAGGAATTACAGGTGCAATTTCCGGTGTATTGAAATTTGCGGGTAAGTTTACTGGTGATATCCTTAAGCCATTGGGCCTTGAAGGTGTTTGTGAGGGTGTTGGAAATGCTTTGGGTGCTGCATATGATTTTGTCGGAGCAACTGCTACTTTTGATAAAAAAGAAATGAAACAAAGTTTGAAAGATTTGGAAAATGGTGCTGAAATGGCCGTTGAAAGTAAAATTTTCAAACAAATAGAAAAATATGGCAAAAAAGCAGGTGAGGGAATTGCTGATGTCGCCGAAGGTGCTTGGGATATTTATAGCGGGTACATTCAAACTGTGGCTGAAGTTACTGGCGATATTATTAGAGAATCAACTAAGGGGGTTGGAGGTGTTATTGACAAGTATATGGGCTTGGATTCACTTGGAAATGGTGTGAAAGCTATGGGTGAATTTCAAGATGGTTGGCTTAATATGGAAGCAGGTATTATGACTGCCGATAAAGATTTAGTCAAAGATAGTTTTGACCAGGCTAAAGACAATGCTTTAGAAGCCGGTCTAACTGCAGCGAGAGTAGTTGGGGCAGTTCTTTCTGCAGGTGCTTCAGAGGCAGTAGTAGACGTTGCATTAGAAGCCGGAGCCGATTTATTAATTGAAGAGGCAATATCAGAAACAGCAAAAAGTGTTGGTAAAGACATAGGCGGAACCGTTGGAGAAATGGTTGGTGGTGTTGTCGGAGCAGCGATGGGTTCCGGATATGACAGTTTGAAAGGTGCAAATTTTGATCTTGGTGCTGTTGCTGATAAAGCAGTTACAGCAGAAGGTGTTGGTAATTTTGTAGCTGAAGTCGGTAAGGGTTCTTTGAAAAATGCAGTTGTCGTCGGGGGTAAAAAAGTAGCAGAAGAAGCTGGTGTAGATGAAGATATTGCAGGATTTATCGGTTCCGGTGTAGGTATGCTTTATGGTAATGCCACCGATGGAACTAAGTTAGATGCTGACAGACAACATTTCCAAGGCAATAGTTTAGGTGCGGGTCTTGCAGGAATTGCGGATGCTGTGGGCTTAACAGATGCTTGGAACAATGCAGACAAATTAACTGATAAAATAGCTGATAGTGCTGGTGCTGTTGGAGGTGTAGTCGCTGACGGAGCTGTCGCAACAGGTCAAGCTCTTGGTAATGCTGCGATTGCTACCGGTAAAGTTGTTGCCGGTGCAGGTGGTGCAGTTGTTGGCGGTCTTTCATATGTCGGCGGAGCAATAGCTGATGGAGCAGGATATGTTGGCGGATTGATTTCCGATGGGGCTTCTTATGTAGGAGATATATTAAGTCCTGTTGGCGATGCGATTGCTGATGGAGCAGGATATGTTGGCGGATTGATTTCCGATGGAGCTTCTTATGTAGGAGATATATTAAGTCCTGTTGGCGATGCGATTGCTGATGGAGCAGGATATGTTGGCGGATTGATTTCCGATGGAGCTTCTTATGTA
>JAFQTK010000036.1 GCA_017409065.1 bacterium
ATATTGTTGACTGATGAGATAGTCACAGAAAAAGTGTTTGTCATTGACGATGAAACGCATCATACATTCTTGCTCGCAGAGGAGTACTAAAAAAGGAATCCCATCTCGCACCATAAGGTGTGGGATGGGATAATGTTTGAGTAGTATTTTTTTGCATTTGAAGGCGGCAGGGCGGGAATTTTTGAGTTCGTGCTGATATTCAGATTGTTGAAAATCTCACGAGAAATTGAATTTTTTCCGCCTTCCCGCCTGAACTGTTGATGTGTAAGAAAATCAGCTTTTTTCTTCTGCCTTTTTCCCGCCTTCATCCTGTCCGGATTGTTTCTGCTCAGGGGTCATATTTTCTTGACATTCCTTTTTTACTTTCTTTTTTCGTTTCTTTTTACCATTAAGATAGTAATCTCTTTCACCCAATAGTTCTTCAATTTTTTTGATGAAAAATTCGAGATTTTCATAATCCTCAAAGAATATCATCAAACATTTATATCCAATCATAAGAGCCTTGATATTTTCTGCAAAAAACACCTTAAAATGTTTGACTAATTCATCTTCTTTACCTTCCGGTGAAAAGAAAATGATATTAGGGTGACAATAATCTGATGGGCTTTCGTTTGCATCGTAGTATGTAATATCATATGTGAAATCATCATTTCTCATGAGAATAGAAAGTTGTTCTCGTGAGTATTCTTTCAAACATTTTTTTACAAGCTCAGAGTACTTGAATTTCTTCTTATTATTACTTTTACTGCCTAACAAGTATTCTCTGATATAGTCTCTTTGCGTTTTTTCGGATGGTAATCGTCTAGTTGGACTCATTGCGATATTATTATCCATTCCATAGATTAATTGTGAAAAACTACGGTAATGATTATATTCGTTAACAACATCATAAACAACAGTCTTTTGTACTAAATCAATGTACTCATAATATTCTAATGGTGTTTTGTTAAAATTCGCTTTTTTTATTTTATATTTTATTTTTTGATGGTTGCCACCACGTTTGTCTCTTTTTAGTTCTGGAATATGAATCTTCATAAATTTCTCCTAAAAATTTTCAAAAATCTCCGATTTCAAGTAAGTGTAGGTGTGTTTATAGCACCTTAGAGTGATATGTCCGGCTCGATAAAGGGGTGGAACGACTTCCGAACATAAATAGAAAATAGTATCGTTGATAAATATAACATAATAGGTTAAATTCTGTCAATTGTTAAACAACAATTACCGAATAAATTAACTAAGTCAGGTAAAAACATGCCGACTTTACCAAACTATAAAACTCGAGATTGTGAACATTTTCGAATATACTATGGGGGTAAATTCGAAAGCGACGAAAATTCGTTAAATATGATTTCGAAGGAAAGGAGTAACAATGAACATCTTTAAGGATGTTAAACAGGCTGTTGACACAAGAGAAGTGGCAGAGGTCTACGGCTTAGAAGTAAACAATAGCGGTATGGCTATATGCCCCTTCCATGATGACAACAACCCCAGCATGAAGGTTGACGAGAGATACCATTGCTTTGCTTGTCAGGCTGACGGTGATGTAATCGACTTCGTTGCAAACTATTTTGAGCTCAGCAAGATTGATGCTGCTAAGAAGATTGCAAAGGATTTCGGTATTGAATATCAGTCAGTAGGATATAAGAAGCATAAAAGTGTCAAACAAATCAAACGACCTAAACCTATTCGCAAAGAGATATCTGTTGATAACGAGTTCAACAAGCGTATTCCTACATACAATAATATACTTTGCGAGTACAAAGTTCTGTTGGAATCGTATAAAACTATCTTCAAGCCAAGCGAAAGCGATGATGATTTGCACCCACTTTTTGTCAAGGCGATAACCAATCTTGATAGGATTGATTATCTTATGAGTATGGTGAACGGAACAACAGAAGAAAAAATATTAGTAGTTATGGACTACGGAAAGGAGATTGTAAATTATGAAAAAATTATCAGAACAATTAAGTCCCGAATTGCTTAATGCTTTAAAGGATGAACTCGTAGAGTTGGATAAGGAAGATCCTTCTTGGCTTGTTGATAGCCAAATAAATGAAGTGTTATTTGCCAAGGAATACCTTGAAATACAACCTTTAAGATGTCTACACGGTTCTTTATATAGTATAGATGGATATGTTCCAGATGAAACAGTAAAATCTAACATATTCAAAGCGATAAAGGACTATATGGTGACAGGCGTTGACAAGAAAATGGAAAACTTGCTTAAAGTAATCAAGATTTCTTGTCAGGTTGAGGATTTCTCTATTGATACAGATAAAATCCATTTCAATAATGGCACTTATTCTATATCAGAGGGATTTTCAGAACATAAGGAATGGACTTTAAACCGCTTGCCGGTTCAATATAATCCTAATGCTTCTGAGCCAAAACGTTGGCTTAAGTTCCTTAACGAACTTCTTGATAAGGAGGATATTCCAACACTTCAAGAGTTCATGGGATACTGCCTTATACCCTGTACCAAAGCACAAACAATGTTGCTTATTATCGGCAAGGGTGGCGAAGGTAAATCCCGCATAGGTGTTGTTCTTCGCCATATTCTTGGTGATAACATGAACACCGGAAGTATAAAGAAATTAGAGACAAACCGTTTTTGCCCGGCAGATCAGGAGGGAAAATTACTCCTTCTTGATGATGACATGGGCATTGAGGGTCTGCCATCCACGAATGTAATAAAAACCATTGTCACAGCGGAGGGCAAAATGGATCTTGAGAAAAAGGGTCAGCAGAGCTATCAGGGCTTACTCTATGTGCGTTTGATAGGTCTCGGCAACGGTGCTTTAAAGGCACTTTACGACCGTTCCCAAGGTTTCTATCGCCGTCAGCTTATTCTTACAACAAAAGATAAGCCTGCTGATAGGGTTGATGACAAGAACCTCTCTGAAAAGCTGATTGTAGAGACCGACGGCATCATTAATTGGTGTCTCGATGGTCTGCTCAGACTTGCAGAGAACGGTTTTGAATTTACATTAAGTGAAAGAGCCAAGAGAAACAAAAATGAGGTTATTAAGGATAATAACAATATCGTTGAGTTTCTTAGCTCGAACGGTTATATTGCGTTCAACCCTCAGGGTACAGCCACATCGAAGGATTTACATAAAATCTATTCCGATTGGTGTTGCGATAACGCAATTAAGCCGGTTATATCTGCTATAACGTTCTTCAAATATTTGAACGAGAACGCAGAGTCCTTAAACATCAGTCCAACAAAAAACCTCAGAGGTGATTTCGGTAAGACTGTTAGGGGTTTTAGAGGTATCAGAATAGTTGCCTCTCGCTTTAATTGCCCAACCGAACAGGTTGAGATTGAGAGCGATGAGGATATTCTTAAAAATGCCCTTGAAATCTAATGAAAACAATCCCGCCTGTTGAAGTCTAAACAGGCTTTTGCAGGCGAGATCAAATAAAAAATATGTAAAAGAAAGGATTTTTATTATGTATTCAAGAAGATACAGTCCCGTAACAAATAAATTTTTTGATAGTAATCTGATAACCTCAGATTTTCCTGAATCAATAAGAGAAACTGCAAAAGAGTTCTATTTCGGCGATAAATCAGCCTTGCAGGGTTATAATTTGTTTGAATTTGTGGGCAATAGAACATCAGAAATTGAAGAAACACAGTTTGATATTCAAGAAAATGATATATCGTTTCCATACACCGGTATGTACTATGGTTATGTTCTTTCTTGCTCATTAAGTAAAAACGGTAACTGGTTCAAAGTCAGAGTGTTGATAGATAGTGAAACTGTTAAAACTATTCTTGTAAAGTCAGACATTTCTGCTCCCATTAATAAGCATATAATCAAAAGTTTTGGTTGCCCAATAACAGACTGTATTCACAAAATGATTAAATTTTATATAAACAATGTTGAATATGGTGATGAATTGAAATCTTTTGTTCAGACCGTTGAACCTGTTTCAATACAAGAAAAGGAAATGGTTTACTATGCTATTAATAATTTGCTTATTGTGTTCGGTTAATCCTAAATAAAGCGTGTCTTAATGGGCTATGAACGTTTTAAGAAGCCGTAGTAGCCCAATTCTGAAAATATATATTATATTCTTGATGGAGGTGAATTAGACATGACAGGACACATTCGTAAACGAAAGGTAAAAGGCGGAGTAAAGTATCAAGTCATACTCGAAAAAGGCATTGATGGAACAGGCAAAAGAAACCGTGAATACGTCACTTGCAACACCTATGAAGAAGCGAAAAACACCATGGCTCAGAAGATTCATGAGTACAATTCCGGCTCATATATCGAGCCGAGCAAAGTGACTGTTCAGGAATTAGCGGAGGATTGGTTTGAAGTTCATGTTGCCACCGAGCTTGCTGTTAACACACAGAACGGATACCGCAATAATTTAGAAAAGCACGTTTATCCATATATCGGTGCAATTAAGGTGCAAAAGCTCACCCCGCCACAGATTAACAATATGTATCAAAAACTCAAAGAAAAGGGTCTTTCTGCTCGCTCAATAAGATATGTGCATACAACCCTTCATGAAGCCTTGGACTATGCTTACAGGCTACAGATTGTATCGAAAAATGTATCTGAATTTGTGACCCCGCCGAAGGTCGAGAAGTATCAACCGGTTATCTATTCGGAAGAAGAAGCAATATTACTTTTGAATGCCTGTAAGGGTACAGACCATGAAGTTCCGATTAATCTTGCTATGGGCTTAGGACTCCGTCGTGGTGAGGTGTTCGGATTGCAATGGAAGGACATTGATTTTCAAAGCAATACAGTTCACATCTGCCACAACCTTGTATGTACTACTGGCAAGAAAGAAATAGGTAAAACTAAGACAGAAACAAGTACAAGAGACCTTCTGATGCCACAGGCAATCGTTGACTTGCTTAAAAAACATAAGGTGAAACAGGCAACAGAACGTCTTAAATTCGATGGTGAATACTTTGACAATGACTTGGTTTGTTGTAGTTCAAACGGCACTCCAAAGCACACAGGAGCATATTCAAGGATGTTTTCTGAGTTCCTCGAAAGAAAGGGATTGAAACATATCCGTTTTCATGACCTCAGACACATAAACGCAACCCTGATGCTTCAATACGGTGTTCCGGCTAAAATCGCATCCGAACGACTCGGACATTCGACAATCCAAACAACAATGAATATCTACTCCCATGTGTCAGTTGATATGCAGAAGGATTCGGTAAGTACCTTTGAAAACAATCTCTTTGCTAAGGTCGCAGAGGGCTAAAAAAATAGCGGTGACAGATTTCGTGTCTGTTGCCGCTTTGTTCTTCCTATCTATCCAAATTGAACTATTTGTTTAAAGGTCAAGGCAGTTCAAAAATCGAGCTATTTTTGTAGGCGAGAGGGCGGCACAGGCGGGTATTTTTGAGTTCGTGTTAATTTTTCAACTACTCAAAAACTCACGACAAATTGAAAATCTCCCGCCTTCCCGCCTGAATTGTTGACCTGCATCAAAACTGGGGATTTTCTCCCGCCATTTTTCTGCCTGCATCCCGCCTTGGATAGATGTTTGAATATATTTCATTGTATATGTATTGACTGTTTCGTAGGGTAGATATTTTCACAATGGCTGACGACTTTCGACGACGGAAAGACGACGACAGCGGTGACGTAAATACCCCAAACAAGTATGATTAAAATATTAATTCTCGCCGTCGCAACTAAAATATGAGAGGGCGAAACCCTATGTATATCAACGAATTCCGGACTTGCAGAGTCCTCTTGGAAATCGTGTAACGGGCTATAACCTGTTCGAGGGTTCGAATCCCTTGCTCTCCGCCAGAAAAAAGCAGTTACACCTTTTGGTGTGACTGCTTTTTTCTTAATAGAATAATTTTAGTTGAAATTTAACGTGTTAAATGCTACAATAATTTTATAAAATATGAATGGAGATCTATTATGAAAAAGTTGCTTGTTATCTTGTTGTGTTTTATGGTTGTTTTCACAGCAATTGTTATGATTATTGCTGTTAGTTCAAATGACTCAAATAATACTAATAATTCAGAAGTTAATGTTGTTTCGACTGATTGGAAAACAACATTTATTGATAATGGGTTTACAAATGACGAAATCGATGATTATAATGAAATTCTTAATAATGTTGGTATAAAAGATTTTCATGATGTGGAATTACACGAAAATGGTAGAATGCATACAATTAAAGGTAAGATATATGACTCTGATGAATGTTTTTTACATATTACATTAGAGGAAAGAAAAATTATTTGTATTTGGTTATCAATGCCTGACCTTGAATATAATCCTTATCTTAACTGGAGAGGCAAGGTTAAATTTAGATATGAACAGTCATGGAAAAGTGTTGATTTGTACTATGACATTGAAGGTGGTTATGTTAATAAACTTGATTGGGAAAACAAAATGATTTCTCCATATTATGAATAAATATTAATTTCCCCATAGAAGTAATAGCTTCTGTGGGGTTTTTCTTATCCTTTCAGCCACCGCAAAGTATATCCAAAACCCACTTTCGACGACGAAAAGACGACGACATACCGAGCATAAATATCCCTATGGTCGTCAAGAATATCTGTCACCGTCGGCAGGTGATGTTTTCATAGTAGATTTTTTGATATAAGTATGGTATAATTCAAATCGATAAATTTGAATTTGTAGGTGAGATAATGATTATTTTAATTACAGGAGCATCGCATACAGGCAATACTGCACTTGCCCAAAAATTGCTCGAAAAATATAAATATCCATATCTGTCAATAGACCATCTGAAAATGGGTTTGATTCGCAGCGGCAATACAGAACTTACTCCTATGAGCGAGGATAACGAATTGAC